>JAPYUM010000004.1 GCA_029940535.1 Vicinamibacterales bacterium
CTGGCTACGCCAGCGGTGGCTCGAGGTAGCGTGATCCTCCGCACGCAGTCGAAGCTGTATCGCATCGCCCGGCCGTGAGCGGCCGGCGGATCGGACCAAGACATCCCTATGCAGAGCGTGTTTGAGAACTGGCTGGTCGAGTTGGGCGTTGAGCCCGGTCTGGCCGCGTTGGGCGCTACTGGCGGTGGGGTCCTCGCGGTCCTGGTGCTGGCGCTGGTCGCGGACCTGGTCGCCAAGCGAGTGCTGGTGCGCGCCGTGGTCGGCCTTACCGAGCGGACCGAGACGCAGTGGGACAACGTGGTCGCCGAACGTCGGGTGTTTCACCGATTGGCTCACCTCGCCCCGGCGCTCGTGATCTACCTGGGCGCGCCGGGCGTCCTGAGCGTCGGCGTGACCGCGACGACGCTCGTCCAAGCCGCGTGCCTGCTTTACATGATCGTGGTCGTCGTGTCCGTGTTGGACGGTGCGCTCAATGCTCTCGTCGACCTCATCCGAGTGACCCGTTTTGGTGAACGGTTGCCGCTGACCACCTTCGCGCAGGTGGTCAAGCTGGTGCTCTACGGCCTGGCCGGCATTGCCGCGCTCTCGATTCTGATGGATGAGTCCCCGGCGCTGCTGTTCAGCGGCCTCGGGGCGATGACCGCCGTGCTGATGCTCATCTTCAAGGATCCCATCTTGGGGTTCGTCGGCGGCATCCAACTCTCGGCCAACCAGATGGTGCGGCGCGGCGACTGGATCGAGATGCCCATGTACGGCGCCGACGGGGACGTCCTGGAAGTGGCCTTGACCACCGTCAAGGTACAGAACTTCGACAAGACCATCACAACCATCCCGACCTATGCGCTGATCAGCGAGTCGTTCAAGAACTGGCGAGGGATGGCCGAGTCCGAGGGAAGGCGGATCAAGCGCGCGATCCATCTCGACCTCAACTCCATCAAGTTCTGTGACGACGCGCTCCTGACCCGGTTGACACGCGTGCCCTACATGGCCGACTACCTCGCCCAGAAACGGCAGGAGATCGACACGTGGAACGGCGGGCACGACGAAGGGTCGTCGACCGCGGTGCACCCGAGGCGGCTGACCAACATCGGAACCTTTCGCGCCTACACGGTCGCCTACCTGAGGCATCGCCCCGACATACACCAGGAGATGACGTTTCTGGTCCGTCAGCTTGCACCCACGCCCCACGGTGTGCCGATCGAGGTGTATGTGTTCAGTCGGGACCAGAACTGGGTCAACTACGAGGCCATCCAATCAGACATCTTCGACCACCTGCTGGCCGTCCTGCCCGAGTTCGATCTCCGCGCGTACCAGATTCCCTAACGGAGCGTTCTATGCCCTGGAACGCACGCGTGAGCGCGGTCGGCGTCGCCGCGGTGCTATGTGCACCACAGCCGGCTGTCGCACAGCTGTTCGGCGGTGTCAGCGACGAGCAGGAAATCGAGTTGGGTCGCGAAGCGGCGACGATGATGGAGCGGGACCTCCAGCTGCTCGATGACGAGGAGGTCAACGGGTATGTCGTGAGGCTGGGCGGGGCACGGGCGGCCGTGTCGGGGCGACCTGAGTTGACCTACACCTTCAAGGTAGTCGATAGCCCGGAAATCAACGCGTTCGCCCTGCCGGGCGGCTTCATCTACGTGCATCGAGGGCTCATCGAGGCGGCGGACGACGAGAGCGAGCTGGCCGGGGTGTTGGGCCACGAGATCGGGCACGTGGTGGCCCGTCATGGCGTCGATCAGATGCGACGGGCCCAGATCGCCAATGTGGGTCTCGGGTTGCTCGGCACGCTGTTGGGGACCGGCAGAGCGGCAGACGTCGGGGGCCTGGCAGCCGAACTGGTGGCTGGCGGCACGTTCATGAAGTTCTCTCGCGACGCGGAACGCGAGGCCGATCGGCTCGGTGTCCGCAACATCGCGGACGCCGGGCACGCGCCGCACGGCATGATCTCGTTCTTTGAGAAGGTCGCGGCCTTGCGAGAGCGCGACCCCAACGCGGTCGACCGTTTTTTTTCGTCTCATCCCAGCCCCGGTGAACGGATCGAGTATCTGGGTGGACTGGTCGGTGAGCTCTCGGCCACGACCGGTTTGCGGGCTGACAGCGAAGCATTCCGGCGGGCGCACGCGCGCCTCGAGGTGTTGCCGCCGCCCGAGCCGGTGACGGCGGAGGCCGAGTCGGACACCGTACGGGACGTACCGGGCGGCGCTACCCCCGTGGGCGATGTCCCCGACCCCGTGCCGGGGCTGCGGGCCAACACCCGGGTCGACCGCGACCATGACATCGCCGTCCGGTTGGCGCCGACGTTTTATCAGGCGTTGGGGCCGGACCCTCGGTTCGACTACATCACCGCGTTCGACTTCGATGGGGATTGGCGGGGGGACAACAACTGGGTGAACGCGGCCGACGAGCAACGACGGCTGCCGGCGTGGGTGTACTACGCAGTGTCAGAGACCCGCACGCACTACTTCGTCATCTACGCGGCATTTCATCCGCGTGACTACAAAGGTGGCAACGAGCGCGGCACGCGTCGGGTGGGGGACTTCGATCCGACCGGTCGGTCGCAGGACGCGGTGCTCGCCCACGAGAACGACAGGGAGGGCGTGCTTGTCGTGGCCTCGAAAGATGGTTCGGATCCGCGATTCGGGCAGGTGCGACGAGTCGAAACGCTGGCCCACAACGAATTCCTCAAGTACACCCCGACCGGGGCGGGACCGCGTGGAGTCGAACGGGCGACGGTGCGAGGGCAGAGCGTGGAACTGTTCATCGAGCCGAACGGTCATGGCATAGAAGCGTATGTGGGCGATGACGCTCAGTTCCGTTCGGCCGATCAGGGTTTCGTCATCTATCGGTACACCGGCCGGTCCGAGGAGCCAGGTGTCGGGCGAGTCGGTGGGCTATGACCTGGTTTCGCTCTACGACACGCTGTGGACCCGCGCCCGCCCTGGGGCTGGTTCGACAGTGGGGAGCGCGACCGTCCGCTCGGGGAGTGGTTTTTCGACCCGGCCGGGACTATCGCCCGTCACTTCACCCCAGACGAGCCGTTCTCGCGGGTTTATGTCCACCACCCGTATCTGGGTATCGTCGGAGACGAATGAGCCCGTCACCGGGCTGGGCTCGTCGAGCGGGCTACCCCGGTCGTAGTCTCGGGTTACAATAACCGCTTCGATTTGTGCATGCGCGCCAATGCGGGCTGTGACCGCGTGGCGGTTCAATATGCGCCGACTTCAGGCGCTCGTGGATAGGCTCTGACGAGCCTCCGATTACCAACGATACGGATACGCGCTCCGTCGCCCGACCGGTCCTGCGTCGACAGGCTGGGACCGGTGGCGCGGAGACGAGAGGAGAGATGAATGGGGCCCACAGCAGTGGAGAAGGCTCACGCGTTTGAGGAGGCCACTCGGGCCGGACGCGAGCCGTTCAAGGTTGCGGATCTGTCGCTGGCGACATTCGGGCGTAATGAGATTCGGCTTGCCGAGCAGGAAATGCCGGGGCTGATGGCCCTGCGCGAGGAGTACGCGGGCGCCCGGCCTCTCGCGGGGGCTCGAATCATGGGGAGCCTCCACATGACGGTGCAGACGGCCGTCTTGATCGAGACCTTGGCCGACCTGGGCGCCGACGTGCGCTGGGTGTCGTGCAACATCTTCTCGACTCAGGACCACGCCGCGGCTGCGGTCGCGGTCGGGCGACCCGAGACCGGCGGCACCCCGGAAGCCCCACAAGGGATCCCCGTCTTCGCCTGGAAAGGGGAGACGCTGTCGGAGTACTGGTGGTGCACGAACGAAGCCTTGGTCTGGCCCGACGGTGGAGGACCGGCGCTGATCGTGGATGACGGTGGGGATGCGACGCTGCTGGTGCACAAAGGGTACGAGTTCGAGAACCTCGGCGAAATACCGAGCTTCGACCCGGAGACCGAGCCGGAGGAATGGGGCGTCATTTTGGACCTGCTACGGAATCTGCAGGCGCGAGACAAGACGTATTGGCAGCGCATCAGTCCGGGCATCCGGGGCGTGAGTGAAGAGACCACCACCGGTGTTCATCGCCTCTACGAAATGATGGAAGCCGGCACGCTGCTGTTCCCGGCCATCAACGTGAACGATTCGGTGACCAAGAGCAAGTTCGACAATGTGTATGGCTGTCGCCACTCACTGCCTGATGGGCTCGCCCGGGCCACCGACGTCATGCTCGGCGGCAAGGTCGCGCTGATCTGCGGCTTCGGCGAAGTGGGCAAGG
This sequence comes from Vicinamibacterales bacterium, assembly GCA_029940535.1. Classification (GTDB taxonomy): domain Bacteria; phylum Acidobacteriota; class Vicinamibacteria; order Vicinamibacterales; family UBA8438; genus UBA8438. Next base: position 4,228 of record JAPYUM010000004.1, read on the forward strand.
GGTGCGCGCAGGCGCTGCGTGGCCAGGGCTGCCGTGTGGTGGTCACCGAGGTCGATCCGATTTGCGCGTTGCAGGCGGCGATGGAGGGCTACGAGGTCAACACGCTCGAGGCGATGCTGGACCGGGCCGATATCTTCGTGACGACGACGGGCAACAAGGACATCATTTCGGCCGATCAGATGGCGAGGATGAAAGACAAGGCCATCGTCGGCAATATCGGACACTTCGACAATGAAATCGACATGGCCGGCCTCAAGAAGGTCCCGGGCATGCAGCACATCAACATCAAGCCGCAGTACGACGAGTGGCGCTTTCCCGATGGACACAGCGTCATGGTGCTGGCGGAGGGACGGCTCCTGAATCTCGGATGCGCGACCGGCCACCCCAGTTTCGTGATGTCCGCATCGTTCTCCAATCAGGTGCTGGCCCAGGTGGCGCTCCACGAGAACACCGGAGAATACGAGAAGCAGGTGTACATGCTCCCCAAACTCCTCGACGAGAAGGTGGCGCGGCTCCATCTTGACCATCTTGGTGTGAAGCTGACGACCCTGTCACAGGATCAGGCCGACTACATCGGAGTGAAGGTTGATGGTCCGTACAAACCGGAGCACTATCGGTACTAGCAATTCAACCGTGATGTAGCGCGGTTCGAATGCCGCGGGGCGTTCGCCACGGGCTACTGGCGTCAAGGGCAGACTCGCGTGAGTCCGCCGCCTCGTCTGGACACGCCGCGACGCGCTCATCCTCATCTTCTCCCCACTGACATGACGGCACCTCGTCCCGATCGACGGTTGTTTCTGCGCCTCGGCGCCATGGGGCTGGCAGGAGCGGCCGGGGGCAGACTGGTTCAAGCGCAGGCGCCCGACGCGGTCACATTGGCCTCCCATGTCGTGGACGTCAACGGAGATGGGTGGCTCGGCGCCGGCGACGTGGGGGTGATGGAGCAGGCGCTCTTCACCTCACGCGGGTTCGCGATAGAGCCCAATACGGGGTTTGACACTCGCGCCGATGTCTTCGGTCGAGGCGTCATCGGCCAGGATGCGGTTGACGCGGTGATCCATGCCGTTTCGACATCTGCCGTGCCGGCCGTGCCGGTGCGGCGACCGATCACAGTCGGGTGGCACTACGGGTGGTACGACCACATCCGGCGTCCCCTGCTGGAGCAGACGGTTCGGTATCTGGGAGGGGACTACCTCTCCAATGATCCCGTGGTCGAGTCTGAGTTCAACCGCCTGAAGAACGAGTTTGGAATCACCGTCGACGCGCTGAGTTGGATTCCCCACCGGGTGACCCCGACTATCCTGCCGAACTACCAGGCCGGCTACTTCTCCGCAGACAATGCAGCCACCCGCTACGTCTCGTTGCTGTACGAGGCGGCGCTCGCGCTCCCCCATGTCGGCGGCCGCGTGGACTTCCGCTCGACCGCCGTGCGCGACACCCTCGTGGGGGACTTCGCAGCCATGGCCCAGACCCTGGTGGAGGCTCGGGATCAGTACCCCACACGCGTGTTCCTGCTTGACGGGCGTCCGGTCGTGTTTCTCTTCGCGTCCCACGCATGGGGGCTGAACCCGGACGACATCGTCGAGTTCAGGCAGATGACGACCGTCGTCTCGCAGGCCAGGGAGGCGTTCGGGCGGGTGTACGGGGCGCCGCCCTATCTGGTGGGTGACGAGCTGTTGCCCCTGGCGTCCACGACCACGCCGTCGCCGGATCGACTCAGACGTGGCGCGCTGTTCGATGCGGTTCACGCCTATCATGCCGCCAACCTGAAAACGAGTGCGGCGCCGTTCTCTTTGAACGAGTCCTACGGGGCGCTCCAGCGGCTACGACTGGAGCGGGCGACGGTAGCGATGCGCGGTCTTGAGAATGCGTTTACCAGCCAGAAGGTCCTGATTATTCCGAGTCTGGCCGGTGGATTCGCCAAGCACGGGATGCCGACTTTGAGCACCACGCGACAGGCTTTTGCCAATTACCTCAAATTGCTCATTCGTCATCACGAAGAGGGCTACTTGCCCCAGGAATGGCCCGGCGCGCTGGGCACCGAGGCCCTTCCGGCGCCGATCTACTCTGTCGGTTCCTGGAACGAGGAGTACGAGGGGCACGCTGTGTTCCCGGCGCAGTTCAACCTGGCACTTACCGACAGCGAGCAACACGGTTTTGATTTCGCGATGGCGCTCAAAGAGGCCTTTGGATGGAATCACTACGCCGACCGGAGCATTAGCTAGACGGGGCTGCGCCCCGAACCCCACGCGGGCCCTCGCGGGGGCCCATAGCCCCACTCCGGGCCCGCGGGGCGCGCATTGTCGCGCGCCCTGGCCATGGGGCGGCGCTCCGAGTGAAAACGCTGGGTCACGAGGAAACGGGTCCGAGGATGGTGTGTCCTAGGTGGCGCAACGTGTCCATGTCGTGGACGTCGTCCGGGAGCAACGGGACCCGCACCCGGGGCAATGTCGCGAAGACGCGGTCGATCTCCTCCAGATGTCGCGCTTCTTGCCGACGCCGGGCCTCGAGAAACTGACCGTCGGCGTCGTCTGGCAAGACGCGGTTGACGATGAGTCCCGAGACCGGGACCGAGAACCGCGTGAGCATGTCGTGGGCCTTGAGGGTCTCCAGCACGGACAGTCGGTCCGGGTTCAGGACCAGCAGGAAGGCGGTGTGACTCGCGTCGAGCAGTTGCTCCCGGGCTCGGACGAACGTCCGTCGACGGGCCTGCAGTAGGTCATTCAGTTGCGCATCGCGGCCACCCGTGTCGTGGTCCTCTGCCGCGTCCAGCATCGACAGATCATCGCCCTTGACCCGCCCGCCACCGAGGTGGCGAAGGGCCGAGCCGAGTTGGGCCGAGCGCTGCCGGTGCCCGAGAAGCCCGTCGGTCCAGGCCGCCATCACCTCCGGCAACGACAATAGCCGCACGGTGTGCCCGGTCGGTGCCGTGTCGAAAATGACCTGGTCGTACTCGCTCCCGGCCAGTGCCATGATCTCGGCCACGCGTTCGAGCATCGCCGCCTCCATCGTGCCTGGCGCCAACCGCGCCAGGTCGAGCTGGCGGTCGATCTCGGCGAAGGAACGCGGGTGCACCAGCCCCTTCATGCGTGCCTTCACCGTGGCCAGATGCTCGTCGGCCTGACGATCGGGGTCAATCTCGAGTGCCCACAGGGAGGGGCACAACTCGGTGGTGCGATTGCCGATGGACCGACCGAACAGGTCGGCCAAGGAGTGCGCCGGGTCGGTGGAAACCAGCAGGCATCGTCTCCCGCGGGCAGCCGCGACAAGCGCGAGCGATGCCGCGGTCGTCGTCTTGCCAACGCCCCCCTTACCCCCGACAAACAGCAACGCGTGCGTCAGAAGATCGTCAAGCACGACAGGTCACCGCCCCTCCCGCAGAACCGGTTTCCTGACGAGGCGTTCGTCTGGCAAGGCGCAAGGAGGGAGCAGCCAGGCGGGCTGTGACCGACGCAGCAACGCCGCCAGACGAACGCCTCGTCAGGAAACCTAGCAGCAGCGGAAACCGTCGAGTGGCGAGTGCTCCATGCCTTGGCGCTGGTGCCATTCGTGAAAGCGCTCCAATAGCAGGGGCTGGAGCTCAAGTGTGTAATACGCCGCCGGATTGGGAACACCCATGAGTTCCGCGAAGACGAACAACATGAACAAGTCGTCTTCCTCGCGTCGAGCCCGTGCCAGCGCTCCGCGATACGGCGAGACGTAGAACTCCTCGAGCAGAGCCTTGAGACGGCCCAGACGCCCCTTCGCACTCGCCATCGGGCCCTTGATGGTGACTCCTGACTCGTTAGGCCGCCGCGCCGGCCGCCGCGGCTCGGCGCTCGCGGAGGAACGCGGACGACGCCTCGAGCATGACGAGAATAGCGAGGAGCACGATGACGACGTCGATCCACAGCAGCGGGTAGAGAATGCCCCCCTCCCGATACAGGGTCGTGAGCTGCACCAGGGCGGCGCCGAGCGCCGCCACGGTGATGAATACCATCGGAATCAACGTGTAGCGGACCGGTCGTCCGAGCTTCACCAGCATCACGCTGATCACCATCAGGGTCAGACCCGCCAGCAACTGGTTGGTCGTTCCGAAGAGCGGCCAGATCAACATGCCACCCTCTCCGCTCGATCCACCTGCCCCGAAGGCGAGCAGGAGGCACGCCGTTACCGCAATCCCCGTGGCGACGTATCCGTTCTGCAGCACCGGGATACGGTAGATGGTGCCCCACTCCTGCACGATGTAGCGCTGTAGTCTGACCCCGGCGTCCATGGTCGTCCCGGCAAACAGCACGGCCATCACCGTCAGCAGGGTGGCGGCGAACTGCTCGGAAATGCCGACGCCAGACGCCACCACGCGGGCGCCGCCTTGCACGAACGCGGCCATGCCGCCGTTTCCGAATTCTGAATACATCAGCCGCCAGTCGGCCAGCGACGCGAAGCCGGCGGTCGCGGCGATGATGGCGACGAGCGCGAGGGCCCCTTCCCCGGTGGAGCCGAGATAGCCGACGAAGCGGGCATCAGTCTCTTTGTCGAGCTGTTTCGAGGTCGTCCCGGAGCCCACCAACCCGTGGAACCCGGAGATGGCGCCACAGGCGATGGTCACGAACAAGAGCGGGAAGAGTGGCGGTGCGGAGGCTGGCAAGTCTGGGTTGATGGCCGGCGCCACGATGGTGGGATTCGCGATGAGCACCGCGCCGTAGAGCAGACCCAGACCGACAAACAGTTGGATGCCGTTGATGTAGTCCCTCGGCTGTAGCAGTAGCCACACGGGCAGCAGCGAGGCGATCCCCGCATACAGGAACAGAATCAAGATCCACTGCGCGCCCACGGGCAAGCCGAAGGACCCGGCCGACAACGAAATCGGCACCGCTTCGCCCAGATAGATGACAGCGTAGAGAATCACCGTGCCAACGATGGTCGGCCACAGAATCGGCACATGCATCCGATAGATGAGCACCCCGATGATGACCGCCACGAAGACGGCCGTCCAAGCCGGGATCACACTGCTGGGGGTCTCCTGAAACGCGTCGGAGATCGCCACGCCAAAGACGGCGTTGACCATCATCAGCAGGACGAAGACGACGACCATGAACAGGGTTCTGGCCCTGGGGCTGACGACGTCGCCGGTCAGTGAGCCGACAGATTGCGCCTTGTTTCGCACACTGGCCCAGACGGCGCCGAAATCGTGGACACCGGCGAAGAACATGGTGCCCACCACGACCCACAGAAACGCCGGCAACCAGCCCCAGATGACCGCGATGCCGGGGCCGATGATGGGCGCGGCGCCGGCGACCGCGGTGAAGTGGTGGCCCCAGAGGACCACGCGGTTTGTCGGCAGATAGTCGATGTCATCCCGCTGGGCGTGCGCCGGAGTGACGAAGTCTGGATCGAGCTGATAGATCTTCTCGGCAATGAACTTCGAATAGAAGCGGTAGCCGAGGAACATCATCGTGAGACCGAGGACGGCGAGCACGGCTGCATTCATCTGAATGACACCTCGTAACGACGCGGCCAAAAACCCAATCGAATCAGCCTATTCTACACGTCGGATCTGCTCAGACAAGTGCCGGGCGCGCGGGCGCCGCCGCGGTAGGGGAGACGGGACTCGATCGTGAAATATGGTTGGCTTGCAGATCTCGTCGTGTGCGCGCACGCGATGTTTGTCGCCTTCGCGGCATTCGGCGGGCTGCTGGTCTGGAAAGCGCCGCGGGTCGCATGGGTTCACCTGCCGGCCCTTGCGTGGGGGGTCGGAATCGAGTGGGTCGGTGCGATTTGTCCCCTGACTCCGCTGGAAGTCGCGTTGCGGCGCCGCGGTGGCGAGGCGGGATACCAGGGCGACTTCGTCGATCACTACGTGATGCACTGGCTGTACCCGGCCGGTCTCACGCGCGAGCAACAGTTCCTGCTCGGGGCGCTGGCGTTGCTCCTGAACGTCGTCCTGTATGGATTCTGGCTCCGCGGTTGGTTGGCGCGGAGACCCGGGTCGAGCCGATCCTGAGCGCTGTTGCATAATAACGAACGATGCTGGCACTGCGATGGCGAGTGGCGGGGACCGTGGCTCTGTGCGCGACGCTGGTCGGATGCGGCGCCGACGAGCCGTTCGAGAGGCCGTCGGCGTCGACGGCGCCCCCGGTGGAGATCGCGGCGACCGACCGCGGTCCGTTGATTGTCGCGCTTGGCGACAGTTTGACCGCCGGACTCGGTCTTGACGCCGACCAGGCCTACCCGGCCTTGCTGCACCGGCGATTGCGCGACGAGGGGTACGACTTCACGGTTGTCAACGCCGGTGTCTCGGGTGATACGTCGGCTGCCGCGCTCCGTCGGGCGGAATGGGCCCTGGACGGAGACGTGTGCATCGTCATCGTCGCATTGGGCGGCAACGACGGCTTGCGTGGTCTTCCGGCGGACCAGATGAAACAGAATCTGTCGGAAATCGTCTCAATGGCCAGGGCGCGCGGCATCGCCGTGCTGCTGGCAGGTATGGAAGCGCCGCCGAACTACGGTTCTACCTATACCACCCAGTTTCGTCAGGTGTTCGTGGACCTGGCCCAAGAGTTCGACGTGGCCTTCATGCCGTTTTTGCTCGTCGGCGTGGCTGCGGATCCAGCATTGAACCAGCCAGATGGCATCCATCCCAACCTCGACGGGGCCCTCATCGTGGCCGCGCGTGTGCGAGAGGCGCTCGAGCCGCTGCTTCCCGCTCTGGCCGTCGAGGCCCCGTAGGGCCTTCCGCACTGCTCCATCGAGTCGACCGCATGATCGAGTTACGTAACGTGTCGAAGACCGTCGTGAGCGGCACGGAGCCGTTGACCATCGTTCAGCCGCTCGATCTGTCGATCGCGGCGGGCGAATATCTCTCGATCGTCGGGCCATCAGGAAGCGGAAAATCGACGTTGCTGGGGCTGATCGCCGGTCTCGATGTCCCGACCACGGGGGAGATCCTCATTGACGGTGACGCGATCACCGCGCTCGACGAGGACGCGTTGGCTCGGCTCCGCGGCCGGAAGATCGGGTTCATCTTTCAGTTCTTTCACCTGGTGCCATCTCTGACCGCGTTCGAGAACGTCCTCGTGCCGTTGGAGATCGCCGGTGCCGCGGATGCGCGGGATCGGGTGACCGCGCTGTTATCCGATGTCGGCCTGGAGGGCCGGGCTCACCACTATCCGGCGCAACTCTCTGGCGGGGAACAACAGCGAGTCGCGATTGCTCGGGCGTTGGCAAACGATCCCCCGATTCTGCTCGCCGACGAGCCGACCGGCAACCTCGATAGCGCCAACGGCAGACATGTCGTGGAGTTGCTGCAGTCGGTCAACACCGCTCGCCGAACGACCATCGTGCTGGTGACCCACGACACCGAACTTGCGTCGACGGCCGACGTCATGCTTCGGATGAGAGACGGTCAGGCAGAACGGGTGACGCTCGAGCCGGAACGCGAGGCCGCGGTGTGACGTTCGTGTTCCGGATGGTTGGACGTGAGCTGCGCGCCTCGTGGCGGCGCCTCGGGTTTTTCTTTGTCTGTGTGGCGGTCGGGGTGGGCGCCATTGTCGCGCTGCGCTCGGTGATCCAGAGTGTCGGGGTCGCCATGACGTCAGAGACCAGGGCGCTGACCGCGGCCGACATCTTGATCGAGTCCGGTCAGCCCTGGTCGAAAGAGGCGCTGGCGCTGATCGAGACCGCACTGGTGGCCGAGCCCGACGTCACGCGGACCGCATCCATCCAGACCGCCACCATGGCCCGTCCGGCCGACCTCACAAAGACGGTGGCCAAGGTGGTCGAACTGCGGGGCGTGGAGGCCGCCTTCCCCTTCTACGGGCACTTCGTGCTCCAGGACGACGTCGCGTATCGACATGACTTGCTCGCCGGCGGGGGAGCCCTGGTGCGTCCGGAGTTGCTCGTACAACTCGATCTACAGGTCGGCGACGACATCGTCATCGGCGAGGGCACATTCGAGATACGCGGGGTTATCCTGCGCGAACCAGGGGGACAACTGGGGGCGTTCAGCTTCGGGCCACGGGTGCTGGTCGACCATGAGGACCTCCTGGCGACCGGACTGCTCGGTTTCGGCACCCGCGCCGAGCGGCAGCTGCTGCTGCGGGTGCCGGACGCGCGGATCGACCCGCTGGTGCGCGCGCTGAGAGACCCGCTTCGCGATGAGTTCGTCAGTATCCGGTCGTATCGCCGGACGGAGGATCGCATCGCTGCTAACCTGCGGCGAGCGGAGAACTACCTCAGCTTGATCGGGTTCATCGTGTTGATTCTGGGTGGCATCGGGGTCTGGAGCGTGACTCGGGTCTTTGTGCAGCAGCGGATCCGCAGCGTCGCGATCCTCAAATGCCTGGGAGCGACGGGCGGGCAGGTGCTGGCGATCTACGTCACCCAGGTGGCCGTCCTGGCCGTTGGCGGATCGGTCCTCGGAGTAGCCATGGCCGGCGGGGTGATGGCCGCGATTCCGACCGCCGTCGCCGACCAGGCCGCCGCGGCAGCCGGTCTGGCGGACCTGTCGTATGGGTTGACCGTGTCGGCGGTGACGCAGGGCCTCGTCGTGGGCATCGTCGTGTCGCTGTTGTTTGCGTTGGGGCCGCTGCTCGAGATGCGGGCGATCAAACCGCTGGCGCTGCTGCGCTGGGGCCTGTTGCCGGCCGGGGCGCGAGACTGGACGCAGATCGGGGTCGCGATCCTGCTGGCCGGGGGGCTGCTGATGGTCGCGAGTTGGCAGGCCTCCTCCTGGGAAGCTGGGCTGTGGGTGTGCGGCGGGTTTGCCGCGGTCGCCGGCGTCCTGCATGCGGTGGGGCAGGGTCTCATCAGAGTCATCCAGCCCCTCGGCGTCGGAAGCCGTTTCGCGTTCCGACACGCCGTGCTCAACCTGGTTCGGCCCGGCAACCAAACCCGGGTCATCCTGTTGGCGGTCGGGTTGGGGAGCTTCTTCATCATCGGGATCCACGCCGTGCAGGCCAACTTGGTGAATGCGTTCGCGCTCGAGATCGGTGACAACCCGCCGGACATGTTTCTCATCGATATTCAGCAGGACCAGGCCGATGGCGTCGGCGCGCTGTTGTCGGCGCAGACCGGACGCGCGCCGAACCTGCTCCCGGTCCTCCGCGCTCGCGTGACGGGCGTGGTTGGGGAGAACACGACGCTGGAGACCGTTCGCGAGATACGTCGTCGCGGGATGGGCCGTGAATATACGGTCACGTATCGAGGGGCGCTCGAAGACAACGAGCGCGTGGTCGATGGCGCGTTCTGGGATGACACACCGTCCGATCAGGCGGAAGTGTCGGTCGAGGAAAGCGTCCGGTCACGGCTGGGTCTCGAACTGGGCGACACGATCCGATTCGACGTGCTCGGACGCGAGGTCGCGGCGACGGTGTCGAGCGTCCGGACCGTCGATTGGGACGACACGCGTAGCGGCGGGTTTATGTTTCTGTTTCGACCCGGCGTGCTGGAGCAGGCTCCGCACAGCTTTATCGCGTTCGTGCGGGGACCGGAAGGGGCGGACGCCCGTGCGCGGTTGCAGCGAGACCTCGTCGCCGGTTTTCCGAATGTGTCGGTCATCGACGGGCTCGAGGTCATTGCGACCATCCGGCGCATACTCGACTCCGTCACACTGGCCATTACCATCGTCGGCGGTATCGCGTTGCTGAGCGGGGTGTTGATTCTGGTCGGTTCCGTGGCCATGACGAAGTATCAGCGTCAGTACGACACCGCTATTTTCAAAACTCTCGGGGCGACCAGTCGCACCATCATGGTGATGCTGGTGGTCGAGTACGGCACGCTGGGCGTCGTGGCTGGATTGGTCGGGTCCGTGGGGGCGCTCGGGCTGACCTGGGGGCTCACCCGCTTTCTGCTGGAGATCAACTGGGACCCGGCGCCCTGGATCAACGTGAGCGGTCTGGTCTTGACCGCGCTGGTGGTCGGTACCGTGGGGGTCGTGTCGAGTCTCGACGTGCTGCGGAAGAAGCCGCTCAGCACGCTCCAGGCCGAGTGAAACCTGCGCAGCCTTTCTGATATTATTCGTGGCTTGTCCCCAACGGTCAACGGTAGCGCCCTGGGGTTGGGGGGCCAACGAGGCAACGCGGACCGAGGCCGCCGGGCCGGGTCGACGTGAGGGAGTTTCGATGGATGTGGCACGGTACAAGGACTCGCTGTTGAACAAGCGTGCGGAAATCGTGACGGCCGGCGCCGGTGTCAAACCGGTCCAAACGACCGAAGGGACGAGCAGTCGTCAGGGCGACCTGGCGGACCAGGCGACGGGCCACAACGAAGTCCACATTCAGTTGAAGCTGAAACAAACAGACGCCAAGATCCTGCAAGCCATTGAAGAGGCGTTATCACGGATAGAGCAGGGGACGTACGGTGTGTGCCGGGAGTGCGGGGAACCGGTGGCCGCGGCCCGGCTGAACGCGATTCCCTGGACTCGATCCTGCATCACCTGCAAGGAAAAACAGAGCGCGAAGTGATCCCTCCGCCGATGGCTCCTCCGACGCGAGGCGGGGCGCCCGGCGAGAGCGGTAGAGATCGCCCGGTCCGCCGGGTGGCGGTGGCGTTGGGCAGCAACCTGGGCGATCGGGCCTCGCACCTCGCGTTCGCGGCCGATGAGCTCAGACTCGTCCTGCAGGACGTCGTGGTCTCGACGTTGATGGAGACCCCACCGGAGGACGGTACCCCACAACCGCTGTTTCTGAATGGAGCGCTGGTTGGCCTGACCAGCGAGGGGCCGGAGCGTCTCCTCGCGGTGTTACTCGATATCGAGCAGCGCCGCGGGCGGGTGCGTACCTACACTGGGGCGCCACGGACCCTTGATCTTGACCTCGTGCTGGTCGGAGCGATGACGGTCGAGTCAGCGACCCTGTGTCTGCCGCATCCCCGATTCCGCTCACGGTCGTTCGTCCTCGAACCGTTGGCCGAGATTGCTCCGACGATGGTGGACCCGGTGACCGGCTTGTCCGTCCGAACCCTACTTGAGCGGCTCCGGCATCCGTGAGCCAAAGCGCCTCGGTGCTTGCTAGTTTCCTTTCCGGTAGACCAACGTCATGGTCCGTTCACCCCTCGGCGTGCCACGCGTCGACTCGATGACCAGCGTCTGGCCGTCCGCGCTGAGCGTGCGCAGCTCGGTCAGCGTGATCGAGACGTTGCCACGAGGGGTTTCCAACTCCTGGCTTCCGGAGATGACGAGGGTGCCGCCGTCCCAGGCGGCGGTGACGGTAAGCACGCCGCCCCGGCCCCGCTCGATGGTGGTTTCGCTGCCGTCGAGCGCGTACTCCACCGTCTGACTGCCATCGCCCCGGCTCTGCTCGATCGTGAGGTTGGAGGCTGACTGCGTAATCACCAAGGCGTCGGCCATCTGGCCCCCAAATCCGCCTCGGCCGCCTCGTCCCCCGCCACCTCCCCGGCCCCCGCCGCCACGGCCCTGCGGGATGTCGCTGGCGTCGCGATCAAGGGTCCAGCTTCCAGAGAAGTTCGTATCCTGCGCCGAGACGAACGCGGTCGGCGCGCCGACTAACGCAAGAATCGCCGTGACGATCATGACGGGTCGCATGTCGTCTTCCCTTGAGAACGTGAACCGCTTCCGGTCGAAACGGCAGATCGTTTGACGAAGCCCCTGGGCAAGAAAAGCCGCCATCTTGGCCGCCCGCACGCTGTTTCGACCAAGTTGTCCCAACCCCAGACTACTCGAATCGCAACGACTCGATCGGGTCCAGCTGGGCGCCCTTCCACGCGGGGTAGAAGCCGAACACGATCCCGATGACGGCGGCAAAACCGACCGAGACGGCCACTGCGTCAGCCGGGACGTTGGTCGGCCACTGCAGGAACTGCGTGAGGCCTTCGGAGATGGCGAAGCCCAGACCGACGCCCAGCAGCCCGCCCGCCGCGCTGAGGGCCATCGCTTCGACCAAGAACTGCCACAAGACGTCCTGTCCCTTGGCGCCGACCGCCATCCGCAGGCCGATCTCGCGGGTGCGTTCAGTCACCGAGACGAGCATGATGTTCATGATCCCGATGCCGCCGACGACCAGGGAAACAACCGCGATGGCCAGCGTAAACATGGTCATGGTCTCGGTCGTGCTGGTGAGCATGCTCATCATGTCGTCCTGCGTCCGGACCATGAAGTCGTTGTCCTGACCCGGGATCAGTTCGTGTTCGAAGCGCAAGACTTCTTCGATCTGAGCGGTGGTCTGTTCGATTCGATCCGCGTCGCTGGCGGAGATCGTGATCCCGGAGATGTTCGTGCCATCCCGACCACGCAGCTTCCGCTGCACCGTCGTATACGGTGCGAAGATGACATCGTCCTGGTCTTCGCCGAACGATCCGGAGCCCTTCAGCGCCATGACTCCAACAATCTTGAACGACTGATTGCGGATACGCACTGTCTGCCCAACCGGGTCGACGCCTTCCCCGAACAGATTGTCTCGAACGACAGACCCCAGGACGGCCACCTTGGCCGCGCTGTTGACGTCGGTCTCCGAGAAAAATTCTCCAAACTGGATGTCCCAGAATCGGATGAGCGGAAGCTCGACATCGACACCGTCGATACGTGAAAACCAGTTCTGCCCGCCAGCCACCACTTGGTCGCGAGTGCCGACACTTGCCGACAAGTACTGTGCACCCGGCACCTGTTCGCGCAGCGCGGCGACGTCCTTGGCTTTGAGCTTGGGCGATGTGCCCATGCCGCCGCTCACCCCGCCTCGGCTGTAGTTGCCGGCACGCACCATGATGAGGTTCGTGCCGCCCGACTGGACCTGCTCCTCGATTTGCTGCTGCGCGCCGTTGCCCAACGCGACCATCGTGATGACCGCGGCCACACCGATGATCATCCCCAGCATCGTCAGCAAGGTCCGCATCTTGTTGCGGCCCAGCGCCTTCAACGCCACCCGAAAAATCATGAAGAAAGACATGCGTCACTACTCCGTTGGCTGCGGACGATGACCGTCGAGTTCCAGATCGAGTTCGATGGGCCGTGCCGACGGGGGGGTAGGATCCGGTCCCTCGTTGTCGTCGTCGTCTTCAGGGGGCAAGGCGGCCACCTCGTCGGCGGCCAAGCGACGCACCTCGGTCTGCTCGTCACTGACGATCTTCCCGTCGCGAAAGGCGATGATCCGGGTGCCGTACTCGGCGATATCCTGCTCGTGGGTGATCAGCAGCACGGTGATGCCGCGCTCGGTGTTCAACCGCTGAAAGATATCCATGACCTCGATACTGGTCCGGGTGTCGAGGTTGCCGGTTGGCTCATCAGCCAGCAGAATCGCTGGCTCGTTGATGAGTGCCCGCGCGATCGCCACGCGTTGTTGCTGGCCACCGGAGAGCTGGTTGGGGTGATGACCGGCCCGGTCGCTGAGCCCGACCGACTCCAGCGCCGCTTTGGCCCGCCGGTGTCGTTCCTTCCCACGCATACCGTCGCCGTTGTACAGCAACGGGAGCTCGACGTTGTCGAGAGCCGTGGTGCGCGAGAGCAGATTGAAGCCCTGAAAGACGAAACCGATCTTCTTGTTTCGCACCGCGGCCAGGGCGTTCTTCGAAAGCTTTGAGACATCGTCCCCGTCGAGCATGTACTTCCCGGTGCTGGGTCGATCCAGACATCCGAGAATGTGCATGAAGGTCGACTTCCCCGAACCGGATGGACCGATCACGGCCACAAACTCGCCTTCGTGGATGTCGACCGTTACCCCGCGCAGGGCGCGCACCTTCACCTCGCCCAGATCGTAGACCTTCGTGAGTTCCCGAACGGAGATGCTTGCAGCCATCAGTGTCTACCGGCGGCGGCCGCGGCCGAACTGCGGCATGAGCGGCGAACTGCCCCCTCCCGACCCACCGGCCACTGATCCACCTTCGGGAGTCGTGACACCGGTGACCAGCGTAGCTCCCTCGGAGAGTGCCGCCGCCATCATCGGGGCCGCCTCGGGCGCGGGGGCGTCGGCCTCGAGTCCTTCCAGCAGCCGCTCGAGATTCTGGCGCGCGTCGCTTTCCTCGAGCGCGGCGATTTGCTGGCGCAACTCGGCGATTTGCGGATCACCCGTCTGACGCACGGCCCGCCGCCCGCCGCCACCGCGTACGCCGAGCAACTCTGTGGAGGTGCCGTCGGTCACACCGAGGCGCACCTCGACCGGACGCAGCATGTCTCCGTCGAGGGTCCAGACCCGGCCGGAGGTTTCCGTGACCTCCAGCGGCGCGAACAGCGCGTCGATCGTTGTGGCTCCACGGTCGACGGTGGCCACCGTCTCAGTACTCTGGTTGCCCCGCTGACGGGCAGCACCACCGCCCCCTCGTCCGCCGCCCCGCCCGCCGAAGAATTCCGCACGTTGCTCAGGCGTCATGTTCTGCATCCGCTCACGCATCGCCTGTCGGTCAGCGTCGCTCATGTTGGCGAAACCGCCCCCGGGGCCTCCTGGCCCGCCCCCGGGACCACCCGCTCGCTGCCCGCTACCACCACCGCGTCCCTCGCCGCCACCGGCGGCGCGGCCTTCCCCGCCCCTGCCGCCACGCTGCAGAATCTCAGGTACGGGCTGGTTCAGCGCTGCGAACATGTCGGGCGTCGGCCGAAAGCGCAACGCCGCGTTCGGGACCCTGAGCACGCTCTCGGCCCGGGCGATTTCCAACGTCACCGTGGCCGTCATGCCAGGTTTCAGTTTGAGCTCGTTGTTTGGCACGTCGATGACCGTGGCGTAGGTCACGACGTTCTGCACGACCACCGGTTCGAGACGGATCTGCGACACCGTGCCTTCGAACTCCTCGGCCGCGTAGGCATCCACCGTGAAGGTGACCGGCTGGCCCCGACGAATCCGGCCCACATCCGACTCGTCGATGTTCGCGATGACCTGCATCTTGGTCAGGTCTTCCGCGATGATGAACAGTTCCGGAGCTGACATGCCGGCGGCCACGGTTTGACCCGCGTCCACCTGGCGGGCGATGACGATACCGTCGATCGGCGCCGTGATTACCGTGTGGCCGAGATTGACTTCGTTCTGGTTCAGCGATGCCCGCGACTGAATCACGCTGGCGTCCGCCGATTTGACCTGCGCGGCGGCGGACCGCACCGCAACCTGGGCCGCCTCCAGTTCGGTGGTCGAGATGAGCTGGCGGGATGACAGATCTTCCGAACGCGCCAGCTGGGTCTCGGCGTCTTCCAGGGCGACTCGCAGCCGTTCCACGTCCGCTTCCGAGCGGGCCAGATTGGCGCGTCCCTGTTCGACCTGCGTTTCGAACAACGACGGTTCGAGCCGGGCGATCACATCGCCGGCACGGACAATCGAATTGAAGTCGGCGTTGAGCTCCTCAATGATGCCGGACACCTGGCTGCCGACCTGCACCGTGGTGACGGCTTCGAGCGCGCCGGTCGCGCCGACCGTGTCGACGACGTCACCCCGGGCCAGGGTCACGGTGCTGACATCGGGCACGAACTCCGTGGTGTTGAAGCCCAGATAGCCGTAGGCGGTGATGCCGGCGCTGACCAGGACGATGACTACGAGAAGTTTTTTCATGACAGTGCCTACTGGATGATCGAGATTCCGGCGTTCGACAGCGATGTCCGCTGCACCCGGTCCAACTCGACCAGCGCCTTCTGTTGGTCGAGAATCGCCCGCAACTCCGTGTCCTGAGCCGTCGACAGGTCCCGCTGCGCCTGGACGACGAAGAAGTTGGTCGTGAGCCCGGCTTCGAACCGGCTCTGCTCGGCGTCCAGCTGCTCCTGGGCCAACTCTCGAGCAGCGATCGCGGCGTCGATCCGACGGGCGATGGCTTCAATCTGGACGACTGCGTTGGTGACTTCGGTGGCGACCTGCAGGTTCAGTTGCCGCAGCTGCGCCTGCACCTGCTGGGTCTGCAGTTGGGCCCGCGCCAGGGCGGCGTCGGCCGCGCTCTGGCCCAACGGGTAGCTCACGTTGAGCTGCACGGTCCAGACTGGAAACTTCGCATCGAACAGTTGGTTGAACGCGTCGCTGATACCGCCGGGGATCTCGGTCGTCACGGAACCGCCCAGCCCTGAGCGGAGGAATCGCGTCCCGCCCTGTCCCTGAAGCTGATACGTGCCGATCAGGTCCACTGCGGGGAGGGTGTTGTTGCGCATCGCGGAGATGTTGACCTCGTTGATGTCGAGCTGACGGCGCGAGCGCGCAAGGTCTGTCCGATCCGCGAGTGCGGCCCGGATTGCTTCCGCCAGGTCAATGGGCGGGACACTGAGCGTCGGCTGATCGACCGGGTTCAACGTCGACATCCAGTAGTCGTCGTCCGTGCCTCTCACGATCAGTTGCTTGAGGGCTAGTTCGGCCGTCGCCAGCACCTGTTCAGCCTGGGCCAGAGACTGTCGTCGCGCCGCGGCCTCGGATCGCGCCTGAACCACATCGATCGGCGCCAGGGTCCCGATCTCCACCCGGGCCTCGTTGTCGCGGATGAGTGCTTCGGCGAGATCGAGGGCCTGCTGTTGCACCGCGAGCGTCCCGGTGGCGTACAGCAGGTCCCAGTACGCGTTCCGGACCGATGACACGGTGTTGGTGATCGTCTGCCGTAGATCAATGTCTGCGATGTCGCGGTTGATGCGTGTGACCTGTATCTGCTGGCGCGTCCCGTCGATCTTGAAACCTCGGAGGAGCGGCTGGGTGTAGGAGGTCTGGACGCTGGATCGATAGCTGGGGTTGAAGCTTGAGAACGCGTTGGTCGACGCACTCCGGTTGTTGCTGAAGTTGACGTTGTAGTTGCCGCCGCCCCATTGCACGGCTTGGTTCAGCCCCCCGTTGAAGACGGCCGTGTCGCTCACGACCGCCTCGCCGCCGTCGAGCTGTGTCGACGACGGGTTGGTGCGCGACGAGTTGCTGATGTTCGAGGTAAGGGTCGGCCCGTAGAACGAGAGTTGCTGCGCGAGCGAGAGGTCGAAGACCAGAGGATTCAGGCGCTGGACGGCGAGGTCCAGGTTGCGCTCGAGCGCCCGCGCAATCGCGTCTTCCAGGGTGAGGTCTACTCTTGGGCCGCTGCCCGGCGTCTGCATGATCGCGAGTCGCGCCGCGGCCTGGTCGATCAGTGAGTCGATACGGAGGTCCGTGGTCTGGGCGTGCGTATCAGACCTCGCCCCGACGGCCAGGAAGAGGAGGAAAATGAGTCGACCACGATGCCGTGCGAGCCACATAACGTTAATTTCTCCTCGGCGCCTCGACGAAACCCGTGTCGGGACACGGCCGGGACGTCTACGCCTCTTCACTACTATAGACCGGGGCCCAGCCCCGCTTCTTCCCGCCGGGAACATCAACTCGTTGAATGGAACCGTCTGAGAATGACGCGTCGGCGGGTGTCAGCGGCGCTTGCTCCGACTACGAGGGCTGGGCCGACCGTCGTCGTTTTCCCGCGTCCGCCACTCGTTGAGAGTTTCACGCTGCGCCGCGGTCAGCACCCGATACATCCGGAACACCATCAGGATACGCGTCTTGCTCAGCTCGCTTCGAGCCGCCTCGACCCGATCGATCTGGCGGGTGACGTCGATTTCCTGGACATTCATGTCCGCAATCAGGTGTGACAAGGTCAGTTCTTCAGCGTTGAGACGACGCATCGACTCGCGCTGTTTGGGCAGGGTCTGCTGATAGATGCGGTCCAGTGACGTCGATTGTTCGTCTGTGAGATCGAGTTCGGTCCGGACCTCTTCCGAGTGCCACCAGCGATGCCGCACGCGCCCTTGCTCGTTGGCCTCGAGCACCGGCAGGGTCAACATCGTCAGACTGAGTAGAGCGAGCACCGGGCCAGTGCGCCATCGCATCAGCGTTCCTCCGACTGGGGGAAATTCCTCGCCATCAGGTGTCAAGACTCCGGGGCAAGTCGAAACGTTTACGGCGGGCTCGCATGAACCGGCCTCGACGGCAGGCTGCACGGTGCCTCGTGGACTCGGTCGGACACCGGAGCGGCCGCATCCCCCAGTCGGGCCCGTGGTCTGGGTGACGTCCGACCGGGAGCCGGTCGTCAGTGGATGTTGATCGTCAGGTCTCTCACGCGTGGAGTCAGCGCGTCGATCGACGCGAGCTCGGACACCTGAGCGCTGGTCAAAGCGAGGTCGAGATCATCCAAGAACTCCTCGTCCCGCATCAAGCGTGCGAATGAGTCCAGCGTGCGCGGTCCGGCATCGTCCCCCGGGAGCGGAGGCAGCTCGACGGTCCCGGTCATGTCGAGGTTGGTGACGACGGGGTTGGAGTCTGGCGCTGACGTCAGCTCTTGACTGGCGACCGAGGTAGCGCCGTCTTGCCCATCCGCATCACCGGTCTGAACGGACCCGGTGCGGCCCGCGTCGGCGTCGAACGGATGCAGATGGATGAGTTGTCCGGCCGTGATGCCGAGAAGCAACGTGGCAGCGACAGCCGCCGGCACCCACCGGTTGGTCAGAAACCTCACACGAGGTAGCGAGCGTCCGGCGAAAGGAAAGTCCAGCAGTCGGGCCGCGGGCGCGGTGCCCACGAGTATGTCGAGACGGCGGCGGATGCGGGCCCTCTGCGTTTGAAGTCTCGCTGGCGTGAAGACCTGATCGAAATTGGCGGACGCCGCGGCGGGGAGGCTGTCGAGTTGGGCCGCCATTTGGGCGTAGCGGCGCTCGCAGCGGGGACACGCATCCAAGTGCCGCTCGGCGGTTCGGTCGGAGCGCCGTGCTGTCGAGGTACTCAACGCCAGCGCTAGCACCCGGTCATCCGAGAGATGCCGGTGTTCGGCCCACCGGGCAGGCATGGAGGTCCAGGGCTGAAACCAGCGTCGGGCGTTCATGGCCATCGATGCCTCATGCGCTCGGAGATACTCCGTCTGCCAGACTCATGACGTCACGCGTGACGTCGCGAACGACCGTCGTGCCCCAGCGGGGTACGCTCCATCCACCCTTCTCGGTTCAGGAAACCGCGCAACTTGCGAACGGCTCGAAACAGGTGCACGCGAACCGTGGACTCGTTCAAACCCATGATGGTACTGACTTCCCGTGCCGGTCGGCCCTCGAAATGGCTCAGGATCACGGCGGTCCGCTGTCGCGCTGGGAGTCGATCGACGGCTGATTCCAACTGTGCGCGCCGTTCCCTGGCCAGCAATGCCGCTTCGGGCGACGGTTCGTGACTGGCTGGGCCGGTGTCGGCCATGCCTTCGCGAGGCTCGGACTGCACCAGCCATCGGGCCCGTCGGGTTCTGGCCTTGAGCCGGTCGAGGCACGCGTTCACCAGGATGCGGGTGAACCACAACTCGAAAAACAAGTCTTCTCGGAAGGACGGCAGATGGAGGAACGCTTTCAGAAAAGCGTCTTGGACGACCTCGTCCACCTCGGCCGGGTCACGCAGGTAGTGATATGCGATTCGGGACGCTCGGCGTTGTTGGAGATCGACAATCTCGCCGAACCGTTCGGCGGCCCGGGCACGTTGGTCATCGGCCAAGAGCCGCTTGATCTCGGCTGCGAGTCGGGTCTCGACGGCAACGGGTCGAACTTCGTCGCCCGCCGGCGCGGTGGATGTCGTCGTCATCAAAAACGGGCTCGGGTCATCGTGCTCCGGTCAATCTGGCCGTACGCCAGTATAGTGCAAGTAGACGACGCGTTGCCGCTCTCCGTTGACCCGGGTCGAGGACAGCGCGTCAGGGATAGCACAGACACACGATGATGAGTGGACCGCAATCAGCGCCGACGATTCTGATTGTGGAGGATGAGCCGTCGATTCGCACGATCCTTCAGCGCATGCTCGAGAGGGCCGGATACGAGCTCATCGTGGCAAAAACGGCGATGAGGCGCTGCGCTTGCCAACGACCATACCGGCGCGATCGATCTGCTGGTCACCGATGTCACGATGCCCGGCATGAACGGGTTCGAACTGGGTGGCTACATCGGCGGCATCCATCCCGAGACGAGCGTCCTGTTCGTCTCGGGCTACGCCGAGGACTCGAGTCCGGTCCGGAAGGGATTGAGGACCGCGGGGCAGGCGTTCTTGCTCAAACCATTCACGCGGGACGCTCTTCTCGGCAAGGTCAAAGAGATTCTCGACAGCTAGTCCGTCGGCGAGTACCGCTCCAGCCAGGTTCCTGGATAGTAGTGGTCCAGAATCTCTTCGACCGTGCTGCCGGCGCGGGCACGGACGATGGCCCCGGTCTGGCAGAGCCCAACGCCGTGTCCGAACCCCCGGCCGGTGAACTCGAAACCGTCCTGGGAGGTCTCGACCCCAAAGAACGTGCTGCGGAAGGCACGCGCACCCAGTTGCTGGGTGATGACGGCGCGGAATTGGGTGGCCCGCACGATTCGGCGCTCGTGGCCGCGAATCTCTATCAGCGTGGC
This sequence comes from Vicinamibacterales bacterium, assembly GCA_029940535.1. Lineage (GTDB taxonomy): Bacteria > Acidobacteriota > Vicinamibacteria > Vicinamibacterales > UBA8438 > UBA8438. The sequence goes on from JAPYUM010000004.1 coordinate 24,467, forward strand.
TCGCCCCGTCACATCCCGCTGCGTGATGGACACGTCGTCCAGCCGTCCACCCACCGCGGTCTCGGCATCCGTGTTCAGCATGCGTCGAAGATGGTCGCGCCCCAGGGCGAGACGCCAGTGGTTGCGTGCCTCGGTGACGCAGAAGGCGTCCGGCACCCCCGCGAGGTAGTCGGGGGCCGGCCCGCCCCAGACCGCCGTGGCCGAGCTCGTATGTCCGCCGCAATCCGCGTGGAACAGCGCCTGAATCGGGCCGCTTCCGCTGGTGATGATCACACCGCGGGTGTCGGCGACGGCGTCCGCGACCACGCGCGCCACGGCCGCACCCTGGGTGGCGGCCGGTACGTAGACCTGGCAGTGAGTCGATGAGCAGAGGTCGAACCCCTCGCTCCGGTGTCGACCACGATTCGCCAAGGCATACGTCCGGGCCAGGATCGCCTGTAGGCGAGCCAGCGGTCCGCCCACGGCGTCATTCGTGCTGATCGGCATCTCGGCCGGCACCGATCCGCGGACGTACTCCTCCAGCGACACCCTCCGCACCGTCCGGTCAACGCCGGTGCCCACCTCGACCCGCAGGGTCACCGCGTGGTCCGACGGTGGCGCCGGCGCCGGAGGCGGCGGCGCCACGCGCGATACGCAGCGCGCGGTGACAACGGCGAGGAGGAGGATCGGAAGGATGCGTGCGAGGCGGAGCCGTCGGGCGCAATGAGGCGCGGTCTCGAGACGTGTCATGACAACGGTCTTATCGGACGGATGATGAGTGGGATGCACGCAGTTGCCCAGAACCGCATATTTGACGCGATTCCCGGCTGATCGTACGATGTGCCGCCATATTTTGTTAAGCGCATCCCTCTTTGTATAGACCTAGCGGGTACCAACGGAGTGACACGTGACAGCGGATCAGCGTCTTGAGGCAGTTGGCATCGTAGACCCAGCGTCAGTATTTTGGAATCTGTCCACCGCCGCGCTGTACGAGGAGGCCATAGCGCGCCGCGAAGGGACGGTGGTGGCCGGCGGCCCGATCGTGTGTCGCACTGGCCAGCACACGGGACGGTCTCCGAATGACCGATTTCTGGTCGAGGAACCGACGAGCGCAGGGAACATCGACTGGGGCACCGTGAACCGTCCGATGTCGGGCGACTGTTTCGACGCAGTGCATCGGCTGATCGGGGAGCACCTACGGGACAAAGATCTCTTCGTCCAGGACTGTTACACCGGCGCTGACCCGTCGTTCCGGCTTCCGGTACGGGTGGTCACGGAACGTGCCTGGCACAGTCTGTTCGCGCGTCACATGTTCATCACGGAAGTGGACCGCTCCAGGCTGAACGATTTCCAGCCGGAGTTCACGGTGATCGACGCCGCGACGTGTCGCGCCGATCCCGCGGTGCACGGCACCAACTCGGACGTGTTCATTCTGCTGAACCTCGCCAAGAAACTGGTGTTGATTGGCGGGACCGCGTATGCCGGAGAGATCAAGAAGTCGATCTTCACGGTCATGAACTATCTGCTCCCTTTGCGCCGCGTCATGCCGATGCACTGTTCGGCCAACGTTGGCGGGGACGGCGATGTCGCGCTGTTCTTTGGGTTGTCAGGCACCGGCAAGACCACCTTGTCGAGCGACCCGGCCCGTCATCTCATCGGCGACGACGAGCATGGTTGGAGCGATAAGGGTGTGTTCAACTTCGAGGGCGGCTGCTACGCGAAGATGATCAAGTTGTCGGCGGAAGCCGAGCCGCAGATCTATGCGACGACCGGTCAGTTCGGGACCGTGCTCGAGAACGTGACCGTCGACCCCGTGACCCGCCAACTCGATTTCGACGATGCCTCGGTCACCGAGAACACCCGCGGCGCTTACCCGCTCTCGGCCATTGACGGCGTGGTCCGGTCGGGCCAGGCCGGGCACCCGCGGAACGTCATCATGCTGACCGCTGACGCGTTCGGGGTGTTGCCGCCAATCGCTCGACTCTCGCCGGCCGCCGCGATGTATCACTTCCTGTCTGGGTACACCGCCAAGGTGGCCGGTACCGAGCGAGGAGTTACGGAGCCCACGGCCACGTTCAGTACGTGTTTCGGCGCCCCGTTCATGGTGTGGGCGCCCACGACCTACTCGGCGTTGCTGGGAGCGCGTTTGGCCGCCCACGGGTCGACCACGTGGCTCGTCAATACCGGCTGGACCGGCGGCGCGTTCGGCACGGGGCACCGGATGCCGATCGCCCACACCCGCGCCCTGATTACCGCGGCCCTGGCCGGTGATCTGGACGACGTGGCGTGCGAGACGGACCCGGTGTTCAACATCGACGTGCCGCTCAGCTGTCCGGGAGTGCCGTCCGAGGTCTTGCGGCCGCGGCAGACGTGGGCGAATCCGGCGGACTATGACGAGCAGGCCGGGAAGCTGGCCGCGATGTTCAGGAAGAACTTCGAGTCGTTCGCCAAGTCCGCCGAGGCCGAGGTCCTGGCGGCCGGTCCTCGCGCGACCTAACCGGTATGACGAGTACCACGGTGTTCGAACCGGTCATCGGGCTCGAAATTCACGCGCAGCTACGAACCGAGACGAAAATCTTCTGCGGGTGTGCCACCGCGTTCGGGGCGGCCCCGAACGCGCACGTGTGCCCCGTGTGTCTCGGGTTTCCGGGCGCGCTCCCGGTACTGAATCGTCAGGTCGTCGAACTGGCGATGCGAGTCGGACTGGCGCTGGGGTGCACCATCCAGACGCGCTCGATTTTTGCGCGCAAGAACTACTTCTATCCCGACTTGCCGAAGGGATATCAGATCTCCCAGTACGAGCACCCCATCGCCACCGACGGTGTCCTGAACTATGAGGCGGATGACGGACCGCACTCGGTCCGAATCCTTCGCGTCCATCTAGAAGAGGACGCGGGGAAGTCGCTCCATGTTGGCACCAGCGGGGGGGACGGGCATAGCCACCTCGATTTCAACCGTAGCGGGGTGCCGCTCGTCGAGATCGTCACGCATCCGGACTTGCGTTCTGCGGCCGACGCATCAGATAGTTTCGCCCGGTTGCGGGCGATGCTGCTGGCCGTCGGCGCCAATGACGGCAGTATGGAGGAGGGGAGTCTGCGCTGCGACGCCAACGTGTCGATCCGTCCGGTTGGTCAGTCGAAGCTCGGGGTCAAGGTCGAGGTTAAGAACGTGAACTCCTTTCGCTTCCTGGCGCGTGCGATCGAGCACGAGGTGACCAGACAGACGGCGCGGTGCGTCGCCGGTGACCGGGTCGTCCAGGAGTCCCGCCAGTGGGATGAAGCGCGGGGCCGTACGGTGTCAATGCGAAGCAAGGAAGAGGCCCATGACTACCGCTATTTTCCGGAGCCGGACCTGCCCCCGGTAGACGTGACCGACGAGTGGATCGCCGAGGTTCGTGAAAGTTTGCCAGAGCTTCCCGAGGCCAGAAAACAGCGGCTGATCCGAGACTATGCGTTGTCGTCGTCGGACGCGGGACAGATCGCCGAGACGGCGTCCTTGACGCGGTTCTTTGAAGCGACCGCCGCCGTGGCCACCAATGCGCGGGCCGCCGCCAACTGGGTCACCGGGGAAGTGACCAGACGACTGAAGCAGGACGGTGGGGCCGTCGACGCCGTCGCCGTGACACCTGACGCGCTCGGTCGTCTCCTGCTCCTGGTCGACACCGGACGGGTGAGCGCCAGCGCCGCGAAGGACGTGTTCGAGTTGATGTACGGATCCGGCCGTGAGGCGGAGGAGATCGTCCTGACGGAGGGATTGTCCCAGATTGGCGACGAGGCTGAACTGCAAGAGATTGTGGCAGGGGTGATTGCCGAGCACGCGGATGCCGTCGGGCGTTTCCGCGCCGGCCACGAAGGGACACTCGGGTTTCTGGTGGGACAGGTCATGCGAGCCACCCGCGGCCGCGCCAACCCCACGCTGGTCAACGAGTTACTGCGACGCAGACTCGCGGACGGGAGCGGGGAGTGACGACGGCCTGCATGCTACAATGAGTCTATCTAGCTGTGATTGAGGCTCTCCACCTTTCCAAGGCGTGCCGTCTTGGCGTTCACGCGCTTCACGACCTGTCTCTCTCCGTAGGGACAGGTGAGTTCGTGTTCTTGACCGGCCCCAGTGGAGCGGGCAAGTCGACCCTCCTACGTCTCTTGTTATGTCAGGAACGGCCGACCGAGGGTCGACTGGTGGTGGACGGTGAAGACCTGTCTCAGATGGGCGCGGGAGAGACACAGGCGTATCGTCGCTAGGTCGGATTCGTGTTTCAGGATTTCAAGCTGATCGACCGTATGACCGTGGTCGAAAACGCGGCCTTCGTGCTTCGGGTGATGGGCGCGGACGAGACGGTGCAGCAACGGCGTGCCGAGCAGGCCCTCAAGTGGGTCGGTCTCGAGGATCGACTCGATGCGTACCCGTCGGAATTGTCAGCGGGAGAGCAACAGCGGGTTGCCGTCGCACGGGCTCTCATCAACCGCCCGATGATGGTCCTGGCCGACGAACCGACCGGCAATCTGGACCCCGATCTCGCGCTGGAGATCATGAACCTGTTCCGTGAGATCAACGCCGCCGGCACCACGGTACTGGTTGCCACCCATGATCGAGAGTTGATTCGTCAGGTGGGCTGTCGGGCCATCTTGCTCGAGCAGGGAGTGCTCACGGAGGAGACGCCGGCCGTCGGGCACGTGGCGCCATCGGAGGCGTTCGGTCTCGAGATCGATGCCGACGAGGTCACCGGGGACGACGCGAACATCGCTGAGCCCGAGCCGTTCCAGTCCGTCGCCAGCGGTGGGACACCGACTGCAGAGTCGGACAAGCTGGCGCCAAGCGACATCTTTGCCGAGTTGGACGCGGCCTTGGCCGGGAGCGAGCCGGCGGGGCACGTGGAGGCGGACGATCTTACTGACGACGAGGTTCGTCGAGACGACACAGGGTGAGCGGTGTGAGCACTTCGGTATAGCTTCGAAGAAGCGGTGGTGAGTTTGTGGCGTCGGCGACGGTCCAGTGCGCTGTCGGTCGCCACCATCACGGCCGCGATCCTTGTGTTCGGGATCCTGTTGACGGCGAGCTGGAATCTGGACGGCTTGCTGGCGGAATGGGCCGCGTCGGCTGAGATGTCGGTGTATCTCGGCGACGACGTGACACCGGAGGCACGGGCGACCGTCGAACAGATGCTCCGCGACAGCGATCTGGTCACCGCGTTCGAATTCGTGTCGAAAGAGGAAGCGTTGGCACGGTTCACCCGCGACTTCGCCGACCTTGCCGCGGTCGCCGAGCAAGGTGCGGGGAATCCGATCCCCGCCTCGTTCGAGGCGCGGGTACCGCCGACGTCGGGCGATTCGGCCGCGGTGGGTCAACTCGCGGCCAGACTTGAGGCGGTGGCTGGCGTCGATGACGTCTGGTTGGACCAGCGGTGGATCCAACGTCTGACCACGGCCGTCATGGTTGTCCGCGGCGTCGGCCTCGTGTTCGTGTGCGTATTGGTCATGGCTGCCGCGTTGACGGTAGCGAACGTTGTCCGGCTTGCGTGCGTGGCGCGCAGTGACGAGATCGAGATCATGCGACTGGTTGGCGCGCCGCTGGCGTATGTGCGGGGTCCGTTCGTGCTCGAGGGGGTTCTGCAGGGCGGGGTGGGGGCGTCCGTAGCGCTCGCGCTCCTAGCCGCCGGCCTCTTCGCCGGGGAATCGCTGTACGGTGACGTCGTGAGGCAAGTGCTTGGGGCGGACGTGATGATCTTCCTGCCGCCGGCGTTGGGGGCGCTGCTTGTCTTCGGTGGGATGGCGGTCGGGTGCGTAGGGGGGGCTGGTCGCGTCGCTGAGTACCCGTGAGACCCCAACGAGTGAATGACATGCGCGCGGCCGCTGGCGGTCGGTGCGCGTTGACAGCGGCGAAACCACCCGCATAAACTGGGTGCTCCTAACGCACATGTCGCGGACAGTTTGCCCCTTCTCTCGTTTGTTGGTCGATGCGCGCCCGTCCCGGGTCCCGACAGCGGGCACCATACGCACGAATTTCTACCGGGAAGAGTTCCTCAAGCACCAGGAGTGCCTGCACCAGCAGCGAGATGCTTACTCGGAGTGCACCATCACGGAGATGGAGACGGCTCTTCGTCGCGTGATGGCTCGAGTCGATGAGTTGTGCGCGCAAGGCCACGCCGATGTCGACCTGGTGGTGAGCCGTCTGCTCCAGACATTCGACGGCGTGACGAAGTTGTCCGCCTGGTCAGACCCGTCACGCATCCACTGAGTATTTGCTCTCACGAGTCTTCCACACCCTGTCCTTCCACCATCGGCCGCTCGCGCTTCTTCGTCAACACACTGTTGAGATCGTTCGTGCCGCGCTCGAGGCGGTGTCGCCGGTTCGGCTGATGCGCTTCGCGCTCGAGGAACGGTGGGTGCGGGACGCCGTGACCGATGCGCCGATCGCCGTGATTGCCGCCGGGAAAGCGTCCGAAGGCATGGTGCGTGGACTCCTGGAGGCGCCCGGCGTGCGAATCGCTCGAGGGGTTGCGGTTGGCCCCGGGGCATCCACGACCGGGCCTGGGCCGTTCACCTGGTATGCGGCTGGCCACCCCGTGCCGAATGCCGGGAGCATCGCCGCTGGACGGGCGGTCCTGCGGTGCGCGGCGCAGACGGGTCCGTTGGAACGGCTGTTGGTGCTCCTGTCCGGCGGGGCCTCTGCCCTGATGGCGGCTCCGGTTGCCGGGCTGACGCTGGGGGAGAAAATCGAGGCGACACGGCTCCTTCTGAGCTCTGGCGTGCCGATCCATGAATTGAACTGCGTGCGAAAACATCTGTCGAACGTGAAGGGTGGCCGCGTGGCGCTGGCCGCCAAGGGTCCCATACTGACGCTGGCCATCTCTGACGTGGTCTCGCCGCTGGAAGACGACCCGAGCGTTATCGGGTCGGGACCCACCGTGCCTGATCGGACGACCTATGCCGAGGCGCTGGCAGTCGCCACCGGGCCGACGATTGTCGGTCGGATGCCGGCCGCGGTTGTCGAGGTGCTGGAGCGTGGCTGTGCTGGCATGCTCGACGAGACACTGAAGGCGGGCGACGCGCGTGCAGAGGCCACGGACTATCGCGTGATCGGCAACCGCCGCCAGGCGATGGCGGGGGCGCTGACGGCGGCTCGAGGGCTGGGATACGCGGCCGCGTCACTTGACACGCCGGTCACCGGCGAGGCTCGGGTGACGGGCCCGCGTCACGTCGAGCGGTTGCTCGGTCTGTGTCACAAATTGCAGCACGAGCACGAGGGGGCCGCCTGTGCCGTATCGTCTGGGGAAACGACCGTGACGTTGACCGGCGGCGGCCGAGGTGGTCGCAATCAAGAAATGGCGTTGGCGGCCGCATCGCTGTTGAAGGACCATCCCGGCACTGTGTTCGCGAGCGTCGGAACCGACGGTGTGGATGGGCCGACCGACGCCGCCGGGGCAGTGGTCGACACCACCACGATGGCACGGGCCAGCGGTGTCGGCCTGGCCGCCCCGAGTCGCTATCTTGCGACCAACGACTCGTATCGATTTTTCGACCCGCTGGGCGACTTGATCAAGACCGGACCCAGTGGCACAAACGTAGGAGACTTGCAGATCGTGCTAACAACCGGGACCGAGGGCCACACGTTGTGAGCGGGCACGAGCGTGGAGCGACGGCGTGGCCGGCCGAGACGGTGCTGGATCGGATTCGCGAGCGCGTGGGTCACCCCGCCACCATGCGGGAGATCGTTCGCGTGCTGGACATTTCGCCGGATGAACGGTCTCGGTTTCGTCGTCGGATTCGGCAACTCGTCGAGACAGGCGAGATGATTCGCATCCGGGGCAACCGCTATGGCGTCGCCGACCGGATGAATCTCGTGGTGGGTCGCCTGCAGGTCAATCCCCGGGGGTTCGGTTTCGTGACGCCGGAGCATCACGTGGAGCGAACCGGTGAGGATATTTACGTGGCGGGGGTCAATTTGCATCACGCGTTGCACGGCGACCGGGTGGCGGTGCGCATCGAGCGATCCGACGGCCGCTCGGAGGGGCGTATCGTGCGCGTGCTCGAGCGTGCCCACCACGATGTCGTGGGCCGGTATGACGTTGACGAGAGTGGCGTAGGTTTCGTCGCGCCGTTCGATCCACGGGTTGTCATGGACGTGCAGATTCCGGTCGGCGCGGCCGGCGAGGCTCGTTCTGACCAGATGGTGGTTGCGGAGATCGATCGGTGGCCCACGGGAACCCGCAACCCGGTCGGTCATGTCGTCGAGGTGCTGGGAGCCGTGGACGATCCGGCGGTCGATACCGAGTTGATCGTCAGGAAGTATCACATTCCCGACCGGCATGACCCGACGGCGGTGGCCGAGGCGGAACGGTTGGGAGACGTGGTCGCGCGCGCCGATCGGCGCGGCCGAACCGACTTTCGGGAGATGGTCACGGTCACCATTGATGGAGAGACCGCCCGCGACTTTGACGACGCCATCACCCTCGAGCCATTGCCGGACGGCCATCACTGGTTGGGCGTGCACATCGCCGACGTGGCCCATTATGTGCGGGAAGGCAGCGCACTCGACCAGTGCGCGTATACGCGCGGCACCTCGGTCTACTTCCCGGAACGGGCACTGCACATGTTTCCGGCTCCGCTGGCGACCGGGCTGTGCAGTCTGAACCCCGGCGTTGACCGTCTCGTGCAGTCCGTTCTGATGGAGGTCGATCGGCGAGGCGCCGTCGTGCGGTTCGAACTCCACGACGGGGTGATTCGATCCGACGCACGGATGACCTATACGGCGGTTGACGCGATCCTGACCGAGCGAGACGCCGGGACCCGCAAGACGCACGCGGCACTGGTGCCACTCTTCGAAGCCATGGAGACCGTGTATCGGCGATTGCACGCGCGTCGTGTTCGCCGCGGGTCTATTGACTTTGACCTGAAGGCGACTCGTCTGGTGCTCGACGAGGCCGGACTGGTCGAGGACATCGTGGCCGCTGATCGCAACGTGGCCCATCGCATCATCGAGGAGTTCATGCTCGTGGCGAACGAGACGGTGGCTGGGTATCTGCAAGACAGCGGTGCGCCGGCGTTGTTTCGGGTCCACCCGGTTCCGGACCCCATGAAGGTGGCTGAGTTCGACGCGTTTGCGAGCTCGCTGGGGTATGGGCTCGGCGTACCGGCTGAGCAGGTGCGACCGCGGCACTTCCAGCAGCTTCTGAAGCGTCTCCACGGACAGCCGGAGGAACGGCCGGTGGCGTTGCTGATGCTCCGAACGATGCAGAAGGCCCAGTACGACCCGATCAACGTCGGGCACTTCGGGCTGGCCTCAAAGACCTACACGCACTTCACGTCCCCCATTCGTCGATACCCCGACCTTGTCGTGCACCGCCTGCTCCGCGAGCGGCGTACACGTGAGCTGTCGCCCCAGCGGCAGGACGAGCTCAGAGATGAGCTGCCGGAGGTGGGACAACACACATCGGCGATGGAGCGCCGAGCCGAGGAAGCGGAACGCGAGATCATCCAGTGGAAGAAGGTCCGATTCATGACGGACAAGGTGGGTGACGAATTCACCGGCTACGTGACCGGCGTGACTGGGTTCGGGCTGTTTGTCGAGTTGATCGAGCATTTCGTAGAAGGTCTGGTTCACATTTCGAGCATGGCCGACGACTACTACCGCTTCTTGGACGCCGACCATGCCCTGTTCGGGGAGAACACCGGTAAGACCTACAAACTGGGCGACACGGTGGCGGTGCAGGTCGTTCGGGTCGACACGGCACGACGTCAGATCGATCTCGGACTGGTGGAGATACTCGAGGCGGTTCGCGAGTCGGAGCGCAATCGAGGGCCGAGCCGGAGTCGGGTCGCCCCGCGGGGACAACCGCCCGGGGGCGTGCGACGGGGAACTCGCCGACGCCGCACCCGCCGATAGTGCCCATGTTTCACCGCGACGGTAGAGAACTGGCGAGGGACACAGCGTGACACGGTATGTGGTCGTCGGCACCGCGGGTCATATCGATCATGGGAAGAGCGCGCTCGTCAAGGCCTTGACGGGGACGGATCCCGATCGGCTCAAGGAGGAGAAGTCTCGAGGTATCACCATCGATTTGGGGTTCGCGCATCTTGACGGCGGCGACACACAGCTGGCGTTTGTTGATGTGCCAGGCCATGAGCGGTTCGTCAAGAACATGCTGGCCGGGGCGAGTGGCGTGGACGGCGTCCTCTTGGTGGTGGCGGCCGACGAGTCGGTCATGCCGCAGACTCGCGAGCATTTCGACATCTGTCGACTGCTCGGCGTGTCCGGAGGCGTCATCGCGCTGACCAAGGCGGACCTGGTCGATGCGGAGACGGTCGAACTGGTGAGTATGGAAACCGCGGAGTTGGTGTCCGGCTCATTTCTCGCCGATGCGCCGGTGGTGCCAGTGTCAGCCAAGACCGGAGCGGGCCTGGCCGACCTGAGGGCGGCGCTCCTCGAGATGGCCCGACGAGCCGGTCGACGGCCAACCGACGGACCGGTGCGGTTGCCGATAGACCGTGCGTTTTCCGTCAAGGGATTTGGCACGGTGGTGACGGGCACGCTCGTGTCCGGTCGGATGACGGCCGGCACCGCCCTGCGAGTGCTGCCGGCTGGACGAGACATCAAGATCCGTGGGTTGCAGGTCCACGGGGTATCGCAGTCGGCTGCGGTGGCCGGACAACGCGTGGCGGCGAATCTGTCAGGGGTCGAGGTGGCGGAGATCGCGCGTGGCGATACCGCCGTCACGCCGGGGCGTTTCGATGCCACCAGGCGTCTGGATGCGCTACTCGATCTGCTTCCGGCCGCGCGTCGCCTGCGGCATGGGGCGCGGGTGCGCTTTCATCAGGGAACCAGTGAAGTGCTGGGTCGTGTCGCGATCGGGCCCCTGGTCGATCGTTCCGGCGCGTCCGCCGAGCCGGGCGACGACGACGAGCATGAGGACGCGCCCGGAGCGCTGCAACCCGGGGGCCGTGCCTTCGTGCGGTTGCGACTCGAGTCACCGGCGGTGTTGACCCGCGGCGACCGGTTCATTCTCCGCGCGTACTCGCCCCCGCTCACCATTGCCGGCGGGCTCGTGATTGACCCGCAGCCGCCGCGCGGGGGGATGCGCACCGCGGCGGGGCGCCGACGTCTCGAACGATTGCGCGTCGGTCTGGGAGCGGAGGAGGCCGGCGAGGACGAAGCGGTCACCTTGCTGGTCGGTGAGCGCGGTATCGCCGGCATTCCCGTGGCGGAGCTACTCACCCGAGCTGGTCTGCGTACGGACACCGCGGATGGGCTGATCGACCAGCTCGAGTCGGCCGGCACGATTCGACGAATCGCCGGTCTCGTGGTCGATACCGCCGCGTTGTCGGCGGTCGCCGAGCGTCTCGTGGCGCTGGTGACCGCGTACCACGCGGAACAGCCGTTGAGTGAGGGCGCCCCCCGCGAGGAGGTGCGCGAGCGGCTGTTTCGCCAGGCGGACCCTGCGGTGTTCGACGCCGTCATCAAGGACCTGGTGCAGGCCGGGCGTGTGGTGGCACGCGATCGGTTGGCGCTGGCGAGCCACCAGGTGACGTTGTCACCGGAAGAGGCACGGATCAGCGAGGCGGTGCAGGTCTTGCTGGCGGATGCGGGGTTGTCACCTCCAGCGGTCGCGCTCGTGCCTGGCCAACTCGGGTGCGATCCAGATCCGCTCGACCGGGTCTTGCGTTGGCTGGTGCGTGAGGCCACCGTGGTCAGGGTGGGGGCGTTAGTGTTCGATGCCTTGGCGCTCGACGGCCTGAAACAGGATATCCGACAGATGGAGACGGTCGAGCAGCCGGCGCGTATCGACGTCGGCACGTTCAAGGAACGTTACGGGGTCAGCCGAAAGTTTGCGATCCCACTGCTCGAGTATTTGGACCGGGAGCGCGTGACGAGGCGCATGGGGCAATACCGGATCGTGCTATGAGGCGACTTCGCCGTCGCCAGGTGCCTCCGTCTTTGCCAACGATGGTGTCTGTCGGTAGACTAAAATAACCACCGGGGCGTGTGTGATCCGAGGCGATCGGCGAATACTCGATGGCGGCGCGCCGGTGATGCGAGGGTAGGTATGAGCGACGAAGAGCGACAGAGTTTTACGGTTGGGGTCTTCCAGGATACAGAGTGGGCGGAACGCGGACTGGAGGCGCTGGCGAAGGAGGGGTTCCCGTCTGAGTCCCTGTCGATGATCAGCAAAGAATCGCCTGAGGCCTCGGCGCTGTTCCAGCGCACATTCGCGGTCGACGGCACGGCGTTGGACATCGTCCGGATCGGCCCGGTCGTGGCTCACGGACCACTTCTGGGCACACTGCAGGGGCGTTCGCGTGATCTGGACACGTCCGGTGTCTCGGCGACGATGCGTCGCGCTGGTTTTCAAACGCATGACGGGTTTATTTTCGAAACCCTGACCGCGCGTGGCGGCGTGCTGGTTGCCGTGCACAGCGAACCGCGCGCGGCCGACGCACTGGCCGTGATGTTTGCGTATGGTGGCGGCAATGCGGCTATAGGGGCGTGGGCAGGACGAGTCTAAACGGCTCCCTCTGACGTCTGACTACGTGGTGCGGCCTGAACCAGTGGTGGAGGGCGGGTGACTTCGACACGGAAGACGGGCATCGGTGTAGCCCAGGGAGGTCAGTCAGGACCACCGGGGCTGTAGCTAGGTTCGTGCACAAAGTCCGCAATCTGTTGATACAGTGTTAGTTCGGGGTCAGGGTGCCCCAAACGCCCGGCCGGGCACCCCGATTGCAGCGTGTGTGTTCGACAGTCGGTGACGAGAACGCAGTAATTAGGAAGGGAGCGCGTCGCGTGAACGGCCTGGACCTCGGACCCGTACGGTTTGCTCCCGGGGCGTCGTACACGCCGCCCGCGCGTCGGGGGCGCAAGCGGCGCGGGGCTGGGGCGTTGCGGGCTGCGATGCAGGTCGCCACCACCGATGTTGCGGCCGGGGCCTGGCTCTCGATCCATCCAGACGGCGGGGCGTCGTATACGCCACTGCTCTCCGTCCAGCCCGAGCGTGTGCGCGGTGCGCTCGGCGCGTCTCTCGCGAGTCATGCCGTGCTTGTGCTCTTTTTCTTCTTGGCGCTGCGCGCGGCACCGCCTGAGGAGATTATTGTCGCGATCGAGCGGGTCCCCTACGACAGCATTGTCTGGATTTCCCAAGAAGGTCCTGGCGGGGGCGGTGGGGGCGGCGGCAACGAGTCGTTGGAGATGCCGCGCGAGGTCGAAGTTGAGGGGGCGGATGACATCAACATTCCGATCGAAGAGCCGGAGGAGTTTGTCGCGCCACCGGAAATCGCTCCTGAGCCAGAGGAGATTCCGCTCGAAGCGCAGAACACCATTCGACTCTCTGCCGTCCCGATGGCCGCCGCCCCAAGGACGCGGACCGGGGTGCTGCAGGGGTTGATGGCCCGGTCTCTCGATTCGGCTGGCAGCGGGACGGGTGGCGGCGCGGGAGAGGGCGCTGGCGGCGGGATCGGTCCGGGACAGGGCGACGGGCTTGGTCCTGGGACGGGTGGAGGATCGGGCGGAGGCCCTTACCGCCCCGGCAACGGGGTTGAGACCCCACAACCGCTGAATCAGGTGCGACCGAATTACACCTCGGAGGCGATGCGGGCGAAAATCCAGGGCGAGGTCGTCATCGAGGCAGTCGTCTTGCCGGACGGCACCGTGGGCGATGTCAAGGTCGTGCGTTCACTAGACACCAACTTTGGCCTGGACCAAGAGGCTCTGAAGGCCGCGCGTCAATGGCGGTTCAGGCCGGGCACCAGGTTCGGTGAACCCGTGGCCGTGCTCGTGACCATTGCGTTGACCTTTACCTTGCGGTGACGTACCGCGGCTGACAGGCGAGCACACGCCACTCAACACGGAAGCGGTAAAAAAACGTGGGGGGTGCCCCGGTGGTGCCCGCCCCTCTTGTCGTCCGACGAGCCGGCGGCACGCCTGTTTACATCATGCCGCCCATGCCGCCCATGCCGTCCATGCCGCCCGGCATGCCGCCGCCGCCGCCCGCGGCGGCCCCCTTCTCCTCGGGGATCTCGCTGACAAGCGCCTCGGTGGTGAGGAGCAGCGAGGCGATCGAACTGGCGTTCTGCAGTGCCGCGCGCACGACCTTGGTCGGGTCGATCACACCCGCGTTGATCAGGTTCTCGTAGACTTCGGTCTGTGCGTTGAAGCCCTCTTCAGGGTCGGTCTGCTCCCGCACTTTCTGGACGACGATCGAGCCTTCTTGACCCGCGTTGGTGGAGATCCAGCGCATCGGCTCTTCCAGCGCGCGCCGGATGATGTTCACCCCGACCTGCTGGTCACCCTCCAGGTTGAGATCGGCCAGCGCGGCCTGGCTGCGTAGCAGCGCCACGCCGCCGCCGGGGACGATGCCTTCTTCGACCGCCGCCTTGGTCGCGTGCATCGCGTCCTCGACCCGGGCCTTCTTTTCTTTCATCTCGGTTTCGGTCGCGGCGCCAACCCTGATCACGGCCACGCCACCGACGAGCTTCGCCAACCGCTCCTGCAACTTCTCGCGGTCGTAATCAGACGTGGTCTCGTCGATCTGGGTGCGAATCTGCTTGACCCGGCCCTCGATGGCGGCGTGCACGCCCTCACCCTCGATGATGGTCGTGTTGTCCTTGTCGATCGTGATCTTCTTTGCCTTCCCGAGATCCTCGACCTTGATGTTCTCCAGCTTCAGCCCGAGGTCCTCGGTGATCGCCTTGCCACCGGTGAGCACCGCGATGTCTTCGAGCATCGCCTTCCGCCGGTCGCCGAATCCTGGCGCCTTGACCGCCGCACCCGACAGAGTGCCGCGCAGCTTATTGACCACGAGGGTGGCGAGCGCCTCACCATCCACATCCTCGGCCACGATGAGCAGCGGGCGATTGAGTCGCGCGACCTGCTCGAGCAGCGGCAGCAGGTCCTTCATCGAGCTAATTTTCTTTTCGTGGATGAGAATGATCGGGTTCTCGAGCACGACCTCCATGCGCTCGGAGTCGGTCACGAAGTAGGGCGAGAGATACCCGCGGTCGAACTGCATGCCTTCGACGACCTCGAGCGAGGTCTCAAGCGTGCGCGCTTCCTCGACCGTGATGACGCCGTCCTTGCCCACCTTGTCCATCGCCTCCGCGATGATGTTGCCGATGGTCTGGTCGTTGTTCGCCGAAATCTGGCCAACCTGCGCGATCATGTCACCGGTCACCGCGCGTGACAGGCCCTCGAGGTGGGTTACGACCGCGACCACCGCGGTCTCGATACCGCGTTTGACTTCCATCGGGTTGGCACCGGCCACTACGTTTCTGGCGCCTTCACGGTAAATCGCCTGCGCAAGCACGGTCGCGGTGGTGGTGCCGTCACCGGCGATGTCGGAGGTCTTGCTGGCGACCTCGCGCACCATCTGCGCGCCCATGTTCTCGAGGCTGTTCTCCAGCTCGATTTCCTTCGCCACCGTCACACCGTCTTTCGTGATGGTGGGCGAACCGAATTTCTTGTCGAGGATGACGTTGCGACCCTTGGGCCCGAGCGTCACCTTCACGCAGTTGGCCAACTGGTCCACACCGGCGAGGATGTTCTGTCTCGCATCCTGGCTATAGACAATTCTCTTTGCCATGTTCTCTTGCTCCAATTATGAAAGGGTTATCCGCCGCGACTTCACTCCAGCGCTGGGTCTCGTCTCGGCTGAAACAGGTCCTGGTGCTTGTTACTGGATGACGCCCAATACCTCGTCCTCGCGCATGATCAAATACTCCTCGCCGTCGAGCTTGATCTCCTGGCCCGAGTACTTCCCGAAGAGGATGGTGTCGCCTTCCTTGACGTCCATCGGCGCGAGGCCGCCATCGTCCTTGACCTTGCCCTTGCCCGCCGCCATGACCTTGCCCTGCTGGGGCTTTTCCTTGGCCGTGTCCGGGATGATGATCGAGCCGACGTGCTCGTCTCCTTCTTCATCCAGACGCAGGACGATGATTCGGTCGTGCAGCGGTCGTACTTTGATTGCCATGGTGTGTCCGACTCCCTTGAGTTGTTGATGAAAGGCCCCTCGAGCAAGGGGCGTGACCAGAGTTTGCATTAGCACTCTCTGCAGTCGAGTGCTAATTCTATCGAGCGGGCGCGAAAACTGTCAACTCGCGCGGTCGGCCCGGGACGGTGCCGTCAGCCGGTGCGCTTGAGACGGTACTCGGTCACCTTCCGGCTGAGGGTATTGCGGTGCAGTCCGATCATCTTCGCGGCGCGGCCGACCTTGCCCTCTGAGCGGGCCAGGGCGCGGCTGATGAACCGGCGTTCGAACTCTTGGCGCGCATCGTCGTACCGGATGCCCTTCGCCACCATCTCGTCCACCAATCGGTTCAGCTCGTCGCGCACTGTGGATCCCCCGTCACACCTGGGCTCGTCTACTGCAACTCCTGGCCTGTCAGGAGACGGTATGCCTCGAGATACTTCTCGCGGGTCTTGGCGATGACGGCATCCGGGAGCACGGGCGCCGGCGGTTGCCGGTTCCACTGCACCGCATCCAAGTGATCGCGAACGAACTGTTTGTCGAAACTGGGTTGGGCCTGGTCGGGTCGATAGGTGTCCTTCGGCCAGAAGCGCGACGAGTCCGACGTGAGTGTTTCGTCGATCAGGATGAGCTCATCGCCGTCTTCAAGGTCGGCCGCGTCCTCGTGACCGGCCGCACGTATGAGGCCAAATTCGAACTTGGTGTCGGCCACGATGATGCCGCACGATTCCGCGTGCGCCGCGCCATGCGCGTAGAGCGCGAGCGTCAGTTCCCGAAGCCGCGCCATCAGTTTCGGGCCGACCAGTTCGGCGGCCTCGGCCGCGCTGATGTTCTCGTCGTGACCGCTGGTCGCCTTGGTGGCTGGCGTGAAGATCGGTGCCGGCAATCGATCCGACTGTCGCAAGCCGTTCGGGAGCGCGACTCCGCACACCGACCGGGAACGCTGGTAATCCACCCAGCCAGAGCCGGCCAGGTACCCACGAGCGACACACTCGACGGGAATCGGCTCGGTGCGGCGCACCAGCATGGAGCGCCCACGGAGGACATCGCCGTGTGGCAGACACGCGCCCGGGTAATCCTCGGGCGTCGTGGACACCAGATGGTTCGGCACGATGTCTCCCGTGCGCGCAAACCAGAACGCCGACAGCTGGGTCAGGACCTTGCCCTTGTCCGGGATCATCGACCCCAACACCACGTCGTAGGCGGAGATCCTGTCGGTGGCCACCATAAGGAGGTGGTCGTCGACGGTGTACATGTCGCGTACTTTGCCGCGTCGGTGAAGGGTAAGACCGTGGAGGGCCGTTTCGAATAAGGGAACTGCAGACGTCACGGAGAGCCTCTCACGGTCGACGGGAGCGCCTGGCAGCCTGGGACGACACCCGGTGCTGCACCAGGGCTGGCTGTATTCGACCGAGAAGCAACGCCGTCAGCCGGGATGAAGCGCTCGTCGAATGTGGCGGGGTTGTCACAACGGGCTGCTAGCTTACAGAACACTCGCTCAGGCGGCAAGAGCGAATGTGCTCGGAGTGCACCATGACGTCGTTGTAGTACAGTCGTCGGAGCTTGAACAATCGCATCCCTGAGCCGGCGGTCTTCCACCGACAGGGCGGGCGTCCTGTCCCGTTCCGGAGCTGGTCGCAAGAGACGAGTGCCGATGGTGGCTGAGTGCCCCCTGCGCGCCATCGGCGTATCGCATGCGTGATTACCTGCGCACCGCAGCCGTCATCGGGCTGACGGTGGGGCTCATGGCGTTCTTCTTGCGCAACGCGGATCTGTCGTCCGTGTGGTCTGAGATTCGGCGAGCTCGGCTGGACCTGCTTGTGGCGTCAGTCCTCACGATTGCGCTGTCGTATGTCATTCGGATCCGGCGGTGGCAGCTGCTGTTGGCCCCCATCGGTCAGGTGGGGTTTGGTTCCGCCGGCCGTGCCACGGTCATTGGGTTTGCCACGAACGCCGTGTTGCCCGGCCGGCTGGGCGAGGCGCTGCGACCGTATCTGCTGGCGCGGGGTGAACGTCTCAGCACCAGCGCCACGATTGCCACAATCGTCCTGGAGCGGGTGACGGACCTGATCACCGTGGTTGCGCTTCTTGGTGTGTTCCTCCTGTTTTTCAGTGATGGTCTGCTGCAGACCGACGACCAGGTCCTCGTAGCACTCAGAGGTGGTGGCGCGCTCGCGGCGCTCGGCGCGGCGGCTGCCTTGGCGGTGATCGTGTTCGCCGCTCGGACGCCAGACCGGCTCGGCGCGGTCGTGGCCTGGGCGCTGCCGGATCGCTTCGGCGACCGTGTCCGTGCCGCGCTCACTCACTTTGGCGACGGACTCGGTGTCGCCCGTCAGCCGACCCGACTGGCCGTTGTCCTCGCCTGGTCGCTCGCGCTGTGGTTGTGTGTCTGTGCGTCTGCCTGGTATGTGTGTCACGCGTTTGGCATCGGGCTCCCCGCGAGTGGGTCGCTCGTGGTGATGGTGATGATGGTGCTGGGCGTGGCGGTGCCCACACCAGCCGGCGCCGGTGGGTTTCACGCGGCCTTTCAGCTGGGGGTGACGAGTTTCTACGGTGCGCCGACCGACGCTGCCGTCGGGGCCGCTCTGATACTCCACCTTGCATCGTTCGGACCGGTGACCGTGCTCGGTTTGGTGCTGATGATTCGCACCGGTTTGACGTTCCGTGGAGCGGCTGATCTGGCGTCGTCCGTCTGCGGTGACGAGACCCCGGAACCCGCGCAGGTTGAGTCAGCCGGAAGCATCGTCAGCATTGACGCGGCCGACCCGGTAGAGCCTTCGGGCACATGACGACACGTATTTTGATCAGGGTCCTCAGACCGAGACAGCGAGGAGGCGCCGTGGCGCAACCCGGTCTTGGGGCTGAGCCAGTCGGCCGGTCGCGCCGGCCAGGGAGACGCACGTGAAGTGTCCGTTTTGTGGCCGTCTCGGAGACAAAGTCGTCGACTCCAGAGAGAGCAAGGAAGGCGAGGTCATCCGGCGTCGGCGCGAGTGTCAGGACTGCGGTCGTCGATTTACCAGCTACGAGCGGATCGATGAGATCCCGTATATGGTGGTCAAGAAAGACGGCAGTCGAGAGCGCTTCGATCGTCAGAAGGTGACCGCCGGCATGCTCAGAGCCTGTGAGAAACGACCGGTATCGGTGGCGGCGGTCGAAGCGATCGCGGATCGCGTTGAGACGATTCTGCAGGAGCGCTCAGAGAAGGAGATCCCCACCGATGAAGTCGGTGCCTTCGTCATGCAGGAGCTGAAGCGTCTGGACAAGGTGGCGTATGTGCGCTTTGCGTCCGTCTACCGGCACTTTCGCGACATCGGGGAGTTCATGACCGAGTTGCGCGACCTGCTCGACACGAAGGAGTGAATGCGTCAGACGCTGAGTAAGTTGCCGGTAGTGTTGGCGCTGGTGACGGCGGCCGTGCCGGCAGCCGTGCTGGCCCAGGACGACGTGGAGATCACGACGCTGACCCGAGAAGACCATCTGCTCGTGTCGCTCGAACTGCCGGGCGCCTATAGTGACGACGTTCGGGAGGCGGTCGCCAGCGGACTCGAGACGACGTTCAGTTTCGATGTCGAACTGCGGCGGGCGGTCGCGTACTGGCCGGACGAGACGGTCGATCGGGCTTCCATCTCGGCCAGCGTGTCACTCGACGGACTTACCGGGAGGTATCGCGTCGTGCGCACGGTAAACGGCGCGGTGGAGGATGTGCGGGTCGTCGAGGAGGAAGGAGCGGCGCGGGAGCTGTTGACCACCATGGAACGGCTGCCGTTGTTCAGCACGCAGGATCTGGAGACCAACGGTGACTACGACGTGCGAGTTCGTGTGGATCGCCGGCCGCGCACGTCCTGGTTTCGCTGGCCCTGGGATCGCGCAGCGGCCCTTGGTCGCGCCAGCTTTACCTTTCTACCGTAGCTCCTCGTCGGCGTCTGGGCGTCGAAACACAGGGCACTAGCCAGCTGGCTCGGACGGAGGGCGCGGCATGGCCGATCAATTGCCATCCACAGACCGGATCTTCGCGGCGCCTGGCGCCAGGCCGCCGGGCGGGCCCCAGGATAGCCCGAGGCTTGTCTTGGTCGCGATCGCCGTGGTGGTCGTCGCCTTGGTCTGGCTCGTGCGGTTGGCTCGTCGGTCCAGCGAGTTCACTCCAGACTATCTGGCGGAAGTAGTCCTCTATGCGCTGTCGGCGGCATGCGTGGTCATGCTGTTGGCCTTGGGCTTCGTGCTGGCCCGCAACCTCATCAAGATCCTTGCCGAGCGCCGTCGCGCGGTGCCATTCGCGCGCTTTCGGTCCAAGCTTGTCGCCGCCCTTGTCGGACTCACGTTGATTCCGTCGATGCTTGTGCTGATTGTCGGCAGCGAAGTGATCCGTAGCAGTGCCGAGCGCTGGTTCAGCGCCCCGATTGATGATGTGCTGCGGTCAGCGAACGCGATCGCGCGTGGCGTCTATCAAGACCAGCAACAAGCGGCCGAGGACCGCGCCGGGCGTTTGGCGGTGCGACTGGCGGCCGTGGACCTGGCGCGGGTGCCGGAAGAAACCCTACGGGACATCGTGGCCGAGGAGCGTGCTGTCGGCGGTGGCGATGTCGTGGACATTTACGTGGTCGAGATCGACGACGAAGGAGAGGCCACCACCACACGGCTCGTCGAGGTGGCCGATCCTTTCCTGCCGCCCGGCTACCCGCGCGCCTCGGCCGACGCACTGGCGGCCAGCCTCGCGGCCGGGAACGTGGAGAGCGCGCCAGCCGAGCCACTGAGTGATGGGGCTGAACTGTTGCGTGGCGCGGCCCTCGTGCGGGCTACCGTCGACGGGCCGGTGGTGGGTGTGGTGGTGGCGAGTAATGTGCTGTCAGGCGAGCTGACCGCGCACGCCCGGCGGATCAACGGGGCGTTTGGTACCTACAACCAGTTGCGCGTGCTGACGCGACCCGTCACCGGCGTCTATCTCTCGTTCTTCTTGATGACGACCCTGATGATTCTGATTGCGGCGACCTGGCTCGGTACCTACGTCGCCAAGCGGATTACCCGACCGGTCCTGCAGCTGGCTGAGGGCGCCAGGCAGATCGGCACCGGCCACCTCGACCATCGGATCGAGCCGGAATCGTCGGATGAGTTCGGGGGGATGGTCGAGGCGTTCAATGCGATGGCGGCCGACCTCTCGACCAGTCAGCGCAAGCTGATTCAATCGCGTGGCGATCTCGAGCACAAGACGCGCGAGACGGAACGGCGGCGACGGGATACTGAAACGATTCTCGAGCGGATCGCCACCGGCGTGGTCTCGATCGATGCGGCGGGTCGACTCACCACCGTGAACGCGGCGGCGGCCCGGTTGCTTAGTCTCGAGGCGACGGTCATTGGTGAGCCGGCGGCCCTGATCTTCGAACGTTCGGATCTGGCTCCGTTGGGTGCCATGCTGCGCGAGGCTCGGCGGGGAGCGGTGGGACAAGCCGCGCGCGAGGTGGCCCTTGCGCGCGGAGGGCGCGAGTGTCACCTCGCGGTCGCGGCGACGACCTTGCCGGGCGAGCGTGGCTTGGACGGCGTGGTGATGGTCTTCGACGACGTCACGCCCTTGTTTCGCGCGCAGCGGGTTGCCACCTGGCGCGACGTGGCGCGTCGGCTGGCTCACGAGATCAAGAACCCCCTCACGCCCATCCAGCTCTGTGCCGAGCGGCTGCGTCGCAACTTGGCGACCGCCGCGCCCCAGACCAGGGAACTGGTCAATGAGTGCACCTCCACCATCGTTGGCGAAGTCGAGGCGCTCAAGGGACTGGTCGATGAGTTCTCCCACTTTGCCCGTCTGCCGTCGCCCCGGGCGGTGCCGGCCGACATCAATGTGCTGCTCGCCGACACCCTGAGCCTATATGCGGGGTTGTTTGATGGCATCACGATCGAGGCGACCTATGATCCCGGTTTGCCGGTGGTTCGGTTGGATCCGGATCAAATTCAACGGGTCGTGGTCAACCTGGTGGACAACGCGGCGGCCGCGCTTGGCGGCGACCGCGGCCGCACCTCCAGGCCAGGCGGTACTATCGGCGTTGCGACCTACCATGACGCGACGAACTATGTCGCCCGAGTGACGGTCAGCGACAACGGGCCTGGCATCGCGGAGGTCGACCGTGACAAGTTATTCTTACCCTATTTTTCGACGAAAGGTCGGGGGAGCGGTCTTGGTCTCGCCATTGTTCGGCGGATCGTTGTCGAGCACGGAGGAAGTATTCAGGTGACGGACAATCGGCCCCGAGGCACTCGTTTCTCCATCGAGCTTCCCTGCGGCGCGTCCGCGCTGGATGAGACGCCGGTTGTCGCACCGGCCGAGGGTGAGCGGGCGTGAAGCCGGCGGTGCTCATCGTCGATGACGAGGCTGGCGTGCGGTCCTCGCTCGTCGGCGTCTTGGGTGACGAGGGATACGCCGTCGAGGCGGTCGACTCCGGTGAAGCGTGCCTGCAGCGCGCTGCGAGTCACGTGTTCGACCTCATCATTCTGGATATCTGGTTGCCTGGTGCGGACGGGCTGGAGACGCTGACGGCGCTTCGGAAGCGCGGTGTCGACGCGCAGGTCGTGATGATCTCCGGCCACGGGAGCATTGAGACGGCAGTACGGGCCATCAAGCTGGGCGCGTTCGATTTCGTCGAAAAGCCCCTTTCTCTCGAAAAGACCGTGCTGGTTGTGCGCAACGCGTTGCGACAGCGGCGTCTCGAGGTGGAGAACCAGGCTCTGCGTGCCGACGCTGATCGCGGGCAGGTGATGGTGGGAGAGAGCCCCGTCATGGCGGAACTCCGAGAGCAGGTGGCGATGGCCGCGCCCACCAACGGCCGGGTGTTGATTCATGGCGAGAATGGCACCGGTAAGGAACTGGTGGCCAGGAGCCTGCACGCCCTGAGCCGGCGGGCCGCCGGTCCGTTTGTCGACGTCAATTGCGCGGCCATTCCTGAGGAATTGATCGAAAGCGAACTCTTTGGACACGTGCGCGGCGCGTTTACCGGGGCGGTGCGCGACCGTCGGGGCAAGTTTGAGCTGGCTGACGAAGGCACCATCTTCCTCGACGAGATCGCCGACATGAGTTTGAAGACCCAGGCCAAGGTGCTCCGGGTGCTGCAGGAACAGGTGGTCGAGCCGGTCGGCGGTCGGGAGGGGATACCGGTCGACGTGCGTGTCGTCGCGGCCACGAACAAGAGCCTACCGGAAGAGATCCAGGCCGGCCGATTCCGCGACGACCTGTTCTACCGACTGAATGTCGTGCCGATCGTCGTGCCCCCGTTGCGAGACCGCCGGGAGGATGTGGGTCGCCTCAGCGAGCACTTTCTCAGCGTCTACGCCGGTGAGTATGGGCACGGGGTGAAGCGCATGGATCCGGACGGGTTGGCAGTGCTCCGTCAGTATGACTGGCCGGGGAACGTCCGGGAGCTACGCAATGTCATCGAACGCGTTGTCATCATGGTTCCCGGGCCGGTGATCACGGTCCAGGATCTGTCTTTTCTCGAGACCGCGGTTCCGGCATCGGCTGGACCGTCCGGTCACACGTCCGCCCCGGTGAGACTGCACGAGGCGCGGGATCGGTTCGAGCGCGACTACATTGTCAGCGCTCTGGCGGTGGAGCGCGGCAACATCAGTCGCGCCGCTGATACGCTGGGTCTGGAACGTAGCAACCTCTATCGGAAGATGCGCGCGTTCGGTATCCGGCCATCCCGCCCCGCTGGGCCGCGGCGTTCGTCGCTCAGCGCGGGAGCCGGCAGTCCAGGACCTGATCCATCGTAACGTCACGCAACCCCAGGCAGTGGGCGGCCGTCGAGAGGAGCGCGCCCGCCGGGGCCAGCCCGACGATTTCGCTGGCCTCCACCACTACCCCACGGCGTTGTGCCTCGTTCTCCACGGCGGCGAACACGGTGTGGAGCGCCGTGGTCTCGTGGTCTACCAGGTTGATCGACACCTGGACGATCTCCGGATCCTCGGTGCGCACCCCGATCGCCTTTACGGCCGGAAGACCGCCGCTGGAGGCGCGGATGCGGCGAGCGATCTGGCGGGCGATGTCGAGGTCGGCGGTGCGCAGGTTGACGTTGAACGCGATCAAGATCTTCCGCGCCCCAATGGCGGACGCGCCGGCCGATGGATGCGGCCGGGCCGGTCCGAAATCGGGGTCCCACGAGTGCCCGCTCATCTTTGACGCAAGCCCTTCGAATTCGCCCCGGCGGACCAACTCGAGTCGCTCCCGTTCCGGCCCCCGAGCCGCCCGACCATACAGATAGACCGGAATGTCGAACCGTGCTGCCACCGCCTCCGCGAGGGCGGTCGCCGTGCTGACACACACCCCCATGTCCGCCACGGCCAAGGGAACCAGCGGCACAACATCCACCGCTCCGATGCGGGGGTGTTCGCCCGTGTGACTCCGGAGGTCGATCGCCTCGATGGCGACCGCGTACAACGAGAGCAACGCCGAGTGCAACGCGTTGGGGAGACCAACCAGCGTGAAGACGGTTCGGTTGTGCGCGGCATCAGACGACACGTCGAGCAGGGTCACGCCCGGTTGGCCACGGACGGCGGCCGCCAGCGCCTGAATGACCGGCGCGCGGCGACCCTCGCTGACGTTCGGCACGGCTTCGATAAGTGTCACGCGGGGACGTATACCACAGTCACCCGGTGGAAGGTCTTCAGAGTGACAGGCCATCGGACCGCCCGGTTGACGATCCCCGTGCGGTGGCCCATAATCGGCCACGGTTCGCCCGTTGCTGGCGGCCTTTCCCCATGTCGGACCCAGCCCAGCGTAACGACGTTCCCGCCACGACGGTGGCCGGCGCGGATCGTGCCGCCAAGATCGAACAGCTACTGCTGTCCGGGCTCGACCGCTACGTCCAAGGACAATTCGACCGGGCCGTGGACGTCTGGACCCGAGTCCTGTTTCTGGATCAGACCCATGCTGGGGCGAGGGCGTATATCAAACGCGCCCGGGAGGCAATGGCCGAGCGGCTTCGCGAATCGGAAGCCTTGCTCCATGCCGGCGTCGACGCCTGCGAGCGAGGAGAGGCGGTCGAGGCGCGGGCGCTGCTCACCAAGGCCATCGAGCGTGGCGGGGCGAACGATGAAGTGCTCGCCGCGCTGGATCGGGTGGAGCGCCTCGGTGTGGTGACCCCGACCGCGTCGGGAGACGCGGTGCGGCGTCGTGGCCGCGTCAGACATCCCCGGCACGATGTCGGGCGAGTCGTCCCACGCGGCCCGCGTCGACCCTCGGCCCTCTGGCTGCTGCCGTTGGTCGTGACGGCGGCGGTCACCGCCTATTTCGTGGGCGGCTGGGCCTCGAGCGAGCTCGGGCCGATGGATGCCCGACCCCGAGGGGCGGTGAGCGTGTCTCTTGAGTCGGTCGAGCCGTTGCCGGTGCCGTCCGTGCCCGAGCTGGCGCTCAGGCGCGCAGAGGCATTGGCAGATGAGGGGCGCGTGAGTGAGGCGCTCGGCGTGCTGGCGACCGTCGGACGTGGCGCCGGGGTGGGTCAGGGGCTCGAGGCGTTGCGGGGACAGCTTCAGCGACGCTTGGTGGACGGGGTGACGGCCGGTGATCGTGGGACGCTCCGCTCGACCGACGCCGCTCCAACCGGGAGACCCACGCCCTGACCTCCAGAAACGATTGGGACGGTGTCGGTCGTGGGGCGGCCGGTGGCGCGCGAGCGGCGTCTCGAGGGAAGAGCAGAACAGATGGTGACACGTCCAGCGCGCGGCGGTCGACCGAGGCGGCCCGCGGGCGAGCCGGGGGGGCGCGCGCCCAAGCCGCTCGGGACGAGTTCCGGTCTTCCACTGTTTCCCAACGCTACGAGTCCCTCCGCGGCCGCCGCCCCGGAGGGACCGCGGACTCGCTCGCCGCTGGCCGTTCGACGCCCTCCGCCGGATCCGACGCAGCCGTCTGTGCGGGCGGGCCGCGAGAAGTCCGAGCGACAGCTGTCGTTCGACGCGCCGGCGGTGGGGACGACGACGGATGGGCTCGCGGCGGCGGCGAGCCTATCGTCACGGCTGATAGCCGGGGGGCTCGATGCCGCATTCCTCCTACTGCTGGACGCGGTCGTGGTCGGACTCACGCTTCGGCTGGCTGGGCTTGATGTCGACTCGCTCGACGCGTTGCCCATCGCGCCCCTCGCCGTGTTCCTGCTCTTGCTGGACGCCGGCTATGTCGTCGTGCTCACCTCCACGAGGGGGCAGACATTTGGAAAGATGGCGGTCGGGATCCGCGCGGTCGACGCCGCGGGTCATCCAGTCACCATCGCCGCGGCGCTGATTCGGGCGGCCACGATGGTGGTGTCCATGTTGCCGGCTGGCGCTGGTCTGGTCTGGATGTGTGTCGTGCGGGACCGGCGCGGGTTGCACGACCGTGTCGCCGGTACGCGGGTCGTTGTGGTGTAGCGGTCGTGGTACCCGTGTTTCAGTTTGGCAGTCCTCTTTGTTCGATGTCTGACTGCACCCGGTCGGTCGCCGGCTGGCCCGGCGTCACTCAACATTCCACGATGGCATGGGTGGCGCGAGGCGCCGTATGACCGAGACCGTACGGCGGGTGTTGGTCGGCGTCGCGACCGTTGGCCCCTGCGGGTTCGTTCCGAGAGCACCGGGGACCGTGGGGTCAGTGGCTGGGGTGGCGCTCTTCTGGGTGGTCCGATCGGCTCACTCTCTCTGGCTCGAGGCCGTGGTGCTGATCGCGGTGATCCTGGTGGGCGTCGTCGCAGCGTTCGAGGCCGAGTCGAAGTATGAGCGCCGAGATCCTGGATACATCGTCATCGACGAAGTGGCGGGCATGTTGCTGACGCTTCTGGCGGTGCCGGTGGGAGTAGGCGGCGTCCTGATCGGGTTCGTGGCGTTTCGTGTGTTCGATGTCGTGAAGCCGTTTCCCGCTAGGCAGGCCGAGGCACTGCCCGGTGGGTGGGGGGTCATGGTCGATGACCTTGTGGCGGGCCTCTATGCCCAGGGGGCGTTGCGGCTCCTTCTGTGGGTCGGGGCCCTCGCGTGAGCGTCGAGGCGCCGGACAGCCTGCCTCGCCTTGCGACCGCGGAGGTTATCGCAGTCGGCTCCGAGCTCCTGACGCCTTTTCGTACCGACACAAACTCACTGTTTTTGACCGCGAGACTCAACGAAATAGGGGTCGTGGTTCGGCGGAAATCGATCGTGGGTGACTCGCCGACCGACCTCGCCGGTGCCATCGGCGAGGCGCTCGCACGTGTGGATTTGCTCGTGGTCTGTGGCGGACTGGGCCCGACTGACGACGATCTGACGCGAGAGACGGTGGCCGAGGTGCTTGGTCGCTCGCTGCATGAGGACTCTGACATCCTCCAGCAGCTCCGCGAGCGGTTCGAGGCGCGGGGATGGACGATGCCGGAGAACAATCGGCGTCAGGCGTGCGTCCCCGACGGAGCGGTCGTGCTCGAGAATCCGCGCGGCACGGCTCCCGGGCTGTGGCTCGAAGCGGGCGGTCGAGTGGTCGTCTTGCTGCCAGGTCCACCCCGCGAACTCGAGCCGATGTTCGCCGATCTCGCGCGCGGCCGGTTGGCGGAACGCGTGTCAGACGAGCGGCTCTATCGTCGAGTGGTGCGGGTCGCCGGGCGAGGGGAGTCGCACGTTGAGGAGTTGGCGCAGCCGGTCTACGCGGCGTGGCGACACGGCGACCCGGCGATCGACACCACGATCCTGGCGTCGCCGGGGTCCGTCGAGCTGCACCTCTCGACGCGGGTCGCCACGGCGCCCGAGGCCACGATTGTCCTCGACCGGGCGACCGCGCAGTTGGCCGTGGTACTCGGTGACCATGTGGTCAGCACGGATGGCCGTACGCTGTCCGAGGTGGTGGGTGACTCGCTCCGCCGCCACGGCCATCGTGTGGCGGTCGGAGAGTCATGTACCGGGGGGCTCGTCTCGGCCGCGCTCGTCGATACGCCCGGGAGTTCGCGCTATGTCGTGGCGGGGTTCGTCGCGTACTCGAACGAGACCAAGCGTTCCGTGCTCGGAGTCGGCGCCGCACTATTGGCGGAGCATGGCGCTGTCAGCGAGCCGGTGGCGCTGGCCATGGCGGAGGGGGCGCGTCGCGCCGCGGACGTAGAGATCGGAGTCGGCGTCACGGGGATCGCGGGACCCGGTGGGGGCACCGCGGAGAAACCGGTGGGCACCGTGTGCATCGCGGTCGTGGCGCCGGACGGTGGCCGGACCGTCAGGACACTCCAGCTTCCCGGTGACCGCGCGATGATCAGGCAGATGGCGACGCGTACCACCGTGGATCTACTCCGCCGCGTGTTGGCGCGGATGGAGACGCATGAGGCTGTTCGTGGCGATTGATCTGGACGAGGCCGCGCGGGCTGCATCATCACAGGGCGCGGCGACAATCGGGTTGTCAGTGGGGGTGGGTGAGAGGGGCCTTCCGCGGCGGTATCGAGTGGCCAGGCCACCACGATGGAGATGACGAGGATGAGGGAGGTCACCGTACTCGGGGCTGGAGGGTGGGGCACCGCGCTCGCAATTCATATCGGCCGTCTGGGAACGCCCGTGCGTCTGTGGGGTCGCAACGCGGCGCTGGTCGACACGTTGCGGGACGAGCGGCGCAACCAGGCCTATTTGGCGGATGTGATGTTCCCGCCGGCATTGACTCCAACGACGTCCCTCGAAGATGCGCTGGCCACCGCGGACTGTGTCGTGTCGGCCGTGCCGTCGCATGGCACCCGCGAGGTGATGCGCCGCGCCGCACCATTGATGCGGCCGGACGTCACCATCGTCAGCGCGACGAAGGGGTTCGAGGGCGGGACTCTGAACCGGATGTCAGAGGTCATCCAGCAGGAGGCGGGACCGTCGCGTTCGACGGCCGTGTTGTCGGGACCCAGTTTCGCGGCGGAGTTGGCGCGAGGGGCGCCCACCGCGGTGCTCGTCGCCAGCTCGTCGCCTGATGTCACCTTTCGGGTCCAAGAGGACTTCCGGTCGGCCTATCTCCGGCTCTACGCGAGCGACGATGTCGTCGGGGTTGAGGTGGGCGGCGCCATGAAGAACGTCATCGCGATCGCGGCCGGTGTCGTCGAGGGTCTGGGCCTGGGCTCGAACGCGCTGGCGGCATTGATGACCAGGGGGCTGGCGGAGATTTCGCGGTTGGCCTACGCGATGGGAGGACGCCGCGAGACGTTGGCGGGGCTGAGCGGACTGGGCGATCTCATCTTGACGTGCACCGGGCGACTGAGTCGCAACCGCCATGTGGGGATCGAACTGGGTCGGGGCCGAACCCTGCCGGAGATTCTGGCCGAGGCACGAACCGTAGCCGAGGGAGTCAGGACCACCGAGGTCGCCCTGCAACTCGGCCGCCGACACGGCGTGGACCTGCCGATTGCGACTCAAATGGCCGCGGTCCTGGCGGGACGCACTGAGGCGCGGGTCGCGGTCGACGAGCTGATGCTCAGGCGACAGCGGCCGGAAGCCGACGGTCCCCCGAGCGGCTCCCCTCCTGTGACATAGTGAATCCGTGAGCGTTCTCGAACGGCTTCGGGCCGGTCTGCGGCGTACCGCCGCACAACTCGTGGACCGCATCGACGGTCTTGACGCCGGTCGGCGTGCTGACGGCGGCGGTCCTGCTGTCGATACGCTGGATGACCTGGAGGGCATTCTGCTCGAGGCGGACATCGGGGTCGCGGCCACCGCCCGTTTGCTCGAGGTCGCGAGGGGCCAGACTGCCGCGTCGGATCTGCGCACGGTCGTCAAGACGGAGTTGCTCCGGCTGCTCGAGCTGTCCGGTCCAGCGCCGGCGAGCGACGCCCATCCGCGGGTCGTGCTCGTCGTTGGGGTCAACGGCACCGGCAAGACCACCACGGTCGGGCGTCTGGCGCGGCTGTTGGCGCTGTCGGGAGAGCGGGCGGTGATTTGTGCCGCCGATACGTTTCGCGCCGCCGCCGTTGAACAGCTGGAAGTCTGGGCCCGACGGGTCGACGCGGACTTCGTCAGAGCGCGGCCCGGGTCTGACCCGGCCGCCGTGGTGTTCGATGCGATTACGGCCGGCAAGGCGCGGGGACGTGATGTCGTGCTGGTCGACACCGCGGGTCGTCTACATACTCGTGCCAATCTCATGGATGAGCTCGACAAGATCCGTCGTGTGGCCGGCCGGGCCGTGGCCGGCGCGCCGCATGAGACGCTGCTGGTGCTCGACGCCACCGTCGGGCAGAACGGATTGGCTCAGGCTCGCGCTTTTCTCGAGGTCGCGGGCGTCACCGGGATCGTGTTGACGAAGCTGGACGGTACGGCCAAGGGAGGGATTGCCGTGGCTATTTCGGCCGAGCTCGGGGTGCCCATCCGGTATGTGGGAGTGGGGGAGCAACTGGACGACCTGGTGCCGTTTTCGCCAGCCGAGTATGTGGACGCGTTGTTCGAGCCGGTGTGGTGATTGCGGTGATTGCCGTCAGCGCCGAGGAGGCGTCGATGGACGAGGCCCTGGCGCTCGCGGCTCGCGGCCGCGGCGCGACCAGCCCGAACCCGATGGTCGGTGCCGTCGTGACGCACGGGGATCGCGTCGTCGGCCGCGGATACCACGTCCGGGCGGGGGCGCCCCACGCCGAGGTGATGGCCCTCAACGACGCCGGCGAGGCGGCTCGAGGCGGGCGGCTCTATTGCACCCTTGAGCCGTGCGCACATACCGGACGCACCGGGCCGTGTGTCGAACGGATCGTCAACGCCGGGCTGCACGACGTGGTGGTAGGGGTCGAGGATCCGAATCCACGCGTGAACGGGGCCGGCATCCAGTACTTGCGCGATCACGGCATCGCCGTGTCGGTTGGTCTCCGTCGCGTAGAGGCGACGCGTCTCAATGAGGCGTTCTTCAGCGTTCAGCGACGCGCGCGGCCGTTTGTAACGATGAAGGCTGCGGTCAGTCTCGACGGATGCATCGCCGCGGCTCCCGGTGAGCGGACCGCGTTGACCGGACCCGAGTCCGCGGCTCACGCTCACCGCGTGCGGGCGTGGGTGGACGCGATCGGCGTTGGCTCGGAAACGGTGCTCGTCGACGATCCGTTATTGACGGCGCGCGGCGTCTCTCGGACCCGGCCGCTCGTGCGCGTGCTCTTTGACACCCGGATGCGCACGCCGACCACGGCTCGCGTGCTCACGACCACCGACACCGGCCCGGTCGTGGTGATGACGACCGAGGCCGCGGTGGACGCCTGGCCGGCGCGCGCGGCGGGGCTCGAGGCGGCTGGCGCCCTCATTGAGGCGTTGCCTCGTCGTGACCCCGCCCTGGCGATGTCACGGCTGGTCGCCTACGACGTGAGCGACATGCTGGTGGAGGGGGGCGCCGTGCTGCACCGCGGCGTCTGGGACGCGGACGTGGTCGACCGCGTTCGCTTCTATGTGGCTCCGGTTACCTTGGGTCGGGGCGCGGTGCCGTGGATGTCGGACGGGGGACCGTCGATTGCCGCGCTGGGCGGCGGCGAGCCACGTTGGTTAGGTGACGACGTGTTAGTGGAGGCAGATGTTCAACGGACTGATTGAATCGTGCGGCACGGTTGCCGAACTCCGGCCGATACCGGCCGGTTATCGTATCCTCGTGGCGACGCCGCTGGCGGGTGAGTTGCAGCTCGGGGAGAGCATCGCCGTCAACGGCGTCTGCCTGACCGTCGTCCACACCGAGGTCGGGGTGGAGGGACGGCGGAAGGACGGGGGGGCCTTCCACGCTGAGATCTCGCCAGAAACGGCGCGCGTGACCGGTCTCGGCTTGCTCGAGGCTGGGAGCGTCGTCAATCTGGAACGGTCGATGCGAGCAGATGCGCGCGTCGGGGGACACTTCGTTCAGGGACATGTGGACGCCACCGGCCAGATCGAGACCGTGCGGCATGAGGCGGAGTTCCATTGGGTCACGGTCAGTTTTCCGGCGGTGCTGACCCCGCTTCTGGTTCGAAAAGGGTCAATCGCGGTCGACGGGATCAGTCTCACCGTGGCCGGGCTCGATGACGCCCAGTTCGTCGTGCAGATCGTGCCCTTCACCTGGGACCACACGAACCTCAGTCACCTGGACGTGGGTGCGACCGTCAACCTGGAGTGCGATATCATCGGAAAATACGTCGTACGAGCATTGGAGGTCGGCGAGTTCGCCAGGCCTAAGCTCGACGTCGAGGAGCAGGATGGCTGAGAAAACTACTCGAAAGCGGTCCCGTCGACAGACGCCCAAACTGAAGCTGGCCGCGGGTCGCCGCACCCCGGGACCGTTCGCCCCGATCGAGGACGCGGTCGCCGCCATCAAGGCCGGACAGATGGTCATCGTCGTCGATGACGAGGACCGGGAGAACGAGGGCGACCTCACAATCGCGGCGGAGAAGACCACTCCCGAGATCATCAATTTCATGGCGAAGTACGGCCGCGGCCTGATTTGCCTGCCGATGGTCGGGGAGCGGCTCGACGCGCTCGACATTCCGTTGATGGTGCGGGACAACACGTCACAGTTCAATACGGCCTTTTGTGTCACGGTCGAGGCCAAGGAGTCGACGAGCACCGGGATTTCAGCCGCCGACCGCGCCAAGACGGCGCGGGTTGTCGCCGATCCGAAGAGCACGGCGGCCGACTTGCTTCGTCCGGGGCACATGTTCCCGTTGCGGGCTCGGGAGGGCGGTGTGCTCGTCCGCGCCGGTCAGACCGAGGCGGCGGTCGATCTTGCTCGCATGGCGGGTCTGGAGCCGGTGGGGGTGATTTGCGAGATCATGAACGATGACGGCACGATGGCCCGGGTGCCGGACCTTCGACGATTTGCCCGCAAGCACAAGCTGGTCATGGTCACGATCGCCGACCTGATCAAATACCGTATGCGCCACGAGCGGCTCGTGCGTCGCGAGGCGGCGTCCAAGCTTCCGACCGAGTTCGGGGACTTCCGGCTTGTCGCGTTCGAGAGCATCATCAACGGTGAGACGCACGTGGCGCTGGTCCGCGGCGACATCGGCGACGGCGAGGACGTCTTGGTTCGCGTGCATTCCCGCTGTCTCACCGGCGAGGCCTTTCATTCGGCTCGATGCGATTGCGGCGCCCAGTTGACGACAGCGATGAAACGGATCGCGACCGAGGGGCGCGGGGTGCTGTTGTATCTCAATCAGGAGGGCCGCGGAATCGGGCTCACCAACAAGATTCGGGCCTACGAGCTGCAAGATCAGGGATATGACACCGTTGAGGCCAACGAGCGCCTCGGTTTTCAGCCAGATCAGCGGGACTACGGCATCGGGGCACAGATTCTCGGCGATCTGGGGGTTCGCAGCATGCGACTGCTTACCAATAATCCGCGCAAGTTCATCGGACTGGAAGGCTATGGGCTGTCGGTGACCGCTTCGCTGGGGCTGGAGGTGCCGACGACCGGGGCGGCCACGACGTATCTTCGCACCAAGAAGAAGAAGCTCGGGCATACACTGAAATCCGTGTAACGCACCTTCCCGCGCGCTCCTCGCGCCTCGCTCAACCGGTGCCCCGACGTTCCCAGGGATGTCGACCTTGTCTTGGACGGGTCTTGCCCCATTTAGTTGACAGTTCAGCCCACGCAGAGTTACGATAAACGTTTGCGTTTGAAGTGCTTAGCACTCTCCCCGCTGGATCTCTAGAGCGATTGTCCATGTTCGCCTCACTGAGTGATCGTCTGCAGGCTGTCTTCGCCTCTGTCAGGCGCGAAACCCGTCTGACCCCAGAGTCCGTCGAGACCGCGTTACGCGAGATTCGGCTGGCGCTGCTCGAGGCGGACGTGAACTTCAAGGTGGTCAAGGCGTTCATTGATCGTGTTCGCGACCGCGCTGTGGACCGTGCGGTGCTTGACAGCCTGACACCGACCCAGCAGGTCGTGGTGATTGTGCGTGACGAGTTGCTGGCGCTCCTCGGCGACGGACAGCCGGGGTTGTCCGCCAGCAAGCAGCGGCCGCAGGTCGTTCTGCTGCTGGGGTTGCAGGGCGCCGGCAAGACCACCACCACGGTCAAGCTCGCCAGGTGGCTGGGCGCGAACGGGCGGCATCCGCTGGTGGTGTCGACCGACGTACGGCGGCCGGCCGCGATCGAACAGCTGGGGGTGCTGGCCGGCGACGCCGGCGTGCGAGTGCACGACCCGGACCGTGATACGGCGGTCGTCGCTCGCGCCGAAGGTGCGGTGCAGATGGCCAAGTCGTTCGGGTTCGACGTGGTGCTCGTGGACACCGCGGGGCGTCTGCACGTCGATGACGATCTCATGGGGGAGTTGGATGCCCTGAAGGCGGCCGTGGAGCCGTCCGACCTTCTGTATGTGGCCGATGCGATGACCGGGCAGGATGCCATCAAGAGCGCCGGCGAGTTCAATCGGCGCGTGGGTATCAGCGGTGTGGTGTTGACCAAGATGGATGGGGACGCCCGAGGGGGCGCGGCGTTGTCGGTGGTGTCGGTCGTCGGCGTCCCGGTCTCCTTCATCGGCGATGGTGAGCGATTGGAGGATCTCCAACCGTTCCACCCCGAACGGCTCGTCTCGCGCCTGCTTGGCATGGGCGACGTGCTCTCCCTGGTCGAGAAGGCCGAGCAGGTGGTGAGCCCGGAGGAGGCCACGCGACTTGAGCGGAAAATTCGCGGCAACGATTTCACGTTGCAGGACATGCGCGACCAACTCAAGACGGTCATGCGAATGGGGCCGTTGGACCGGTTGGCGGAGATGATCCCCGGCATGAGCCAGATGTCCGGGCAGATGTCGACGCAGGTCGACCCGAAGGCGCTGTCGCAGACGATGGCTATCATCGACTCCATGACCCGGCGAGAACGTGCGCACTATCAGGTCATCGACGGCAGCCGTCGACGGCGCATCGCGCTGGGCAGCGGCACGACGGTGCAGGACGTCAATCGTCTCTTGAAGCAGTTCATGGAGATGCGGCGGATGCTACGAGCGGTCGGCGGGGCATCCCGGTCGCGAACGAAGAAGGGCGGTCGGCGACGAAGCATGTCGGCCGGGCGGCGTTTTCCGGTGAGATAGTGAACCCAGGAGTGAGGAGTTGATAGACGCATGTTGACAATTCGATTGAGTCGGGTTGGCACGACGAAACGGCCGTTCTATCGGGTCGTCGTGGTCGAATCGAGCGCGCCGCGCGATGGGCGGTTCGTGGAGATATTGGGCCACTACAACCCGCGCGCGGAACCAGAGGTACTCGAGGTTGATCGCGCGCGGGTGAGTCACTGGATTAGCAACGGTGCCTCTCCCTCGGATACGGTTCGGACGCTGCTCGCGCGTCATCCGGTGCCGGATCCGGCGGACGCGTCGGTTGAGGCGGCGGAAGCCCCCGCGGTGGTCGAGACTGCGACGCCGGCTGAGAGCGCCGACGAGACCCAGGCGGTGACGTGAGTCGGGCCCGTGATGTCGTGGAGACGGTCGCCCGGGCACTGGCCGATCACGCCGACGACGTGTCGGTGACCGAGCGGGAGGACCGCGGGGCGATCCATGTCGAGCTGTCGACCGCGGGGCACGACCTGGGGCGAATGATCGGGCGACAAGGGCGGACGGCCGCGTCGATTCGCACGTTGGCCGAGCTGGCCGAGGCGCCGGATGAGCGACGCGTGACCGTGGACTTCCTTGACGAGTGACGCTGGACTGGGACTCGATGGTGTCAGTGGGGCGTGTCGCGCGAGCTCACGGTAACCGCGGCTGCGTGATCATCAATCCGGATACCGACTTTCCGGACGAGCGTTTTTGTGCCGGGAACACGCTCTATGTGCGCCGAGGGAATGACGTCGCGGGGCTGTCCATCAGCGATGTTCGGTTTCACCGGGGTCGTCCGATTGTGGCGTTCGAGGA
The DNA here is from genome assembly GCA_029940535.1 of Vicinamibacterales bacterium. Taxonomy (GTDB): domain Bacteria; phylum Acidobacteriota; class Vicinamibacteria; order Vicinamibacterales; family UBA8438; genus UBA8438. The sequence goes on from JAPYUM010000004.1 coordinate 60,133, forward strand.
GGTCAGCACGATGGACGACGCTGAGGCGCTGGCGTCGGTCGATCTGCGGGTGCCGGCCGGGACGCGCGGTGCGTTGCCGGAGGGGTCCTACTATCACCACGAGCTCATTGGCTGCGAGGTCGAGACCGTCGACGGGGCCACGGTCGGTGTCGTGCGGGCCGTCGAAGGGGACGATGGGGCGCACCGGTTGATCGTGGACGGCCAGGCTGGTGACATCCACGTACCGCTGGTGACGGCGATCTGCGTGAGGATCGACCCGGCCGACCGGGTGATCACTATCGACCCGCCGGACGGTCTGCTGGCCTTGAATCCGACGCGGGCGGCGAGGGGGTCTGACTGAGGTTCGACGTGGTCACGATCTTTCCGGGTATGCTCCGGGCGGTGCTCGCCGAGGGTGTGCTCGGTCGCGCGGTCGAGCGGGGTGTCGTGGAGGTGGGGGTTCATGACCTCCGCGATTACACATCGGACCGGCATCGGACGGTGGATGACGTGCCGTATGGCGGTGGGCCCGGCATGGTGCTCAAACCTGAACCGTTCGTCCGTGCCAGCGACGCGATCCGGCGTCAGTACGGGGAGCCCGCCGCGGTGGTGCTGCTGTCACCGCAGGGGCGGCCGTTCAGTCACGTTGAGGCGGTCAGGCTGAGTCGATTGCGCCACGTCATGCTGCTGTGCGGTCGCTACGAGGGGATTGACGAGCGGGTACGGCAGCGGCTGGCGACCGAGGAGATTTCGATCGGTGACTACGTGTTGAGCGGCGGCGAGTTGCCGGCAGCGGTGGTGGTGGAGACGGTGGCCCGTCTCGTCCCGGGTGTTGTCGGGGATGCCGACTCGGTGCGAGAGGATTCGTTCGCGAGAGGGCTGCTCGACTACCCGGACTATACGAGGCCCGCGTCGCTCGATGGGGATGACGTGCCACAGGTTCTCTTGTCGGGGCACCATGCCGACATTCGGACATGGCGCAAACACCAGGCGGTGCGTCGGACCCGCGAGCGCCGGCCGGACCTGCTGGAGCGTGCCGCGCTTGACGAGGAAGAGCGGGCCATGTTGCGAGACATGTCGCGGGACATGGAGAACGAGTAGTGTCGTGGCGGATACGGGAGTGACACAGGTGACCGAAGTGACAACAACGAATGCGATCGAAACGATAGAGCAGGCTCAGCTGCAGGAACGTCCGGACCTCCGGCCTGGCCTGACGGTGCGCGTCCACGCCAAGATTCGTGAAGGCGAGAAGGAACGGATCCAGGTGTTTGAGGGCGTGGTCATCGGGCTCAAACGCGCGGGCGCCCGGAGTACGTTCACGGTCCGGAAGGTGTCGTTCGGTCAGGGCGTGGAGCGGATTTTCCCGTTGCACTCGCCGTCGATTGACAAGATCGAGATCGGTCGGGCGGCGCGCGTGCGGCGCGCGAAACTCTACTTCTTGCGCAAGCTGCGTGGGCGGGCGGCCCGGCTCCGCGAGAAGCGCCGGCCCGCCGCTGGGTGACAGGTCGGACTCACTCGAATCGGCGCGGGCGCGTGTCGGCGCGCCGCACCATCGAGAACGAGTTGCGTCGGCTGGGGTTCGCACGGATCGCCGGGGTCGACGAGGTCGGACGCGGATCGCTGGCTGGTCCGGTCGTCGCGGCGGCGGTCGTACTGCCGCCAGGCGATCGTCTGGTCGGCTTGCGCGACTCGAAACTTCTGACCGCGGCGGCGCGCGACCGACTCTATGAGAAAATTCTGACCGCCTGCGTCTCGTGGTCGGTCGGCGTTGGCGACACGGAGGCGATCGATCGGCTCAACATTCACCGTGCGTCGCTGGTGGCGATGCGAGCCGCGGTCACGGGGCTGGCGCCGCTGCCGGATTTCGCGCTGGTTGACGCATTCCGCATTCCCGACCTGTTCATCCCCCAGCGCGGTATCGTCGGTGGCGATCGTCGTTGTGCCGGTGTCGCGGCCGCATCCATCGTCGCCAAGGTGTTCCGTGACCGTCTGATGATTAAGTTGCATCGGACGGATTCCCGCTACGGTTTTGATCGGCACAAGGGGTACGGCACGGCGGACCACCTGACCGCTCTGGCGAGGTACGGCTATTCGCCGGCGCACCGGCGCTCGTTCCGACCGACTGCCCTGTCTGATACCATCGATTGACTTCACGGAGACGCGCAGAGTGGCGGACGAGGGACACGAGAACGGAGAGGGTGCCGGCGACGCGGCTGGTCCGCTCGGCGACATTCTCGAGACGTTTCGACACCGGATCTCCGAGGCGCAGGGGGACGACGCGATCGCTGAGCGACACTACTTGCTGGGTGTCGCGTGCGGTCGGGCCGGTCGCTACGACGAGGCGAAGGGACAGCTCGAAGACGCGTCTGAATCATCAAGATACTGTTTTTCGGCGGCGTCGCTGTTGGGGCGGATCTATCGAGACGAAGGCAACCCCGCCGACGCCCGATGAGGGATGGACGCTGCTCTATCATCTCGGGACGACGCTCGACGGGATGGACGAGTCGGCTCGCGCGCTGGCCGAGTTCTTGGAGTTACAGGGGACCGCCGGCGAGTATCGGGATGTCGAGCAGCGGGTTGGCCGGCTGACAGAGACCTTGCTGGGAGGATGAGATTCATCGCCTGGGCCGAACGCTGCTGATCGTCTATCTGCTCGAGACAGGGGCGGTGCTGTTGATTGCCCCGTGGTCTACCTTCTGGGAGCGTAACTTGCTCGTGGACACGTTGCCCGTGTTCGGCGGGGTCGTGCAACTGGCGATGGTACGGGGTGCCGTCTCCGGGGTTGGGGCCGTCAACCTGGGCGCCGGAGCCTGGGAACTGGTGGCGTGGATCCGTGCGGGAGCGCGTCGCTTCGGGACGCACGGTGGTCAGAGTCTTTAATCGTCGCCCGATTCTTTCACTCGTCACGGGTCGTGAGCGTCTTCCTGCGTCGAGATCCGGTGTCACCGGACTGCTCGACCTGGTGGCAGCGGCGGTGACGGCGGGCGTGGATCTCATCCAGGTGCGAGAGCCTGATCTGCCCGACGCGGACCTTTTTGCTCTCGTCCACCGATGCGTGGGGCTCGCCGCCGGGTCGCACACTTCGGTCCTGGTCAATGACCGGCTGGACATCGCGTTGGCGGCTCGGGCCGCGGGTGTGCATCTGCGGGGGGACTCGGTGACCGCCTCGGCGATGCGCCGGCATACCCCACCGGGGTTTCTGTTGGGTCGGTCGGTGCATGGCGCGGCCGAGGCGGCGGCGGTCGAGTCCGGCGGTGGCGTGGACTACGTGACCTTCGGAACCGTCTATCGGTCGCGGTCGAAACCTGGGCTGGCGCCTCACGGGGTCGAATCGCTGGCCGCGGCAGTCCGAGCGGTCAGCGTGCCGGTGCTGGCGATCGGCGGCGTAACGGTCGATAACACCGGGGAAGTGTTTCGGGCCGGTGCAGCCGGCGTGGCCGCCATTGGTCTCTTCGCCGATGCGACCGCAGTCGGCGATACTGCTGGTCTCCGGCAGGTCGTCGGCGCGATCCGCGGCTCGTATGCGAGACATTATGTCCACCGAGAGTGACGGAACACCCGCTTCGGCCGGCAGCGTCGGCGCACGTCTCCGTGCGGCCCGCGAGGCGCGACAGGTCTCTCTGCGGCAGATTGCTGCCACCACAAAAATCTCCGTCGGCGCGTTGGAGGCGCTGGAGCAGACCGACCTCTCGCGTCTGCCAGGCGGAATCTTCACCCGTGCCTTCGTGCGGTCCTACGCCACGGAAGTGGGGCTCGACCCCGAGGAGACGATGCGGGACTTCACGGTCGAGGTGGACGAGGCGCAGGTCTCCGAGTCCGCGTTGGCCGACGCCGAGTCACAGCAACACGATCTGTTCCAGAGCCAGCAACGTATGGCGGGGACGGCACTCACGCTGGTTCTGATCGGATTGCCAGTGGCCTTGCTGCTCGGGTTTCTCGGCACGCGGGGCTCGTCGACCCCCGACGACGGGACCGCGCCGTTATCAGTCGCCGCCGTCGAGACACCGGCGCCGACCGCCGCGGTCGTCGAAACGCCGGTGGCGCCGCCACGGGTCGAGCCCCCCGTACGTCCAGTCCCGGCACCGCCCGTGCCTGCATCGAATGACTCGCTCGCTCTGGTCTTGAGCCCGCGTGACGAGTGCTGGGTGTCGCTGACGATTGATGGCGACCTGGTGTTTTCACGCGTCATGCGCGGGGGCGAACGCGCGTCCTATGAGGCCAATGAGGAGATCATCCTCAACATCGGTGACGCCGGCGCATTCGGGTTCGTGCTCAATGAACAAGATGGCCGTACCCTCGGCGATTCCGGTGAGGTGGTGACGGAAACCATCACCCTCGAGAACTATCGCAGCTTCATTGCCCCTTAGCCACGTCAAGTCAGCCTGGAGGTCGTCTGTCTTCTGCGCTCGTGATGTTGTTCCGCCGTGGGCGCATCCCGCTGGATGTACGGGAGTTCGCGGCTCGAGGTGGGTTGACCGGGACCGTGTCCGACCAACTCGAGTTGCTGTTGTGCCTGCTGGAGGATCCGGATCCGGGCGTGGTGCAGTTGGCCGAGCAGACCCTCGACGCGATTCCGACGGACGCGCTGGCTGGCTGGCTGGCGGGACGGGCGGCGACGCCCGAGCTGCGCGCGGCTTTCGCATCGCGAGGCATCGCCCGTCGGTTCGACCGGCGCCGGAGGGGGCGCCGTCACCGTTGCCGGAGCCAAGCGAGGAACCGGACGAGCAGACGGAGGCCGACGTGCGTCCTCAGGTCCTGTCCTCGCTGCCGGTCATCGAACGCATCAAGCTCGCACTCCGGGGGAGTCGGGAGCAGCGGTCGGTGTTGATCCGGGATCCAAGCAAGGTGGTGTCGGTGGCGGTGCTCGGGAGTCCCAAGCTGAACGTGAACGAGATCGAGGCCTACGCCCGGATGACGAGTGTGCAAGAGGAAGTCTTGCGGGTCATCGGCACCGGTCGCCAGTGGGTCAAGCACTACTCAGTCATGTCGGCGCTGGTCGGCAACCCAAAGACGCCGATCGCGATCGCGATGCCGCTGGTGACCCGGCTCAACGAGCGCGATTTGAAACTGGTCACGCGCGACCGCACCGTCTCCGACGGCGTGCGGGCGGCGGCGCGCAAGTTCCTGATGTCGGGGGAAGCCCGGCGGCGCTAGTGGCCAGACCCTGGTCACGTCCGAGCAGCCCGTGGTGAAAGTCCCGATGTATTCGACCGACGCTGAATCCCGCCGATCGGCGTTGTTCATCGGTCGCATACTGCCGGTCTTCTCCCTCTTCTCGCCTTGTTCGGCGGGTCCAGCGGCGGTCTCGGTGCTGACCGGGACTTTCACCACGGACTGCTAGGACGCCTTCCCACGACCCTTTCGCGTGACCCCGGTCCGCTTTCTGGCCGCGCTCCGTGCGGCCAGAATCCACTCCGATCGCATTTGGGACAGGCCGTCCATGTAGACGGCGACACGGACTCGTTCCTGCTCGCCGTCGAGTGTCTTCAACAGCGTCACGGCTCGTTGGAGATCTCGTTCCACGGTGGCGCGGGTCGTGTCGTTGTACAGCCGCTTGATCTCCGCTCGTATCTCGGTCGGTGTCATAAGCCTGTAACGCACTCTACGTCTGTTGGTGGCTCCTCATCCGTCGACCCGATGGCGTCGGAGCGATGCGCGAAAGGCATCGAGCGGCAGCGTATTGAGGACATCGCCAGGCTCAGCCCAGGCCCGGCGGGCGGTCGTCACCCCCCAGCGCAACAGATTGAACGCCGTGGGGGCATGCGCGTCGGTGGAGATGACGAGTTTGACCCCACGCTCGCGCGCCAGTCGAGCGTGGCTATCCGACAGGTCGAGACGATGGATCTGCGAGTTGATCTCCATGGCCACGCCGGTCCGCGCCGCCGCGTCGAACACCGGTTCGAGCTTCAGCTTGTAGGGAGCGCGTCGCAACAGGAGGCGGCCGGTGGGATGGCCAATGATGTCGACCATTGGCGACTCGATGGCTCGCAGGAGCCGGTCGGTCATCTGGTGCTCGTCCTGTCCAAACGCGGAATGGACGGACGCCACGACGAGATCGAGCTCGGCCAGGCAGTCATCGGCGAGATCCAGGGTGCCGTCGGCCCGGATGTCACATTCGATACCGGCCAGGAGCGTGATGCCCTCGAGTGTCGAGCTCACCTCGCGAATACGTCTGGCGTGGTCGAGCGCGCGCCGCTCGTCGAGGCCGTTCGCCATCGCCAGTGCCTGACTATGGTCGGTCACCGCCAGATACTCCAAACCGGCCTCTCGGGCCGCTCTAGCCATGGTCTCGACATCCGCCTTGCCATCGGTGGCCGTCGTGTGGCTGTGCAGGTCGCCTCTCAAGTCGGAGCGCTCGATCAAGCACGGTAGGTTCCCGTTCGCCGCGGCCTCGATTTCGCCTCGATTCTCTCGTAGCTCGGGAGGCACGTAGGCAAGACCGAGCGTCGCATAGACATCGGCTTCCGACGCGCCGGCGACATACTCGCCGTCGGCCACGCGGAAAAGACCATACTCGTTCAACTTGAGACCGCGTCGTAGCGCGAGGTCTCTGACGGCAATGTTGTGGGCCTTGGACCCGGTGAAGTACTGCGCGGCGGCGCCCGCGCTCTCGGAGGCCACGACGCGCAGGTCGACCTGAATGCCGCCTCGCAGCAGGACGCTGGACTTGGTCGGGCCCTGACCCAGCACCCGTTCGACGTCCGGGAACCGGACGAAGTGGGGCATCAGCGCGTCAGTCGCGCCGACGGCCAACAGGTCGATGTCGCCACAGGTCTCGCACCCGCGACGCAGACTGCCGACCGGGAAGATCGTTGCGTCAGGGGCTGCGGTGCGCAGGTGCTCGGCGAGTCGCGTGGCGATCGCGTCGGCACGCCCGACCAGGTGCCGCCCGACTCGTGCCCGGTGCTCAGCCAGCGAGCGGAGCAGGAGCGCTTCCTTCTTGGCCCCCATGCCCTTGAGCTGTCGGAGCCGACCCTCGGTGGCGGCGGACTCGAGCTCGTCCAGGGTCTCGATGCCAAGCTCGCCATACAGGGTCCTCACCGTTTTCGGACCGACGCCCTGGAGTCGGAGCATGTCCAGGATGGAGGCCGGGAACTCCTGACGCAGCTCATCGAAATAGACGAGCCCCTTGGTATCGACGAGCTCGCGAATCTTCGCGGCGAGATCCTTGCCGATACCGGGGATGCCGCGTAGGTCCGGGTCCGTCAGATCGGCGATGCTCTCCGCCATGTGGCCGACGATATCGGCCGCGTTGCGGTACGCACGGATCTTGAACGGGTTGGCGCCCTTGATCTCCAAGAGATCGCCAATGTCACTGAAGATCCGTGCGATGCCAACATTGTCAGTCATTACTCAGACGGGGCTGCGCCCGGGCCCCACGCGGGCCCTCGCGGGGGCCCCAAAGCCCCACTCCGGTCCCGCGGGCCGCGCATTGTCGCGCGCCCTGGTTAGGGTGCTAAAAACGCCGCAGGGTGGTTTCCTGGCAAGCCGTTCGTCTGGCCAGGCGCAAGGAGGGAGCATGCAGGCGGCATGTGACCGACGAAGCAACGCCGCCAGGCGGACGGATCGCCAGGAAACCTAGGTGTCATGTGACTTTACCAGTAGACCGTCGGTGTCGATGCTGCACTCCAGCAGTTGCGCGCCCGCGTCGGCGAGCGCCTGGCAGACTTCGGCCCGGCGATCCGGGTCGACCAGAAAGAAGATGCATCCGCCGCCGCCCGCGCCGCAGACCTTTCCCGCCTCGGCGCCGGCACTACGGGCGCTCGCCATCAGGGTCTCGATGGTGGGGGTGGTGACGCCCGGCGCCAGCGCTTGGCGTGCCTGCCACTCGCGGTTTACCTGTGTTGACAGCTCTGTCCAATCGCCGCGAGTCAGCGCGTCTCGAATGTCCGTCGCGATGTCGCGAATGCGGTCGAACTCCGCGGACAGCGCGTCGTCGCCCTCGATGTGACGCCTTGTGATATCCCAGTTGTTGAGACCCGAGGACCGGGAGTCGCCGCTGTAGACCAACACGAGGCGGCGTTGTAGCTCGGCCGTGTCGACCTCGATGGGCACCCTCGTGACGCCGACCGGGCCGAGCTCGACCGCCGAGACCCCACCGTACAGCGCAGGCCGGTAGTCCTGGACACCGGTCGGGATTCCGAGTGTCCGCGCCTCGAGGTTCATCGCGAGGGCGAGCAGTTGCTCCGACGAGTACTGGTTGCCACGCCAGCGCGCGAGTGCGGCGCAGACCGCGATGGTCAGAGCGGATGAGCCGGCGATGCCGGCCCCCATCGGCGAAGCCGCGCGGGTGGTGATCTGGACCCCGTCGACCTGAAAAAATCGTGCAATGTGGGCCAGCAGCCGGTTCTCACCGGTGGTGTCGAGTTCTTCCCACCGGCCGGCGGTCAGGGTGTGGCCGGTGTCCTCCGACCGCACGCTCACACGGCCGTCACGTCTGGCCGTCACGGTGCAGGCGGCACGCAAGCGAATGGCGACGTTGACGGTCTGTGCGCCCGGATGAAACAGATAGAGCGGCCAGATATCGAGCGTGCCCCCACCGAAGTCGAGACGGGTCGGTGCGGAAGAGTTAACCTGCACCGGCGCATTATAATGGGCTCCGGTAGTCTGCGCTGAAACCCCAGTTCCAACCATTGTCACGTGAAGAAACTACATCGTCACATTGGACAGCTTGTGGTGGCCGGGTTCGATGGGTACGTGGTGCCCATCGAGCTGCGCGCCCTGGCCCGCGAGTGGGACTTGGGGGGGGTGGTGCTGTTTGGGCGGAATGTCGAGGCACCGGAGCAAGTGGCCGAGCTTGCGTTCGAGGCGCAGGAGTTGGCGCACGACGTCCCGCTCTGGATCGGCGTCGACCAGGAAGGCGGCCGCGTGGCGCGTCTCCGCGCCCCGTTCACAGAGTGGCCGCCGATGGAAGGGCTCGGCCGCCAGCGTGACGACGGTCTGGCCGGGCGGTTCGCGGCCGCCCTGGCCGACGAGCTCTCCGCGGTCGGGGTCTCGCTGGACTTCGCTCCGGTCCTCGATATCAGGCACGACGGGGCGGACCCCGTCATCGGCGACCGGGCGCTGTCGTCCGACCCGGCGACGGTCGGTCGCATCGGCGCGGTCATCATCGAGACGCTGCAGCGAAACGGCATTGCCGCGTGCGCGAAGCATTTTCCCGGGCACGGGGACGCCCGCGCCGACTCTCACGCAGAACTGCCGGTCATCGAGCATCCACCGGAGCGTCTGCGCGAGCAGGACATGGCCCCGTTCCGGGCGGCGGTTGGCGCCAACGTGGCGGGGGTCATGACCGCCCACATTCTGTATCCGGCGTTGGATGTGGAGCAGCCCGCCACATTATCCCGAACCATCGTGCGCGACCTGCTTCGGGACGAGATCGGACACCGGGGGTTGGTCGTGACCGACGACCTGGAGATGGGCGCGATCACCCAGACGCACACGGTTGAGCAGGCGGCGGTGGCCGCCCTCGACGTCGGCTGCGATACCGCGCTGCTGTGCGGCACCTCGGTGGAGCGCCACGTGTCCGTATTGGAGGCGATCATCCGTGCCGTCGAGGCAAAGACGCTCGCGGTCCGGACCGTGGAAGACGCGTTGGCCCGGCAACGGCGGGTGAAGGGGCGCTTTCTGGCCGGGGCACGTCCGCGCCGGCCGCTCTCCGGCACGGCGCTCCAGGCGCGTCTGGGAACCTCGGCGCACCAGGCGGTGGCCGAAGAAATTGCGAGGGCATGATGAGACCGTGGGCCCACGCGAAGGCGATATGGCTCGGGCCGCCTGATTCATGGCCAGGTCGATGATGCGGAAGCCACGGGCGCTCAGACCGGGAGATCGAATTGCGCTGGTGGCTCCGGCGAGTCCGTTCGACCGCGACCGTTTCGACGCCGGGGTGACGGAGATTGAGCGACTCGGCCTGACCCCGGTCGTCACCGAGGGAGTCTTCGCCCGGCGCGGGTATGTCGCGGGCGATGCCCAAAGTCGGGCGGCTTCGCTCGCCGCGGCGTGGTGTGACCGCTCGATCGCGGCGGTCATGGCCGCGCGCGGAGGGTATGGGAGCGCTCAGCTACTGCCGTTTCTCGATCTCGCGGTTTTTCGCGCGTCGAACAAGCCGTTCATCGGACACAGCGACCTGACCGCGCTCCTGACGTGTCTGACCTGCTACTGCGCGACAACCTGTTTTCACGGGCCGATGGTGTTGAATCTGGCCGGCGGGGAGGCGCGCTACGACCGTGATTCCTTCGTGCGGTCGCTCATGACGACAGAGCCGGTGGGGGAGCTTGCGCCGGAGGGGCTCGTGCCGTTCAGGTCGGGTGTGGCGGCTGGAATCCTGATGGGCGGTACGCTGACCCAGCTGGTGGCGTCACTCGGCACCCCGTTCGCCTTCGCACCCCCGCCTGGATACATCCTGTTGCTCGACGAAATCGGCGAGCGGCCCTATCGCCTGGATCGGATGTTGACGCAACTCTCGTCCAGCGGGCTTCTGGCCCGAGCGTCGGGCGTCGTGTGTGGCGAGTTCCCGGACTGCGACGAGCCGGGCGGGCGCCCAACCGCTCGTGAGGTCATGGCGGAACTGTTCGACACGGTCCCGGGTCCGGTGGTCTTCGGGTTCCCGACGGGGCACACCAGGGGGCCGGCCTTCACGGTGCCACTCGGGGTCCAGGTGACGCTCGAGGCTGGTCATCGGTCCCGGCTCGTGGTGACGGAGTCGGCTGTCGTATGAAGGTCTATCTCATCGGCGTCTGCGGCACCGCGATGGCCACGCTGGCCGCAATGCTGAGCGACCGGGGCCATGCGGTGCACGGATCTGACGCGCATGTCTATCCGCCGATGAGCGACTTCCTGGCCGCTCGGGGGATCACGTGTCTCGACGGATTCGACGAGGCGCACATCACCTCGGACATCGAGCTCGTGGTCATCGGGAATGCCGTGTCCCGCGGCAATCCCGAGGTCGAAGCGGTACTGGACCGCAAACTCCGGTATCGGTCGTTGCCGGAGATGGTGCGTGAGACGTTTCTCTGGGACCGAGACTCCATCGTCATCGCCGGGACCCACGGCAAGACCACGACCGCATCTTTGGTGAGTTGGGTGCTGGCCGACGGGGGACGTGATCCGAGTTTCCTCATCGGCGGGTTGGCCGCTAATTTCGACTCGAGCTACCGATTGGGCGAGGGGCGAGAATTTGTCATTGAGGGCGATGAGTATGACAGTGCGTTCTTCGACAAAACCGCGAAGTTCCTGAAGTATCTGCCGAACGTCGCGGTGGTCGGCAATCTCGAGTTCGACCACGCGGATATCTATGATGACTTCGAGGCGATTCGTCTCGCCGTACGACGTCTGGTCTCGCTGTTACCGCGCGGGGGGAGTCTGGTGCTCGGTGCCGACAACGCGGCGGCGCTGGAGATCGCCGAGGGTGCGCCGTGCCCGGTCACGACCTTCGGACTGGTGAGCACCGCGGACTGGCGGGCCACCGACATCGAGACGTCGCCCGATGGGATGACCTTCGGGGTGGAGCACCGCGGGGCCCGAGTGAGCGAGGTGCAGGTCCCGCTGGTGGGGGCGTTCAACGTCAGAAACGTGCTCGCCGCCATCGCGGTGGCGCACGGAGTAGGGCTCGACATGCCCACCATCGCTGCCACGCTCGCCCGATTCAAGGGGGTCAAGCGGCGGCTGGAAGTGCGTGGCCGGGCTCGGGGTGTCACCGTGTTCGACGACTTTGCGCATCACCCCACAGCGGTCAGGGAAACGCTGGCCGGCGTGCGCGCGGCGTTCCCGTCGCGAACGATCTGGGCGGTGTTCGAGCCACGGTCGGCCACGGCCTGTCGGCGGGTCTTTCAGGTGGAGTTCGCCGCCGCTTTCCATCAGGCCGACGAAGTGATCGTCGGTCCGGTCTACCGGTCGTCATTGCCGGACGACGAGCGGCTGTCCGAGTCTGAGCTCGTGGACGGGATTCGACGCACCGGTCCTCGCGCCCGACATTTCGCCGATGTAGCCGACATCGTGCGAGCGGTGGCCGCGGAGGCCGGTGACGGAGACCAGGTCGTGGTGATGTCGAACGGCGGGTTCGGCGGGATTCATCAGCGACTACTGGACGCCCTGTCCGCCCCAGAAACGCCGTCCGCCGGCGTAGCCTCCGTCAAATAATGCCGACATGGCGCATCGCGATGACGGGGGACGCCGCCGTGACCGTCTCCTTCCCGGCGCGGATCGACCGGGACATCAGCGCTCGGGTGGTGGCATTGGCGGAGACGGTCCGGGCGGCGGGATACCCCGGGGTCCGGGATGTCGTGCCGAGCTACCATTCCGTGACCGTGTATCTGGACCCGATTCGGACAGATCTCGACTCCCTCTGGACGACGCTGGAGGAGGCCGCGGCCGCCCCGCTCGAGTCCGGGCGGCCCCAACGGGACATCGTCGTCCCCGTGGTGTACGGCGGAGACGCCGGCCGAGATCTGGCCGAGGTCGCCCGCTTTGCCGGGGTTTCTCCGGATGAGGTGATTCGACTCCACACCCAGCGGCGCTATCGAGTGTATATGGTGGGTTTTCTGGCCGGTTTCCCCTATATGGGCATTGTCGACCCGCGGATCGCGATCCCGCGTCGGGCCACCCCGCGGCCGGCGGTCGCGGCCGGGTCCGTGGGCATCGCGGGGGCGCAGACCGGGATCTACCCGGCCACGGCGCCTGGGGGCTGGCATCTGATTGGTCGCGCGACGGTGGAGCCGTTCGACCCACGGCGTGACCCACCGTGTCCGTGGCGACCGGGTGACGTGGTCACGTTCGAGTCGGTGAGCGAGGGTGGCGGGCGGTGACCATCCGACTCGTGGACCCAGGGCTGTTGACCACCGTGCAGGACCGCGGGCGGTGGGGCCGTCAATCGCTTGGGGTCCCGGTGGCGGGGCCGATGGACGAGGTGTCACATCAGCTCGCGAACGTCGTGGTGGGTAACCCGGCTGACCGCGCGACTCTCGAGGTGACACTGGTGGGCCCGGCGCTCGAATTTCTCGCTGACATGACGTTCGCGGTCACTGGCGCGCAATTCGAGATGCGTCTCGACGACACCGCCGTCCAGATGGGGGTCGCCCATCGGGCCGGTCGCGGGAGCATTCTGCGATTCGGATCCCGCGGCGCCGGCGCCCGCGCGTATATCGGGGTTGCTGGGGGTATTGACGTCCCGCTGGTGCTCGGAAGTCGAAGCACCGATCTGGCCAGTGGGTTCGGAGGGTTGGCTGGGAGACGATTGCGTGAAGGGGACCAGCTGGCGGTGGGCCCATGGGAGGGACGAGCGCCACGGCGCGTGTCACTGAGTCCGCCGTTCGTGCTGCCGGAGGGCGGGAGCCGTATCCGGGCGATCGCCACCCCCGACGACGATGACCCCGGCCCGCGGTGCGGAGACGCGGCGCTGGCGGGCTTCACCACGACCCGCTTCACGCTGGCGGCCGAGTCGAATCGGATGGGATACCGGCTGTGTGGGCCGCCGCTCGCGCTGGCGGACGAGACCCCCGTCTTGTCGGCCGCAACGCCGTTCGGTACCGTGCAGGTGCCACCGTCCGGGCACCCCATTCTGTTGATGGCCGACCGGCAAACCACCGGCGGATACGCGAGGATCGCGACCGTGATCAGCGCCGATCTTCCGGTGGCTGGCCAGCTCGGCCCGGGCGATTGGATTCGATTCGAGCTGTGTGATCGACGGTCGGCGGTTGCCGCGCTGATCGCCCAACAGCAGACACTGATGCGGGTCACCCGATGTCCAGCCAAGCTGTAGGAGGCCGCGGGCACCCGCATCCAGACCAGACCGATCGCCGGTTGCGCGCGGTATTTGGCGACCGGGTCGGCCGCCAGGTGCCGCTGGGTGAGCTGACGACGTTTCACACCGGTGGGGCGGCCGAGTGGCTGGTCGAGACCCGTAGCCCGGATGACATTGTGACCGCGGTCTGTCTGACGCGCGACCTCTCGGTGCCACTCACCGTGCTCGGCGGCGGCTCCAACGTGCTGGTGGGTGACGGGGGCGTGCGCGGGTTGGTGCTGCGGGTCCGACACGGCGCCATGGGTCGTGTCGACGCGCATCACGTGCGGGCTGACTGCGGCGTGACGATCAACGGCCTTGTGCGGTGGACCGTTCACCGCGGGCTCGGCGGTCTCGAGCGGTGGGCCGGGACGCCAGGTACGGTGGGTGGGGGGATCTGCGGGAACGCGCATTTCGACGACCAGTTGCTGGGTGATAAGGTGACGGCGGTTGGTCTCGTCGATCGGGCTGGACGCGTCGCGCGTGTGCCGGCCTCGGACATGGGCTTCGGCTACGACGAGAGCCGTGTGCAGCACACCGGCGAACTGGTGCTGTGGGCCGAGTTTGCGGTCGCGGCCGGTGCGGTGACGGCGTTGCGGGCGGCCGCGCGCCGTTCGCTCGCCTTCCGCAAGCGTACCCAGCCGCTCGACCGGGCATCGGCCGGCTGTGTCTTTCAGAATCCCCGGCCCGACGATGGTCCGCTCCCGGACGGCGTGCCCCGATCGGCCGGGGCGCTGGTCGACCTGGCCGGGCTCAAGGGCCATCGGGTGGGAGCCGCCGCGGTGTCGCCGGTGCACGCCAATTTCATCGTCAACGAGGGCGGGGCCTCGGCCCGCGATGTGCGCGCGCTCATCGAGCGATGCCGCGCGACCGTGCGCGAGCGATTCGGGCTCGTCTTGCGGGACGAGCTGATGTACCTCGGTGAGTTCGAGACCGAGGGTGGAAACGAGGTGGGATGAGTTCAGGTATCGCTCCAACCGGGGAAGCACTGACAACGTTGGTGGTCGAGGGTGGCCACCGGCTGATGGGTCGGCTCCAGGTCGAGGGCAACAAAAATTCGGCCTTGCCGCTGCTTGCGGCCTGTTTGCTGACCGACGCGCCGTGTGAGCTGACGAACGTACCTCGGATCAAGGACGTGCACGTCATGGCTGATCTGCTCCAGGGGCTCGGGGCCTCGGTGGAGGGGGTGGGCACAACGCGGCTCCGTGTGCAGTGCGCGCGGGTCACCGGTGACGAGCCGGACCGACGGTTAGTGGGACGGCTCCGCGGGTCGGTGCTGCTGTGTGGCCCGCTGTTGGCGCGCTGCGGGCGGGTGCGGCTGGCTCCGCCGGGTGGCGACTTTCCAGCGCGACGCACGTTGTCGGCACATCTCCAGGCGCTGGGGGCGATGGGGGTTCGACGCCGCGAGGACACGGCCGCTGACTACGTGCTGGAAGCGCCGGGTGGCCTGGTGCCGGCCTCGGTGTATCTCGAGGAGGCGTCGGTGACCGGGACCGAAACCGCGCTGCTGGCGGCGGCCGCCGCCCCCGGCGAGAGTGAGATCCGCCATGCCGCCTGTGAGCCCCACGTGGTGGAGCTGTGCGAGTTTCTGACCCAGATGGGGGCGGAGGTCGCTGGCGCCGGCACTCCGACCATTCGTGTCTCCGGCGGGGCCCGGTTTGGCGGCGCCACCCACCGTTTGAGTGGTGACTACATCGAGGCCGGCAGTTGGGCCGTGGCGGCGGCGGTCACCGGCGGCGAGTTGGAGGTCGGCGGCGCCCGCGCCGGCGATCTGGAGCCGATCACCGCGATCTTGCGTCGCATGCAGGTGGACTGCGACGTCGACGCGGACCGTCTCCGCGTTCGCCCGTCCTCACCGGTCGCCATCCGGCAGATCACCACGGCGCCGTGGCCGGGGTTTCCGAGCGATATGGTCAGCTTGATCAGTGTGCTGGCGACGCAGGCGACGGGGCGCACGTTGGTGCACGACTGGATGTACGAGCTTCGGCTGTTCGCCCTGGAGCAGTTGAGCGGCATGGGCGCGAACCTGTTCCTGTGTGATCCGCACCGGATGATCGTGGACGGTCCGGCTCGTCTCACCGGGCGCACGCTGGACAGCCGGGACCTTCGCTCCGGCATGGCCCTGATCGCCGCGGCGCTGGCCGCGACCGGAACAAGTCGTATCCAGCCGTTGGAGACGGTCGAGCGGGGCTACGCGCAACTGGTTGAGCGATTGCGCGCGCTGGGTGCGCAGATCGACGTGGAGCAGGGGTAGGACACGCTACCCGTCCTTGGTTGGGTCGCGATCCTCGCAGGAGGGGGTTCCCTTTAGCGAGGGCCGCAGGCTAGCGTTGCCTGGGCGCCTATTGCGGTGGCGTAATCGGCGGCGGCAGGATCGGTGTGGCGCCGGCGCCGGGTCTATTCAGTGTGGCCGGCGGTCGGACCCCACCCGGGGTGACCGGTGCCGGCAGCGGCGCCCTGATATCGAGTCCGGTCCCCGTGTCCCGTTCGACTCGGAACGCTCGGAGATCCCGTTCTTCGAGATCGAGCACTCGGATAATGTGCGGCG
The DNA here is from genome assembly GCA_029940535.1 of Vicinamibacterales bacterium. Lineage (GTDB taxonomy): Bacteria > Acidobacteriota > Vicinamibacteria > Vicinamibacterales > UBA8438 > UBA8438. Next base: position 76,434 of record JAPYUM010000004.1, read on the forward strand.
TCAGAGTCACGATGATGTCGGTTTCCAGCGTGTCCTGCGTATTGCGCGCGAAAAGCCGTCCGATGACCGGGAGGTCGCTCAGCCAGGGCACGCCGTCCAGCGTCTGTCGTTCGTCGTCTCGAATCAAACCGGCCAGGATATTCGTTTCGCCGTCGCGTAGCCTGATGGTGGTATTGATCGACCGGTTGCCGAAAGTTGGCAAGCCGCCGAATCCGCTGCCAGAGATGTTGCTGACCTCGATCGCGAGTTCCAGGGAGACGTCGTCGTTGTGGTGCGTGAACGGCGTAATGTCGATGTTGACGCCGATGTTCTCGTAGTTGAACGACGTGATCGGTTGTTGTTGAATACCGCCAGTCGCGATGGGCGAGAACGTGGTGGCCGGGACCGGCACCCGATCGCCGAAACGCGCTTGCGCCGCTAATCCCTCGGAGGTTCGCAGATGCGGGTTGGCCAGGGTCCGCGTGTCCGCGTCGTTCTGGAGGAGCCGGTAGAAGAGCCCGGGTAGGCTCGCCACGAACACGTCGGCGCTGGCGAGCCCCTGGAGTTCGTCTAGGAAGCGACCGCCGCCGTCGATGGTCACGGACCCATCCAGGCCGGACGCACCAGGCGACGCGAATTGGAGCCCGTACTCGCGAAACCGCTTCCGATTGACCTCGAGAAGCTCGACATCGATGACCACTTCAGGGCGCGCCTTGTCGATCGCGGAGATGAGTCTCGCGGTGGCGGCCAGACGTTCCGGGGTGTCCCTGACAGAAATGGCGCGGGTCGCCGTGACCGGAGCGAGGCGGCGCAGGTCAATCACGAGACGCAGCAGGTCCATCGTCTCCCCGACGTCGGCGTTGCTGAGGTAGAACGTCTGCACGACCTCTTCCTCATACTCGCGCCGCTTGGCCGGGGTATCCGGGATCACGGTGACGGTCTGCTCACCGGTGACTCTGTAGAAGTTGCGAGTGGAGCGCGCCACCGAGCTGAGCGCGGTCGACAACGTCGTGTCCCGGAGGTCGATCGAGACCTTCTCGTCGACAAAGGTCGGGTCGAAGATCACGCTCACATCGGCGAACTGACCAAGCGCGGAAAAGACGTCGCGCGTGCTGGCGTCACGAAACACCAGCGAGTCGGGGAGCGTGGCCTCGGGCAAGACGAGGCCCTCCGGCGGCAGCGCGCTCACTCGTTCGATCAGCGTTTCGAGCTGCGTCTGCCCGTCGTCGCGGGCGGCCAGGCGGGTTTGCACGGCGAGCCGCGTCTCTCGGAGCGCGTCCTGGATGTCGCCGCTGCTGGGGTTCATCTCGGCCGCGATCTGATACTCGAGCAACGCGTCGTCGTAGTTGCCGAGACCAGCCTCCCGGCGCCCCAGGGCGTAGTGATATTGACCGGCCCGTAGCTTGGCCCGTTCCAGGTCCCGGCTCAACCCGCGATCCTCGGGACGCTCTCGCAGGGCTCGGGTGTACTCGATCACGGCCGCGTCGTAGTCCTGCGACAACTCGGCCGAGCGTGCCCGGTCTTGCGCCCGTGTGGCGCACGCGGCCCCGCCGAGGCAGACGAGCCCCAGTATCAGCAGGGCGCGGCCCGGGCGCCGCCGGCCCCGATTACTGGAGCGGCGTGGACTGGTTGGTGGAGATGATTTCGGTGCCACGTGGGATCTCAAAGGTGAACGGTGTATCGGGCAAATAGAGGTTTTCCTGTAGGTTGGAGAAGAAGAAGGTGGAAGTGCCGCCCTGCAGGTCGTAGGCCATCAGACGCGTGATGGTCAACGACCTCGCGTCGAGGACGACGGTCAGGAATTCAAAATCTGCCTCCGCTCGCGTGGGCGTCAGCCGGAGCACGTAACTGTCGGGCGGGACGTCTTGGACCGTGTCGATGGCAGCCGTGAAGTCGTTGACGAAGTTACCGATACCCGCGAGGATCAGCGCCGGGGTGGTGCCCTGGTCAACCGAAGGTACCGCGAACACCATGACCTGCTCATCGTCTGGGAAATACATGAACATCTGTTCCCCATCCGACACCATGAGTTTGTGCTCGGGTTCTTGATAGTCCCAGCGCATCTTGCCAGGTATCTTCAGCTGTACGCGGCCACTTTCGACGAGACGCGAGCGGAGGACGCCGCCCTCGTAGGTCTGGGTGAAATCGGCGGTGAGGTCGAGCATCGACTCATACCGTCCCTGCAGCGCCTGCTGCAACTCCTCCGCCGTGCGAACAGGAACCTGCGCTTGAGCCGCGCTCGGCCCATCCAGAGCCAGGCAGCTGGCGGCGACAATCGTGATCGTGTGGGTCCAGCTTCGCAACATCATCCTCCCGTGCGGCGCTGGCGTCCGAGACCTGGGCGTGGGGCGCCCGGCCGCCTCGGAGGGATAACGACGTCAGCCCTTCAGGCCACCCGCTTTCGGCGGTGCCTGCTTGGGCGCGTCTTTCTCGTCAGTCGGGAACTTCGCGGTGATCCATGCCGCGAGGCCTCCCTCCAGCGCCGCGGCGCGGTAGCCCTTTCGGATCAGCGCGGCGGCGACTGGCGCGCTGACGAGTTCCTCCGGGTCGGAGTCATAGGCGACGACGTCACGGTCCGTGGAGAGTCCGGCACTCACGTCGTCCGGGTTCACACGCACGGCGCCGGGCAACGTGACCGTGCTGTGCTCGTAAGGATATTTCAAGCGCGCATCGAGAATGACCGGCGGGCTCCCGCCCTCGTCCTCGAGTCTGGTTTTTAACTCTTCTGTCGTGATCCTGGGTACGGCCATGAGCGGGCTCTGGTGTGAATGCGTTGGGCGTAACAGCAAGTGGTCCAGTTTTAGAATTGCTTGGCAATCCAATCAGTTCATCGAACAGGCCCCAGCGCCCCGTGGGTCGCCACAGCTGCCGCACGCCTGGGGTAGCGAAGCCGCTGCGGTCGCCCCCCCGCGGCCCACGGCGAAGGCCGACAGTCGCTTGTCCAGCGACGTGCTCTCACACGTCGGGCAGACCGGCGTGGCGCTCGCGCGTACCAGCAACTCGAAGTCTGTGCGGCACTCACGACACGCGTACTCGTAGATCGGCATCAGATGCCTCCAAAATCGAATGATAGCATGCGCTGATGGCCTCCTGGACCCCGCGCGAGCTGGTCGAGCGGCTCCTGCGGGAGATTCTGACGAGCCGCGTCTACGACGTCGCCCGTGAGACCCCGCTCGAGACCGCCACCGGTCTCTCGTCCCGCGTGGGCGCTCCGGTGCTGCTCAAGCGTGAAGACCTCCAACCCGTGTTCAGCTTCAAGTTGCGCGGCGCCTACAACAAGATTGCGCAATTGGAGCCTGAGCGCCGCGCTCGAGGCGTGGTGTGCGCCAGCGCCGGAAACCATGCGCAAGGCGTCGCCTACGCCGCCCGCGCGCTGGACGTCCCGGCCCTTGTCGTCATGCCTCGGACGACACCGGAGATCAAGGTTCGCGCCGTTCGTCGGTTGGGGGCCGAGATCATGCTGGTCGGCGACGACTACGCTTCGGCGCAACAGCACGCCGAACAGGTTGGCGCCGAGCGTGCGCTCGAACTCGTGCACCCCTTCGACGATCTCTTCGTCGTGGCCGGACAGGGGACCGTGGCCGACGAACTGCGCCGCCAATGCCATGGGCCTCCGGGGGCCGTGTTCGTGCCGGTTGGCGGCGGGGGTCTGCTGGCCGGGGTGGCCGCCTACCTGAAGACCCTGATGCCATCCGTTCGGGTGATCGGGGTCGAGCCCGCCGAGTCCGATGCGATGTATCAGTCGCTCGCGGCCGGCCACCGGGTGACGCTCGACCATGTGGGCCTGTTCGCCGACGGCACCGCGGTGACGCGGGTGGGTGAGCTGGCGTTCACCGTTGCGACCAGTCACGTCGACGAGATCGTCCGGGTCTCTAATGATGAAATTTGCGCGGCGATCAAGGACGTGTTCGACGACACGCGTTCGGTGGTGGAACCGGCGGGCGCGCTGGCGGTGGCCGGGCTCAAGCGATGGATGGCGACCCATGAAGGGGGTGAGCGGCCGTTGGTGGCCATCTTGAGTGGTGCGAACATGAATTTCGACCGGCTCCGATTCGTGGCCGAGCGCGCCGAGCTCGGCGAGGCTCGCGAAGCGGTGTTTGGCGTCACGATTCCGGAACGGCCAGGGGCATTCCGGGCATTCTGCGCCGCCGTCGGTGCCCGGGTGGTCACCGAATTCAACTATCGGTTTCGCGGCGGAGCGGACGCCCACATCTTCGTGGGGGTGGGAATCAGTTCACGCGCTGACGCGTCGGCGCTGCAGGCGCGGCTTGAGGCTGAGGGTTACCCCGTGGTGGACCTCTCGGACGACGAGATGGCGAAGCTGCATGTCCGGCACCTGGTGGGCGGGCGGGCGGCCGGGGTGAGTCAGGAGCGTCCCTGTCGGTTCGAGTTTCCGGAGCGCCCCGGGGCCCTGCTCGAGTTTCTCGACAAGCTCGGCGGTCGATGGAACATCAGCCTGTTCCACTATCGCAACCACGGTGCCGACTTCGGCCGGGTGCTGGCGGCCTTCGAAGTGCCTGACGACGAACTCCCCCGGTTCGATGAGTTCCTGGCCGGTCTCGGCTACGCCTACGAGCTGCAGACGAAGAATCCCGCCTACGAAATGTTCCTGGGCTAGGTTTCCTGCCGAGGTGCCCGTCTGGACGGCGTTGCTTCCTCGGTCACAGCCGGCCTGGCTGCTCCCTCGTCGCGCCTTGCCAGCCGAACACCTCGACAGGAAACCGGTTCGCCGGGGAGGTGGGTTGGCCGGTGCGTCGCCTCGTCGGGATCCTTGACACCCGCGCGACAGGTCAGGACTCGACGGTGGCGTGTTGGTCGATTGCGCGTCGCACGGCGTCGTAGTCGTTTGGCAGCTCCACCGGCGTATTGGCATAGCGCGGCGTGATGCCCGGGAGCCGGCCCTCGTGGTAGCCCAACTTGAAGTCGGTGAACTTCAGCCCGCTGGCGGTAGACACGACCACCACGCTGGCGGAGCGATCGATCTGGCCCTCGTCGAGCAATTTGATCAGCGCCGCCAGCGCGACCCCGGTGTGGGGGCAGTTGTACATGCCGGTCCGATCGGCCCGGGCGGCCGCCTCGGCCAGCTCCACCTCCGACGCCTGGGCCACGATGCCGCGGTGGGCCTGGAGGGTCCGAATCGCCTTGCGTACCGACACCGGGTTGCCGATCTGGATGGCTGAGGCTTGCGTCGGTTTGGCGGCGACCGGTGTGAACTCCCAGTTGTTCTGGTAGGCCAGATAGAGTGGATTCGCGGCCTGGGCTTGGGCGACGACGATCTGTGGCTGCTTGTTGATGATGCCCAGCGACGCCATCATCTCGAATCCGGCCCCGAGGGCGCTCACGTTACCGAGGTTGCCGCCGGGGATGATCACGACGTCCGGAATTTTCCAGTCGAGCTGTTGCACCATCTCGATCGCGACGGTTTTTTGTCCCTCGAGTCGCAGACTGTTCATCGAGTTGGCGAGATAGATACCCTCGTCTTCCGAGAGCCGTTGCACGATCTCCATACACCCGTCGAAGTCGGTGTCCAGCGCGAGGACGAGGGCGCCGTTCGCGATCGGTTGCAACAGCTGGGCGGTCGACACCTTGCCGCGAGGAAGCAGCACAATGGCCGGAATGCCGCCACCAGCAGCATAGGCGGCGAGCGAGGCAGACGTGTCACCAGTGGAGGCGCAGGCCACCGCACGAATATTCCCGCCGTCGTGAATGATCTGTCGTACGACCGAGACCAGCACGGTCATCCCGAGGTCCTTGAATGACCCGGTGTGCGAGTTGCCGCACAGCTTGACCCACAGGTCACGCATGCCCAGCTCACGTCCGAACCGATCGGCCCAGAACAGGTTCGTACCGCCTTCGTCCATCGACACGATCGACTCGTCTCGCACGTCCGGGCAGACCCACTCTTTCTTGCCCCAGACAGAGGAGCCGTAGGGCCAGGCGGTGCGCTTGTAGCGCTCGTCGAACAGACGCATCCAAGCTGCGGCGGAGCGGTCGCGGAGAGCGTCGAGGTCATGGGACACCTCGAGGAGGTCCCCACAACTCGGACACCGGTACATCGGTTTCCAGAGTGGATATTCGCCGGGACACCCGGCAATGCAGCGGAACGCCGTACGATAGGCCATGCCCTTGTTATACCGCAGAGTGGCGGGGGGTGCAGCCTCAGGGAGCCATCAACTCGATGACCAATGGGCAGTGGTCCGAGAGCCTGTCCCAGAACGGCCGGTCGGCGGGGCGAAAGTTCACCTGCCGGAAAGTGGATCGGTCAACGAACCGGATCGACCGAGCCCCGAACACGATGTGGTCGACGAACGTGGCGAACCGGTTGTCTCGACAGTCGACGGACATGCCCTCGGTCGCCGCCGTGAGGTCGGCGTTGACGGGCTGATGGTCGTCCAGGTCGGCCCAGATGGTATCGCCCGGCTCCGTGAGCCGTCGATTGAAGTCACCCAGGACAATGAACGGATCTGGCCCAGCCGACTGCCGGTCGATCCATTCCTTGAGGACCGGTACTTGCTGCCTCAGCCTCCCACAGTCCGGTCCAGTTGACGTATCGGCGAAACAGCCGCTCTTGAGGTGAACGCTCATCAGCTGCAGGCGTTCGTCGCCGTAGGACACGCTGAGACGTGTCCCGTGGCGCAGCCCGCCGCGGCTGACATCAAGCGCGGCGAAATCGGGGAGTTCGGTGACGTCGAGCCCCTTCTTGTAAGCGAAACCGGTGTTTTGCCGGCCGTTCAGGTTTGGCGCGCGGGCTCGGTCTGACACATGCACGTCGTAGACGTCTCTATCGACCACACGTCCCAGCGCGTCGGCACCGTCGATTTCTTGAACGGCGATGACGTCGGGATCGATCAGACGCACGTAGCAGCGAATCCGCTGGTAGTCGAGTGCGCGTCGCGTTACGGACGGCCGGGGAGAGCCGTAGGTTGATTGGCCGTCGCGGGCATGGAGATTCTCGACGTTCCAGGTCGCCAGCCGCAGGCTGCCGTTGGCGGGCGGATCCGGTGACCCCTTGGCCGGGCACCAGTCCAGGTCCAGCGTCGTGTCACCCCCGGTGGTCGTCGGACCGGCGGTGAGCGGCGTCTGGATGTATCGTGGGACGACCCAACCGACCGCCTCCTCGCCGTCGGTCCGTTCGCCGCGGAGTTGGATCCAACCGGTGTCCCCATCGGCAGACAGACTGTGGGCAAACGTCCCACTGGCGAATCGAAAAGGCACCGGCGCATCGCCCGGGGCGGCGTGCGCCGGAATGTCCAGGTCGCGCTCGACCAATCTGACACGCTGTCCTTCGCGAGGCGCCGGTCGTGAGGCCGGCTGGCCGGTGCCCACGATGGTGACGATGCTCACCACGGTGGCGATACCGAGGGTGGCGATGGGGATGATGAGTGCGCGCCGCAAGGATTGCCTCCACAAGATAGTATCGTTCGAGGACACGCTATGAGCCTCGCTCTGCTACTCGTCAGCAATTCCACGAACCACGGTCAGGGTTACCTCGACCACTGCATGCCCGAGATGCTCGACCTGCTCGGGGAACAACGGCGCCTGGCGTTCATTCCGTTCGCGTTGTTGGACCGCGATGGCTACGGAGCGAAGGCACGGGATCGGTTCCGGCAGGACCGGCGGTGGTCGACCGTCCGTCACACGCGCTCGGTGTTACTACGCCCGGCGTCCACCTCGCCTCTGAGCCTCCGATCGATGACCAGAGTCCCAAACGGCAGCAGCGAGGCCACCATAATTCTCGCGGCCCAGCTGGCGGGTCGACCACGACTCGTGAGCCCGCGAAGCGCGAGCAGGCCCAGCCAGACGAAGAGCGCCCCATGGGCCGACCCCACGATACGTACCGCCATCGGCATGTCACCCAGATACTTGAGCGGCATCGCGATGAAGAGCAGAACGAGGTAGGACAGCCCCTCGAGGAGCGCGATCGAACGAAGATGCGATGCGGGGGTCCCGAAGTGTGTCTTGCCGACAGCGCTTCGCATAATTAGCGGACACCATAGCAGAAGTCTGAGTCGAAGGTGCGTCACGTGCTTCTCTGCGTTGAGCCCGAACATCCACACGACGTGATCCGGGTGCTTCCCGCAGACCCAGCCCCGCCGCGGACCGACCACAGTGAATCGGGTCGGCTCTCCGACCTCGGACCATTCAGCGCTACTCTGCACGCAGCACCTCAAGCGGGTCGACCCGCATCGCCCGTTGGGCCGGCAGATATGCCGCCAGCGCGGCTGCCCCGAGCAGACACAGCCCCGCCGAAACGAGGGTGGCCGGATCGCCCGGCTCTACTTCGTAGAGCAGCGCGGTCAGCAGTTGCGACAGCGCGAGCGCGCCACCGGTGCCCAGCACCAGCCCGCACAGCGCCTGCCTAGCCGTGCGCCCGAATCTGCCAGCCGTCTCCTACTCATGCCGTTCACGCAGATCGACCACATGCGTCACGCCGACATCGACGAGCCCCTGCGCGTGGACGCCGAGCCCGGCGAGCCGCCCGACGACCCCGGGAATTCCACGGTGAACTTCCACGGCGAGTCGAGGCGGAATGACACCCATCAGTCGACGACCGATGGGGAGGCGATGCTGCATAAGAAGGGACGAGGCAAGGAAGCCAAGTTGGCGTATCTGGGCCACGTGCTGCTGGACAACCGGGACGGGCTCGTCGCCAATGCCTGTGTGACCCATGCGCCGAACGCGAGGCGGCGGCGATCCTGCTGGCGGCCAGCGCGCCCCCCGGCAGTACGGTCGGGGCCGACAAAGGCTACGACGTGGCGAGTTGCGTGGCGGCGGTCCGTGGCCTGGCCGTCACCCCGCATGTCGCCCAGAAGGCCCGGCTTGGATCTGCAGATCGTGCAATGCCTACAATTCCGTCGACTAGTCCTAGAACGTCACGGCACGACCCGCGAAAAGCGCCTCGATGACGGACCCGGCGCTGCTCGATCTCCGCGCTGAAATTGCGCTCGTGGATTTCCGGATCGAGGAACTGCTCGGCCGGATCAAGGCACAGAGTTGGACGAACCCGATGGAGAATGACCTCAGCGTAGAAGCGGCGCTGCCCAATCTGCTTGACGCGGCTTTGGATGACCAGTCTGTTGCCCGACTACAGGCGGTCGTCCGTACGACTCCTTGGCTGGCCGCAGGTTCAGTGCGGTCACTCGTGGTGCAATTCGGGGCCAGCCCAGGCGCCGCTGCGGAAACGGACCCGGCTGCCGATGGCCCTCGCCTCGCGGCGGACTGTCGCCACACACGCAACTATCTCTGGGCGGAGCTGATGCGCCGGAGCCTGGATGTGCTCGCCTGTCCCCGGTGTGGCGGACGCTTGACCGTAATCGCCCTCATCGAAGATCCCGCAGTGCTTGCGCGCGTCCTCCGGCATCTGGGACTGCCGACGGACATACCCGAGGCCCAGCCGGCCCGAGCACCGCCGCTGCACCTTGTCGTTGATGCGCCTCTGACTGAGGTCGCTGGCGACCAGTTCCGCTCCGACGAACCTGCCTGCGCCAGCCGATTCCACCCCTCAGCCAGGCAGAGGTGTGCCTCCCCGTCTGGAATCACGCGTGACCGCAACCCCTCGAACGGGCATCCTCAGCACCATGCGCTCCCTGGAGGCCCGTAGTCCGCCTGTGGGGCGGCCAACCGCTTGTTCAGGGCGGCGCTCGGAGGCGGCGTCGAGCGGGCCTAATGCCGTCTATCGTCATCCTCCGCCTGTGCTCTTGATAAGATTGGGGTGTCGTAAGTCCATAGTTGTGCTTTCATTACCCCATGCTGTCTGGAACAGTCGTTCTCGATCACGTCATCACTACGCCGACATCGAATCCGGTGACGGTTAGGCAGAGTCTTCACCGACACCGGTGGACGGTTACGCCTGGTTGGCGAGGGCGGGTGTCACCCCGGGGTCCGTGCCTACTGGCGTTGTTGCTCTTGATGCTCGGACCTCACCAAGGTCGAACGGTACTGGCCCAGACCGAGAGTCAGCTGTTCGTCCAGGTCTTCGCTGCAGACGGGTCGCCCGTCACCGACCTCACTGCCGAAGATTTCGTGATCGATCAGAACGGCGTCGAGGGCCGGGTGATTCGGGCCGAGATCGTGGAAGAGCCTCTGCGTCTAGCATTGCTCGTCGACGACGCTGATGGGGCCGACCCGTACTTTCGGGTTCTGCGAACCGGGTTGCCGATCTTCATTGATGCGTTACCCAGGAGGAGCCAGGTATCGCTCGTGTTGCTGTCGGGCAGGCCTCGAATCGTCGTTGATCACACAGAGGGACTGGCAAAGGTCAAGGACCGACTCAACGGACTGTTCACGAACCAGGGCACGTCGGCCGGTTTCTTCGACGGCCTCGACGAGACCCTGGCAGGCTTCGACCAGCAGCTCAACTGGCCCGTCATGGTAGTCGTCACCACGGACGGCGCCTCCAAAGTTGATCTTTTCAGGCAGGCGAGATACACCGACTTTACAGAGCGGCTCGCCAGCAGCGGAGTGACCGTGTATGCCCTGGGACTAAGCACGCCGAGAGGTGACGGGTTTCAGACTCGTCTTGTGGAGGATGTCACTCGGCTGTCGGGCGGTAGATACCTCACATTGAACTCGCCCAGTCAGGCGGTGACCGACCAACTCACTATCATTGCCGCGGAGATCTCTCGACGATATGCTGCGTCATTAAATCAGTACTTGGTCGTGTTCGAAGCGCCACCAGGCGCCAATGCCGGCGCGCGCGCTTCGGCCGGCGTGCGTCGCTCCGGTGTGACGCTGTATCTCTCGGCCGACGGCCGCCCGCGTTCGGACGGACTGACAGGGGCAGCCGCGAGGGCGCTCGCCATTCAGGAGGTCAACGACGCAATCAGCGCCAAGCAAGCCCAGTTAACGGCGCTCCAGGCGGAGATCGAGGACCTGCAGCGGGAGGCTAGCGCACTCGTCGGAACGACCCGACAGGCGGCGGGTGGGACCGCGAGCAGCGGGGGGGGGCGAGCGGAACCCTGGAACGCCGGAGAAGTGGCCTTTGCGAACGGACAAATGGACGAAGCGACGGCGCTCTACGAGCAGGCGCACCAAGCGGACCCTAGCTGGGGAAAACCGCTGTTCAAGCTTGGACTCGTAGCGCTGAATCAGGGCGATGTAGCGACCGCGGTCACCTACTTCGAGCAGGTCGTCTCGGTCGAGCCTGATTCGGAAGAAGGCGCCCAGGCTGCCGAGTTCGTCGCGCAATTAAAGCAATAGCCGGCGGTCGCGGTGCCGTAGAGCGCATCATAGAGACTGCCTTCTCGGGAACTGTGCAGGGCGGCGGCGGGCCTCGGAGGCGGCGTCGAGGGGGTCTAATGCCGTCTATCGGCCCCCACAATAGCGAACGTCTGGTCCACGCCATAGTGCGCGTGCAGGTCGGTTCCGCGACTGACGGACTTTGCCAGCAACGTCACCTCGTGACCGAGTGCGGCGAAAGCCCGGCACATCTTCATCACGGGCACGCTGTTCGCAGCGGTCGATGGCAATGTGGCGTCGCAAACGTAAAGGATACGCATCAACTTGCTCCGTCTCTCCGTTACAAGCCGCTGCCCGGCTCAGCAGTTGGCGGCGGGTCTGCTGTGAGTGCGTATCCGCGGCGCTGCAGGATGGGCTCCATGACGACCGTCAGCGCCTTCCCTCCGTTAGTGTCCGACCCGACGCACCCTGACGTCGGGCCGGGCAACCTAAAGATATTCAATTGTCAAAGAACCTCACGGACACGGGCTACTCGGCCCGGCCCGGGTCGTCCGGCAGGATACGCCGAAGGAAGTCAGCCCGTCGGTGTGACAGGCGACATCGGTCCGAGCAGGATCCGTTCCGTCTGCGGCCCCCGACCGCTGTGGCGCTATCGCCGGGAGAAAATCGACCTGTGGCGCTCCGCTGGGTCCGATAGTGGGCGTT
>JAPYUM010000196.1 GCA_029940535.1 Vicinamibacterales bacterium
GCTGGCAGGATCGATGACATAGCCGTCGCGGAACCGTCTACCCACGTCGAACAGCACGTTGATGTCCGCATTGTCCACCCGGTCGTTTCCATCGAAGTCGAACCCGAAGTGGAATCGGTCACCTCCGGGTTCCACACCCTTTCTGCCGATGAAGTCATTGATGTCGGTGTCGTCGAAAACATCGTCTCCGTTGATGTCGAGTCGTTGTTTCCAGAACGCCACACGCTCTATGTAGTCGTCAATCGAGCGAAAGTACTTGGAGACGAGCAGATCGTTCAGACCAGCACCGGAGATGTGGGCGATGCTGATGCCGTAGCCGACGCCGAGCGTGGCCACGAGGGCCAGCGCCTGTGTGAGGGTTGGAAGACGCATGGGCAGGGCCGATTATCGTCGAGGCTGGGGAGGAGTCACAAGGTGGGGTGCCAGGCGGTGAGTTCGAGGCGGTTTCGAGGCGCGCGTCGCGGTCGTAGTCTGTCGGTCTATCGTCTGGTGTGCGTGGCGTAATGGGGTGCCGATTCCATCCCTGACGCGGGTGACCAGACCGCGAGCCTCGTCGCCTACCTGCTGCACGGCAACCGCCTGCCGGCTGGGGAGGTGCCGCTCCCGGCCGAGCACGCCGTCGACCTGGAGACCGGTGCGGTCGTCGGCGTGACGGTGCAGGACGCCGACGACGGGGACACGACGACGATGGCCGAGACCCTCATCGCGGCGGCGGATCACCTCGCCGCGGTCGCGGGCACGGCCGGGATCACCGAGGTGGTCGGCGACAAGGGGTATCACAGTAACGACACGATGGTGGCGTTCGCCGAGCAGGGCATTCGGAGCTACGTGTCGGAGCCGGATCGCGGGCGACGCCACTGGACGGGCAAGACCGCGGCGCGGCACGCCGTCTATGCCAATCGCCGCCGGATTCGAGGAGACCGCGGCCAACGGTTGCTGCGGCAGCGCGGCGAGTTGGTGGAACGTCCCCACGCGCATCTCTACGACACCGGAGGCATGCGCCGGGTCCACCTGCGCGGCCATGCCAACATCCTGAAGCGACTGCTCGTGCAGGTCTGCGGCGCCAATCTCGGGTTGCTCATGCGGCAGCTGACGGGCGTCGGTACGCCGCGGAGCCTCCAGGACCGCGCGGCGGTGCGTGTCGGGAGCCTCATCGACCTGCTCAGCGCGTGTTGGGGACATGTGCGGCCATCGTGGGCCCCGGTGCGCCCGGATTCGCCCAATTCGTCGAGTGGCGACCCCGTGACACGCAACACGACCACGTGACCTTCGATTTACGAACAGCCCCTTCTGCCACGGGCTGCTAGGGATGCAGTAAAAGAATGGATTCCTAATTACAGCTTAAGTGGTAATAATACCTGGTATTGGGTAAAATAGATGATAAGTCACAAACTGTCGCGGGAAGGTGGTGCGGGTGGCGGCACGGGTCGGATAATGGTTCTTCTGTTAACTGGGGTGTCTAATCCGTCCTAAATCCACGCTTGGCGTGCGTGTGCTCGGAGCCTACCTGCGCTAGGCTGGCAGTGACGTCACCATTTCCGAGCGAACGCGTTGACTAAGTTGTTGCTGAGCGTGTGGCACTTGGCGCGGGAGCGAACATCGGTGGGCTATAGACAATGTCTTGTGCTGCTACTGGTCGCTACGCTGGGAGCCGCCGGTTACTGGGCAGTCACGGCGACCCCTCTTGTGGCCACCCTCGGCTACGTGAGAGGAGTCGGCCCGCCTCCCTATGCCTTGGCGTTCGATCTCGCTGGTCTCCCTCCCCGCGTGTTGCCCGCCTGGGGTGAGACGAGCGTTCCGGTCACGATTACCAACACCGGCACGCGTGCGTGGAGCGCCGAGCGCATTCACGTCTCCTATCACTGGCTATGGCTGTTCCCACGTGGGTGGCCGATGTGGTCGCGGTGGACCCAGTCGTACCACGAAGGGACTCGCACGGTGCTGGGCGGCGATGTCCAGCCGGGTACGCGTGTGGCGGTGGACGGTCGGCTCGTCGCGCCCCGGTGGCCCGGGCTGTACTGGCTGCAGTGGGACATGGTGGAGGAAGGCGTAACGTGGTTTGCCCAGGTAGCGCCTCGCCAGCCGCGCCGGCTTGTGATCGTGATGCCAACGCTTGCCGGTGTGGTCACCCCGCTGCCATTGCTTGTTGCGCTCGCAGCTCTCGGTGCACTGCTCCGGACGCGTCCGAGCCCGCGTCGCCCGTCTCCTTTCGCGGCCATGGGCGACGTCGGCTGGTGTGCGGCGGTTCTGGCCGCAAAGCCGCTGCTTCTCGTGCGTGATGCTCATATGGAGCCGACGGTGGTCGCGTATGGCCTACTCGTCGTCGTGGCCATCGTCCCACCGCTGCTCTGTGCCGCCGTGTTTCCGCGGCGGGTGCGCGCGTGGGCTCTGTGGCTACTCGGCTCGATCGGCACCCTCGTCATTCTGGGTGACGAGCTGTACTACCGGTTTTTCGGTAACTTCCTGTCCGCAGCGGCACTCCTCGAGGTGCAGCAAATCGGCCCGACCTGGAACTCGATCCGTAGCCTCTTCACACCCGACCTACTCTGGCTTGTAGTGGACGTACCTGTCGCCCTGGGGCTAGCGATCGTGCTTACGCGGCAACCGTCCGCAGACGCACCCGGGCAACCGGGACGGTTGAGGGCGGCGACGGCGGCCGTTGTCGTGGGGACCGCCGGCGCGATGCTGGCTGTCCCAGGGCTTCGGTCCGACCTCCTCGGCGGACGCTCCATGATGGAAGAGCTCAGTCCATTCGGATACCACGTCTTGAACGCGTGGACCGTGACGCGGTGGGTGGTCGCGCGACCCGTGATCACGAATGAGCAGAAGACCGAGGTCCACACCTGGTTTGTCGACCGGGCGCCGCAACGCGCGGGCACCGGACCGTCCTTCGGAGTCGCCGCGGACAAGAATCTCATCGTCGTTCAGGTCGAAGCGCTGCAAGACTTCGCGGTCGACTATCGTGTCAACGATGTAGCGGTCATGCCACATCTCGCGCGCTGGTCGGAACGCGGTCTCCGCTTCACGAACGTCACCGATCAGACCGGTGAGGGACGCACGTCAGACGCTGAATTCGCAACGCTCGTGTCTCTTCCCCCGCTCGATGACGGCGCCGTTGCGTTTCGTTTTGCGGCCAATCAGTATGTCGGTCTGCCGCGCGTGCTTGCCGAGCGTGGGTACACCACGCTCTCGGCGATCCCTTTCCAACCTGGGTTTTGGAACCGTCGAGAGATGCATCCCACGTACGGGTTTCAGCAGAGTCTGTTTCAATCTGATTTCGAACTAACCGATCAAATTGGTTGGGGACTGAACGACCGCGACTTCCTTCAACAGGCGGTGCCTCGCCTCGCGACGCTGCCAAAGCCGTTTGCCGCGTGGCTGATTACCTTGTCGCTCCACTATCCGTTCGATGATTTCCCGGACCGTCACAAAGTGCTGACGATGGGCCCACTCGAGCACACGTCGTTCGGCAACTACCTGCACGCGATGCACTTCTTCGATCAGGCGCTGGCAGACTTTGAAACAGCCCTGGCCGGCGCCGGGTTGCTCGAAGATTCCATGCTCGTGGTCTTTGGTGATCACGACGCGGGATTCCCGCGAACCCTGGCCACGACCATCGGGGTCGGGGTTGATGACTCTCGATGGGAACTGAGTGACCGGATCCCCCTCTTTATCCGGCTGCCGCAGCCCCGCGCACCACTCTCAGGCGTGGTCCCGGTTGCCGCAGGCCAGATCGATTTTGCACCGACACTGCTGGCGCTGATGGGCATCGACCCCGTACGCTTGCCGTATATGGGCCGCAACCTCCTCGGCGAGCCCGGGGATCAGCCAGTGCTGCGTCCCAATGGGCACTGGCTCAATCGCGCGCATCTGTTTACCCCGAGCGCCGCGTCCGGGCGCGAGCGATCGTGTTTCGCACTGGACACGGCAGGATTCGTGGACGCCGCGGACTGTCGATCTGACGACGAAGATTCGCGGCGTGCGCGCGACGTCGCTCGCCTCGTTGTGACGGGCGACCTGCAGCAGTGGCTTCGAGGCGCGCTGGGTGGGCCTGTGAACTAGTTGGTGCCTGCCTTGGTCCGGTCTATCTGTGACTCACCTCTTCCGCAATCGCTTCGGTCATCAGGAC
>JAPYUM010000197.1 GCA_029940535.1 Vicinamibacterales bacterium
GCCAGGGCGTTGTTGCGCGGTGCGGCGTCCTACGAAGTACTGTCTGCGGCGCTCTGGCATCGTGGCCACGCGTCATTGAGCGCAGCCCCGTCCGCTCCGTCATTCCACACTGTTAGGTCGCCCACCAATGCGTTTAACGGTTTCAAGCAAGGTGTCGTAGGTTGATTGCTCTGGTTTGAGTGCCTTGAGAGGACCTAGTTGAATGGTCTTCTGCTCGCCGCAGCGTTCGTCGAGCACGCTTGTGGCGAGCACGTAAAATTCCCAATGATTCACATTGAGTGGGTCGATGCTGTTTTGATCTCTGTGGGCCAAAAGACTGAACACATACACATCTGCAGAACGCCTATTGACGGAGTCGTATGTGTTGTCCTTGGCGTCCCAACTCTTGTGTGGGGCGATGTCAAACTGAATGCGTGAGTAATCCGTCTGCGCCCAAGACTGGATGTACGCAGAGGTCTTCACTTCGACCGTGAGACCTGATGGCATCCGGACATCGTACGCATCCCACTCACGGCGAACTCGGTCGGTCATCTGCAACGCAGACCCGACCAAGAACTCGCCAAGGATGCCCCGTTGCGCATTGCTCACAAGATCTGATCCAGCCCAGCGCCAGTAGTCGAGCAGCGTCTGTGGCCGATTCTCTCTATCAGCATGAAACGGCTCATCTCCCGTCTTCGTAGCCGTTTCGATTCTTGGTAATTCTGCGTTCATATGCACCTACGTTCAATTTGCCGATCCTACCGCTGGCTGGCAGGCGGTTCACTGTGAGGCATTACGGCTCACGCGGGTGCTCGGAGGCCGGACACGATGCGTGAATCCGTCTTCACGAGATGCCGTGAAACCCCGGGTCCGCGCCGAAGACCCCTTCCGTACGAAAGGCGTAGCGGAGTCGCAGGGCGCAGCCGGCAGAGGAACAAGCCCTCCTGTCAGCAGGTGACCAGATTGACGAGGTTCACGAAACCCACGTCCGCCACGCCTCCTCAAGCAACTCCAGTTTTTCCCCGTCCCACTTCCATAAGTGCTCCCCACCCCGCGCGAATAGCGGCCCCATCACACTCTCAACAGTGTGGATGAAGTGGCTCTCGCCGGGTGCCAGCGGGTGAGACTTCGTGAGTTCTTTCACGTCAGCGTCGCTCTCCGGTTCCTTGAAAAGCGATCTGTACTCGACATGGAAGATGAATTCTTCGTCCCGCTCTTCGAACGAGTCGAAGTCTTCCGGTAACCCCCAGACGAAGGGCCCTTTTTCATCGCCGACGATTTCCTGACTGGCGACGAGGCCCGGCATGGTCGATATGAAAAAGATTACGGGGTCCTTGTGGTGCAGGAGCAAAGCGCGTTCGGAGAGGAGGCTGTCGGCGTGGTTGTTGATCCACTGGATCAGGTCTGCGCCCAAGATTCGGCACTGCCGCTCGGCCAAAGGTGAGAGGGCGTCGCGTGGGACGATGGACACCGCTTGACGTCTGCGGGCCAGATGGTCGCGCACTGCCTTTTCGTAGGTCGTGCGGTCCGTGTCCATTCCCTCTCCTTTTCCACCGTGTGCTCGGACCAGTCCTGCTGTGTCGGATTCTATCCTGTCTCAGACGTGGTTCTAATGTGTGAATAAACGTGTCATTGAGCGCAACAACCTACAGCCGTTTAATAGCGGTCACCCTCACCACCGAACTCAACGATGGGTGAAAGCTCCTGACTTTTGCATCGCGATGCAAAACTGGCGGTTCAACGGGGACGGGGGTTAGTCACGCGGGTGCGCGGGCACCACCGCATTCTCCGCGGCCGTGCGGCTCACCCGTCCGCCATCGACAGTCAGCGGATGGTCCTGCGCATCGAGCACGGGAGAAGACACGAGGATCGGTACGTCATCCTATCCCCACGCTGCTTCCGATGCTGGGTGAGTGGCATCGGGTGAGTCGATTCCGCTGGCCTCAGCGTGGATTCCCCCCGGTGCTGCTCGCGGCCGCCTCTGCCTCGAGACTCCGCTCGGCGGTCAGAATGTTGGCCATGTCGTGGTTGCCTTCGTGGCAGGCGTACTCATACAGAGGCAGGTCCGTCCGCGTCATGGGAACGGACACGGTCCAAGGCGTCGTCCAGACCGTCGGATCGGTGATGGTCCACTCGTAGCTCAGCGTGTCGCGGTCCACGAGCGTGAAGCGCTCGACGAGCGTCAGGTTCTCGTCCGGCGACCAGCCGACGCCGGTCCTGGCCCGGTTGCCGTCGAGCATCAAGGTCCCTGTCCCCTCGCTCCTGAAGTTCGTGGACGTGACCACGAGCGTCTCCCCTTCCCATCGCGCCCGCGAGCTGCCGTTCCACTGGCGGACGTCGGACGGCGGATGCGGACGTCCATCCAGTGGGACGATCCGGGAGTCGTGCACCATCTCGGTGTGGATCACGAAGTGGTCGCGCGTCTGGAACAGCTGGACGTGCTGGTTGTACCCACCCGGGATGATCGGAGGACCTGCGTTGAACCCTTGGATGCACCGCTCGTACGGGGGCAGGTCCTCGGGGTCGGTGGCTGCTCGGCGCGCCGCGTCGCGCTCGGCCTGTCGCGCCTCTCCCGCAGGCGTCCGCGCGGGCACCTTCCCGTTGGCGGGATCCACGATGAGTGACGTCCGCCTGTCGAAAGCGTAGCGCGGGGTGTGCGCGAAGAGTCCGAAGAACTGCGGCCGATTCGCGGCCCTGTCTTCAATCGCCGCGATCTCTTCGTCCGTGAGGTGCGTTCGGTCGCCCAGGCGGTCGGGGCGCTGGAGGGGCGTCAACGTACCGAAGAACCAGACGCCCCCGAGGTCCGGACGACCGTCAACGGTGCGAGACGCCGTCGAACTACTCGACGCCTGCGACCCCGCAGCCGGGTTCTGGCCCGCCACGGGCACGGCAACGGCCACCCCTACAGCGACAATGACAGCCACGCGACGGCGTCCACGAAACGACAAGTCCTGTCCCATTACAAGCTCCTCATTGCTCGGTACTCGCTGCCTCTGCTCTCCGCTCACGACGATGTGATGTAGAAGACGATCCTACCGCTGGCGGGTAGGAGGTTCAATCTGAGAGGTTATGTCTACTGCGGGTGCGCGGCGTCCCACCCGCGAGCGAGGCGTTGGGCTTCGGCGATCTGCTCGGCGGTCATCTCGGCGGCGATGATGTCGCGATTCTTGACGCTGCTGTCTCGCAACTCGCCGGTACTTCGTGAGGCCGCGAGGTTGAACCACATGTGTGCCTGCACGTAATCCTGCGGGACGCCTTGGTCGTTGAAGCAACTGACCCCAAGGATGGACTGTCTCCCTGCTCAGCCGCCAGGCGATACCAGCGAGGCACTCTCTAGCGATAACGACGAACATCTAGTCCACGTTCGTAAGGTCACGATGACCGATCCAGTCGAACACTGAACCGACCACCGTGAGCCCAGCACGTAGAGCCACCACCTATTCGATGTCGTACATCTTCCCGTTGAAAGTGCGCGCCTCAAAATCCATCACACCCTCGGTTCTGATTTTCTGGCCGGTAGAAACCTCGTGCACTAACGACACATTTCCCCGAAGCTCGTTGCCAATTCGCTCCCAAGTCCCTTCTCCGAAACCAGCCGCCAACGTCCCGTCATCTAGAACACCTCGAGCAACCCAGCTGCACGAGCCGCTGTTCGCTGCAGCCTCGGACAGAGGCATGGTGAAAATGAGAGACCCCAAAACGACAGGAAATCCTGTGGCTGCGCCTTCATAGGACATAAGTTGCTGAACCTGACCGTCCGCAGTTTTACTAACCACGACACCGGTGTTCTTGAATGTGTACTCTCCAGTCGGGTCTGCCATCGACTCTCTCCTTTGGTGAATGGTTTGCATTGGAAATTATTGTGACCAATGCTTCAATACGCTCGGCCTCAGGCTTATAGTCTGTTGCCGTAGACGCCGATGCTACTGCAGGCAAGGGTCGCAATGCGACTACCGCGGGTGCGCGGCGTCCCAGGCGCGGGCGAGGCGGTGCGCTTCATTGAGAGCGTCAGGCGTCAGCTCGTCTGCAGCTATGTCGCGACTCCGGACGGCGCGCTCTCGATCCTCGCCGGTCATTCGTGAGGCCGCGAGAAGGTGCCAACGTGAAGTACCTGCCGAAAACGACCTTCTCCGATACGCTGACGCT
>JAPYUM010000062.1 GCA_029940535.1 Vicinamibacterales bacterium
CCCGGTGATGCCGAGGGCGCTGTCGTTGCCACGAGCCTGCCAGAACGCCTCCATCTGCCGGAATATGGGGAACAACTTGTCGAGATCTTCGCCGAGCTCGGGCCAATACCGATTGTCGATGTGCTGCGACACGTCCCCCATGAGGAGCCGGACCTCGGCCATCAACGGCCCGTATTCCTCTTCGGTCGGCGGGTCTTGCGCGGTCGCAGATCCGACGCCAGCGACCAGTACGAGGCCCAGACCAACCGAGATCAACCCCGCGAAATGTGATCCAAAACAACGCATAGCACCTCCCACAGAAAGAAATTCGCGCGGATGATACCACGCAGCATGCTCGACGGTGTGCCCGCCCTCGTACAAACGAACGGCCGGCCCACCTCGACGGTGGGCCGGCCGCTGGAGTTGCCGACGAATTGCGGGACCTAGTTGGTGCTGGGCCAGAGCACGCCCTGGCTGTTCTCACCCTCGGCACCGGCGGGCACGGGCGCATAGCCCTTGAACGTGAACTTCTGCAGCCGCGACCCCTCGTAGGTCTCGGTGGTGAAGATGTTCCCCATCGAGTCGACGGCGATGCTGTGCACGGCGAAGAACATGCCCGGCTGACGACCACCGTCACCGAACGCCGTGACCACTTCCATCGTCTCGCGCTCGATGATGTAGACCTTCATGTTCTGACCGTCAGCCAGATAGATGTACTTCTGGTCCGGGTCGTGCGAGAAGTCAATGTCCCAGGTAGACCCCTGCGACAACGTCTGCTTCGCATACTGGTGCTCGGAGACGTACGTGCCGTCCTTCTGGAAGATCTGCACGCGGTCGCCGCCACGGTCGCAGACGTAGACAAGCCCGTCATTCGAGATTTCTCCACAGTGGACTGGACCGCGGAACTGCTGCGACGGCTCATCCGGGTTGTAGGGACCGAGCGCGAGGTCGTCGTCCGGCGGGTTGCCGTAGGCGCCCCAGAACCGCTTCATCTCGCCCGTGGTCATGTCGACCACCGCCATCCGCTTGTTGAAGTAGCCATCCGAGAAATACGCCTCGTTGGCCTCGTTGTCGATCCCGATCTTGGCGACGCGACCAAAGCTGTCCATCGAGTGCGAGTCGCGCTGCGGCGTCGGCTGGCCGGTGCGCTCGCTGACCGGACCGGTCATCCGCGCGCCGGGGGTGCCGATCTGCATGAGGAAGTTACCCTGACGGTCGAACTTCACGACGTGCGAGTCGGCGCCACCGTTGCCGCCGATCCAGACGTTGTCCATGCCATCGATGGTGATGCCGTGGTTGGACGAGGGCCAGACATAGTCGCCGGTCTCGGTGCCAGGACCACCCCAGCTGTTGACGAGGTTCCCTTCCTGGTCGAATTCCAGAACTGGGTCGCCGGGCGCGCAACACTGAGCCACCGGCGGGTCCTGCACCAGCCCGATCTCGGTGTTGGCCACGAACTGCTCCGGGGTGTTGCGATGCACGACCCAGATGTGGTCGCGCGAGTCGACATCAACACCGATGGTCGGACCCATCAGCCAGTGGTTCGGCAAGTTCTTCGGGAACAGGGGATCGACCTCAAAGGTCGGCACCCCATCGTCCGGATTTTGCGACAACATGGACGACGCCATCTCGTCGCCGCCACCGCCGCCGCCGCCAGATTCCTGGGCACCGCCGGCACACGCGACCACCAAAGCCGCTGTCGCCAGCGCGGAGCCAAAAAGAAGATGTTGCTTCCGATTCATCGGCATTCCTCCATGTCAGTCGAACACAAGAGCCCGCTGCACGCGAGGTCCCAGGTCCTGTCGGAAGCGATCAGTATACTTGCAATCCCCATGAATTGCGCTATATTTTCAAAACCGTCGAAACCGCCCTCGTCACACGCGTGTCGGAGGGCACGGCGACGGCCGTCTCCAACGGTCTGACCGACGGAATTCTCCGAAATCGCCCGAAGTAGTCGAATCCATGACCACCCCCAAATTCGTTCGGCCCGGCAGCCTCGTCGCGCTGGTCGCCGTGGTCGCCGGTCTCATGCTGGCGTTCCCCGCTCGTCAATCCGCCCACGACATCCCCGGCGACGTGACGGTGCAGGCATTCGTCAAACCGGAGGGCCAGCGATTGCGGCTGCTGGTGCGGGTGCCGCTCGAGGCACTGTCGGACATGGTCTTCCCAACGCTCGGGCCCGGGTATCTCGACTTCGAGCGAGCCCGGAGCCGGTCAGAGTTCGATACCGCCGCCATGGTCTGGATGGGACAAGAGGTCCAGATCTTCGAGAACGGCGCCCGCTTGGAGACACCAACGATCGCCGCCATCAAGGTGTCGCTCCCCTCCAACCCTGCCTTCGAGACCTACGAGGGAGCGCTCGAGCATGTGCAAGGGGAGCTGCTCCCGGTCGGAACCCAGCTCGTCTGGCAACAAGCGGTTCTCGACGTCCTGTTCGACTACCCCATCCAGTCCGACCAATCCGAGTTCTCGATTCGCCCCAGCCTCGAGCGGATGGGGCTTCGCGTCATCACCGTGTTGCGATTCATGCCCCCGGGGGGCGCCGAGCGCGCATTCGAGCTGCGCGGCGACCCGGGCGTGGTCACGCTGGATCCGCGCTGGCACCAAGCGGCATTCCGGTTCGTGGTCATGGGCTTCGAGCACATCCTGGACGGCACCGACCACCTCCTGTTCCTGGCGTGTCTGGTCATTCCGTTCCGCCGGCTCCGGGCTCTCGCGGTCATCGTCACCGCGTTCACCCTCGCACATTCGTTCACCCTGCTCGCCTCCGCCTACGAGCTGGCCCCGGACGCGCTCTGGTTCCCACCGCTGGTGGAAACCCTGATCGCGATGTCGATCGTGTACATGGCGCTCGAGAACATTGTCGGCGCGGCCACCCGACGCCGGTGGGCCATCACCTTCATCTTCGGGTTGGTGCACGGGTTTGGATTTTCGTTCGCGTTGCGGGAAACGTTGCAGTTCGCCGGAACCCACCTGCTGACCTCGCTCCTTGCCTTCAACATCGGCGTGGAACTGGGACAACTGCTCGTGCTACTGCTGCTGGTACCGGCGCTGAACTTTCTATTCAAATACGTGGTGGCGGAACGCATGGGCACGATTCTCGTGTCCGCGCTGGTCGCCCACACGGCGTGGCACTGGATGGCGGAGCGGTGGGAAGTGTTGAGCCAGTACCCCATTACCTGGGCGGCGTTCAGCCGCGCGATGTTCACTGGGGCGATGGGCTGGTTGCTGCTCGCGATGCTCCTCGTCGGCATGGTGTGGGCCGGATTCAAGGCGATGCAGAGCCCGGACCAACCGCCCGCATCTGCCGACGCCTAGGTTTTCCGACGAGGCGCCCGCGTGGACGGCGTTGCTTCGTCTTCTTCAGACGGGGCTGCGCCCCGAACCCCACGCGACGGCTCCGCGGGGACCCCGAGTGCCCCACTCCGCCCCCGCGGGGCGCGCATTGTCGCGCGCCCTGGCTGCTCCCTCGTCGCGCCTGGCCAGACAGACGCCTCGTCAGAAAACCGCCCTGGATGTTGTTAGCAACCGGCTGGGTTTCGGGCGAGGCCCTGTGGCGCAGGCCTTCAGGCCTGCGATCGCACGGCTAAAGCCGCGCGCCACAATGAGATTTGTACCCCGGCGTCGTGCTTCAGCGCAGGTCTATTTTGGGGCCGGCGCTTCGGCCAGGAAACTGATGCCGGCCAGCGTCGCGGTGCGGGTGGCCAGTTCGGTCTCCCCCGCTGGGATTCCGCTCCGCTCGAACATGTAGGCGAGGATGTCCGCCTTGTCCTGGCGGCTCACGCTGGAGGGCTCACCCTGCGGCATCGAGATGCGGACCCTCTCGAACAGGTCGCCGACCGACAACCCGTTCCAGTTCCAGGCAAACTCGCTCCCGGCCAGACCCGGCGCCATCTCGCCGCCAGTCAAATCCGACCCGTGGCACTCGGCGCACGATTGCTCGTAGAGTGGGGCGCCTCGCACCGCCTGCTCGGCGGTATACACGCCGTCCCACACGGTTCGGGTCTGCATCGCCGCCACGCTGTGGCGCCCGCTCCACGTCACCGCGAAGACCGCGAGCACAATGACCGCCCCGATCAGCTGTCTCTGTCCCGTTGACACGACCTGCCCTCCCCTCTCCGGTTCCGATGGCGACGGGCACTTGCGCTCACGCCCGACCCGCCCGATTCAGCGTTATACCGCACGGTGGTGACGCGGACAAGCGCCGCCTGGGCGCCGTCACGTGGCGGGAACCAGACACGGTAGCCCGTCACGAACGGACCACAGCCGCTGAATCTCCCGAGCGACATAGATGAGAAACGGCGGCCCGCCAAAGTCGGTCTCCGCCGCCACAGAGTAGTGATCGAGGACATAGTCGCCGACAATGCGATAGCTTTCCACGAGCGCTCGGGTCTTGTCCGCATCGACCACTACGAACGGGACCCGTTCGCGGCGCAGTCGGGCGACGATGAAACGCTGATCGGCTGCGCTTGAGTGATACCCGGCATAGAGCATCGGTACGCCGCCGGCGAAGAGCCGCCCGGAGAAAAATGCGCATCTGGATGATAGCCAAAGATGAGCAGGCGGTCGTCTGGGGCGGTGCACTCACGCATCCACCTCGCGAGTCCTCGTACGTGCGTGGTCTCTTCGCGCTCCCAGAATTGAAGTGGATCGCCAAGCAGCCCCGCCGCCGGTTCCGTGACCGATCCAGGCAGTCGGATCACCGCGCTGGCGAGCCGCCGGACAGGGTTCCAGTCGCTCAGCTGCACGACCCCGAGCCACGTGACGACGGCCAGGACGAGGGCCACGCCCCGTCGCGCCGTCACGCGCCACTCCCCAGCCGGCCCACTCAAAACAGTCAAGAGCCAGCCGACCAACACGAACGACGGGGCCGCGACATCCGGCAGCCGAGAATCGAGGTTGCCACGAATGAGAAACAGCAGCAGCGTGAGGCACAGCACGGCCAGTGCGCCCACCTTCCGTAGTTCCGGCGTCAGCCGGGCGCGCGCCCGGGCAACGAGCGCGAGGGTCAGCACCGGCACCACAAGAAAGAGGTCATACAGCCAAACCTCCGCATTGTGGCGCATCCACGGTCCACCATCGGGTCCAGGCCCCAGCTGGAACGGCCGCCAAGTCAGGCGCATGGCGCGCAAGAACGCGGCCCCGCCCTCGGTGGCGCCGGCGGCAAACGCGTCATGGGCCAGCAAATACCACACGTACGGCGTCACCAGCACGACGGCGACCCCACCCGCGGTGGCGGCGTCCCGGACGAGCCCCCGCACATCGCGCCACCCCCGAACGAGTAGCAACGTGAGGGCGGCGAACAACGCGAGATACACACCGAGGTCATGTCGAAACAGGAACCCGACGCCCCCCCAGGCACCGAGCGCTGCGGCGGGAGCACGGCCGGGTCGGTCGACGTAACGAAAGGCCAACCAGACCGCCACCACGCACACGAGCACCTTCGGATAACCGTAGAGTCTGGGCTCGATGGCGAGCGTGCACGCCGCGGCCCAGCCGGCAACCGGGATCGACCGGGTGACTTGATGGGTCAGCCAGAAGACCAGCGTGATCCCAGTGGCAATGGCACCCATCGTGAGCACCGCCTCGCCGAACAGCGTCCCGCCCGCCATCGCCAGCGTGACCGCCGACAAGGCGATCGTCAGGGGCCGGCCGGGATCGAGAAAATCCCGCACGGGGTACTCACCGTGGAGCACCTGCACGGCCTTGGAGAGGTGGTCGAAGTGGTCATTGGAGAACCGCGCGGACGCGAACTGATACAGGAACGCCGCGGTGAACACCGCCATCGTGATGACGAGGTGTCTGCGCGCCTCGGCAGTGGCTCTCACGATACGAGCACCCCGTTGCGTAGCATGCGCGTGGTCGATGGGCGCGGGCTAGTACCGGAACAGGTACGACACCTTGGCGAAGACTGCGCGGTTGGTTCGCTGGAGTGCCGTCGATGTGAACTGGAGCGCGTTAATGAGTGATCCCTGCCGGAAGCGATCGTCGTAGCCGAGGAAACCGACGGTTCCCGCGTTGATCCGGTAGGTCACCAACACATTGTTGCCCAGCGTCACGGCCGACGTGTTGTATTCGAGGATGTGGCGCACGAGCAGGCGGTTGGTGAACTGATAGGTGGCGCGGGTTCGCAATATCTTGACGTCGAAGACTTCGGTGCTGTTGCTGGGGTCCACGAACTGACTGAAAATGCCGGTCAGCTCGGCCCGCAGCCGGGACGTCGGCCGTGCACTGAGCAGGAAGTTGCCGCTCGTGGTCCGCCCGAGGAACGGGCTGTCGCTGAAGAGGACGCCGTCGCCGCGGTTGAAACCGCCGACGAGGGACACCTTCTGAGTACTGATGACGCCGAACAATCCGTAGCCAGTCTTACGAAAATCGATTTCGTTGAATCGTTCGAGGTCGCGACTGACCGTGCCGTTGAGCGAGATGTTGTTCTGAAACGACAGACTGACGCGGCCCTGGAGTTGCTCGTCCTGGAGGACACCCGCATGGTCATACAGTCGCAGGTACTGGAACGTCGGTCCCCACGTAATCAGCGCCGATTCCGGCCACCAGCGATACGACACATTCCCGGTCGCCTGACGATAGTCCCGCCGCGAGAGAAAACCGGTCCCGGTCCGGAAATCCGGGTCGACGCTGCTGTATGAAGCGCCGTATCCCAGATTCCGCCCTTGGCGCGTGTAGTCGGCCTCAAGGACAGGTCCGCTGAGCTCGCCATCCTCGTCACTCTGAGTGGATGACCCGACGGCGAGAAAACTGACTCGATGGGTGCGTCCCAATCGGAACCGACCGTCCACCCCGCCAACACGACTATGTTCGTCCCCGAACTCGCGAGAGGTGACGATGGCGCCCAGATACGACTCCGAGTAGAGGTCGAATCTCGTCCGCCCCACGAAGGTCTGAGCGGTGCCGCCGAATCGTGGGTCGCTGGGGTCGTCCAGCCGTCCGGCCGCCTCGTCATCGGCGACCACCATTCCGAGTGTGGTCCGACCCACCTTGCCGGTCAGTTTGGCCCCGAACCTCGGGTCGATGACGGTGCGCGTGTGCAGCAGATTCGTAATCGTCGGGGTCGCAAAGATCTCTTGGCCCTCGAGAAAGAACGGTCGCTGCTCGGGAAAGAACAGCGGGAACCGTGTGTTTGTCTCGATCTGTGGTTGGTCCGACTCGATCTGCGAAAAATCCGGGTTGTACGTGAGGTCAGCCGTGAGATTGGGCGTGATGCCGTACTTCACGCTCACACCGGCGTCGCCTTGCGGATTTCGTTCCTCGAACGTGCCTGTGCCGGTGTCCAGTGAACCGAACTTGATGCCGGTCACCTCCGGGAGAATCTCGAGATTCCGGCTCGTCGACAGGCCAGAGAGCCCCTCAAGGAGGCCAAACTGGGTCAGCTGGCCAGCAACCCCGCGAGAAATGGGCGACCACGCCACCGCCTCCGACTTGCCGCGAATCACCCGGGTGATCTGGAAACCCCAACGACGCTCGCCCGTAGCCGCGGGATATCGCAAGCTCTTGAACGGAATCGCCATCTCGGCCGTCCACCCGTCGTCGACCATCCGTCCCGCCGTGTCGAACAAGCTGTTCCAGGACCTATCGCCGCGTATCCCGAACTGTCCGGAACCGCTGAGCCCGCTCCCGGAGCGTCCGCCGGCTCGCCGGACCCCGCCCGTCGTCTGAGGGCGTACGCTCCGGCCACTCGACGCGCCGCTGCTGCCATCGGCATTGACGATGGAGTCAGCCTGCACACCGAAGCCGTTCACTTCGAATTGATAGGCCCGCTGCTGGTCGAGAAACGGGTCGATCAGCACCGCTATCCGATCGTCGCCTTGGATCTCATCGCGGTCGGACCGGTTCGCCCGAATCATGCCCGGGTCGGTGTAGTGGGCATAGAAGCCCAGATAGAGATGTTCGTCGTCGTACGCCATCCACACCTCGGTTTCCTCGGTGCCAGGGATTCCTTCGGATGGTGCAATCTGGAAGAACTCGGTCACGTGCGTGGCGGTCTGCCACACCGCATCGTCGAGACTCCCGTCCATGCGAGGCGCGGCGGTCGCCCGCACGACCGCGGCGGTTGGTCGCCCGCGCACGGGGGTGGCGGCAAACCCGCCACGCCCGTCCCGACCGGGCGGTCTGACCGCGGCGGCACTCGACGCGCCGCCTAGTTCCACGGTACCAGTGACACCGGTCACGGCGCCCGCGGTCGCCCCGACGTCGCGAGTGGCCCCCGGGCCTCGAGCCGGGCCTGGCCTGTCGGCCGGCCTGGTCGCTGGAATCCCGGCCAACCCGCCCCGTAACGCCTCCGCCATCTGATCCTGCAGGTCAAACAGGTCTTCGAGACGACCATCGATCATGGCCGTGTGCCGGATGGCGCCGGTGGCCACGTCCACCACGCGGCCGGTGACGCGCAACACGGATCCCACACGCTGGTAGGCTCCGTTGACCAGCCAGACGGCGCCCAATCCTTCGGCCGCCGCCCGCTGCGCGGCTTCATCGGGCGGCGCGCCGGACTCCGGAGGGGACGCCGTCAACACCTGCGCACCGCCGAACGCGCCGGACTGAATCAGGTCCGCGGCGACCGACTCGGCGACCCCGACCCCGATCCACTCATCATCGACTTGCAGACTGAGATTTACGAACGGTGCCACCACGACACGCGGCTCGCGGCCCGATGGGGCCGAGGCGAGGGTCGGCTGAGCCCAGGCGATGATCGGGGGCCAGAGCCAGCACGAGACGGCCAGCACGAGCCACCCCCTCAATCTTGGGGACATCGAGGAATGATTGCAGACGGAACGCGGCAGCCTGTTATCCGACTCTCGCCGCCCGAGTGGCGACGTGTTTCTTGATGAGCCAGTGTGGGCACTTGTCTTCGTCAGCATAGAGACGTTCACAATCGTCGCAGCGCACGCACTCGCTGACCAGAATTTTGGGGCCATCGATGGCGCCCCATTCGCAGGTCTTTTCACACAGTCTGCACGTCGAACACTCGCCCCACCGCTTGATCTTGAACACGGTCAGGTTCGAGAGCAGACCGAGCCCCGCGCCAACGGAGCAGAGATACCGGCAGTAGAGGTTCCGCACGAAGACGGTAGCGAGCAGCAGCACCGTCAGCAGCGTCCACATCACGGTGTTCCCGTTCAGCGTGAACATCCAGAACGGCTCGATATAGCGGTAGACGAGGGTGTCGCCACTGGCGAGGAAATACAGCACCGCGCTGCCGAGCATGATGTATTTCAGATACACCAGACGCTTGTCGACCCAGGCCGGCGGGTCGATGCGGAACCGGGACGGAATGATGCGGTCCATCAACTGTGTCAACGCCCCGAAGGCGCAAATACGCCCACAGTAGAGACGTCCCCAGAATACCGTCGACGCCAGCGTGAAGGCGATGAGCAGGTAGTACGCCTGCCCGTCCTGAAACGCCGGCAAGCTGGCACGGAGCGCGCCGAAGATGTCCACCACCGATACCAGACTGGCCTTGTAGAAGCCGAGATAGCCAATCGACAGCACCCAGCTGACGATCTTCAGCGGCTCGCTCCGTTTCTTGAAACTGAACAGGGCGAACGCCAGCACCGCACTCAACACCGCCACGTCGATCACGGCGCCCGAATCGAACTCGGCCACCGCGTTGTCGGTCGCCTCGTCTTCGTCGATCAGCGCGTCGAGCGCGGCCAGGTCGTCGAGCGACAGAGGCGGCGGGGTCTCGGGTTCCTGCGCCTGCAAGGAGACCGGCAAGGCCGCACCTGCGGCCAGGCACAGAAGCAGCATCGCGCCCACCGCGACCACGAAACGAGAACGGGTCGACGTCATTGTTGGGCGGCCTGTTCGGTGAGAAACTCGCGGGTCAACCGCCGGGCGCCCTGCCGAATGGCTCGGGTCGCCGCCTCCACGGTAATGGAAGCCCGGGACACGCCGTCGATATCTTCGCCCACTTCCAGCTGGTCGAGCACGCGCTTGCCCTTGAACTGTCTGGGAAACTTGGGCATATCGATCGAAAAGTAACCAAACGGCTCGTAATGATGCACCACCCGGACGCCGGTCACGGTGCCGACCAGGTCGAGGGCAACCAGCATCGTAATGCGCCCTTTGTAGGCATAGACGCGTGGAGTGAGGTCGGTGGTAAAGAACGCCAGCCCGATCAACCGCGGCTCGCCGCCCTGGTCTGGACGTACGTAGGCACGGAAGTGACGCGACTCGGTTTCGACCACTTCAAAGACATCGGCCTTGGGAATCAACCTGCGCAACGCCTCCTCGTCCGGTGCCGTCACCGCACTGGGCTGAGCCCAGCTGCTCGTGCAGACGCTCAGACAGACCGCCGCCAGCGTGAGCGTGCGGGCGAAACGCTGTGAACACCGCCCCGTGACACCAGCGGCTCCGAACCGGAGGCGTGGCGGGTCACTCTTTCGTCGCCCCCGTCTCCAGTCGACCATCCGCTATTCCCCCGAGGTCTCAGCGCCGTCCACGCCAACCCGATAGATGCCGGTGCTCTGGCCACGATAGGTGCCGTCTCGCAACCACTCGAGCGACGCTCGGTGCATGAACTTGTATTGCGACGTCTCCCAGACCGCGAAGTGGGTGGCGCACTCCATGGTCACCAGCACCTTGGCGGCGGCGCCGGTGAGGTCCCGATACAACACCCCCCGCGCCTCGGGATTGTCCTGTTCGCCCACCACGGTCATGGTCGGTGCGACGACCTTGGCCGCGTAGGCCCTGTTCCATCCCCACGAGCGATTGCCGGCCCGAACGCGCATCACGCCTTCCGGAGGTCCCCACACCGACCCGAGCGAATCGAATGCCTTGATGGTGTCCCAAATGACCGGTCTGATTCCCGGGTCAACCTGATTCTCGCAAGCGACGTTCTCCTGCCAGCGTCCCTGGGTGAGCGTGTCACGGGTTTGCAGGCGCATCGGCACCCCGGCGAGGGGTAGGCCCGCGGGGGCCTCCGACGGACCATCGGGACTGTAGCCTGGGGCATACAAGAAGAGCTTGTCCACCTTCTCAGGAAAGCGGGCCGCGTAGCCGCCGGTCCGACGGCCCCCCGCCGACCACCCGATGAGACTGACTCGTGCCACCCCGCGTAGCTCACGAATGTACTCGACGACCGAGTCGATCTCGTCCCAGTCCGACTGCACGGTCGTCGATCCGAACGCATAGCTCGGTTCGCAAGGCCCGGACAGCGGATTCGGTGTCACCTGCGCCTGGTCTTCCGGGCTCATGTTGCAGGCGTCGTCCATCATCGGCCGCGGCGACCGGCCGTACCCCGACTGGTCCATGGCAAAGGTGTCGAACCCGGCCTCGGCCAGAAAGGCCATCCAGCTATAGTCCTTGTAATCGAGATCGTAGTCAGGCACGGACGACACCGACCCACCGTGCACGAACAGCACGACGCGGCCATCGAGAGCCGTGCCGGCCTCCGAGAGCGTCGACGCGGCCGCCTTTTCGCGGAGGTAGATGCCGACCCGCTCACCTTCATTCGCGGGCACGGTCGACACGTGCGGCACGAAACGCTCGACCATAACCTGACGCTCCTGCCCACTGGCGGTGCCTGGCACCGAGGCGGCACCCCATCCCGCCAGAATGAACGCGCACGTGGTCAACGGTTTCGACATACGTCTTCTCCTGAACATAGCTATTGCGGCGCGACGATTATAGCGGGGCGCCGTCGGTGGACGCCGCTCATCGGCCGCGGGACCCGAACTCTTCGTCTTTCAGGCGAAACCCGTCGGCGAGGACCGGATCGTCTTCGATACCGAGTACGCGGCGGGCGATGTACTCGCCCAGGACCGGACCGAACTTGAACGCCTCGGCCGACCCACCACCTAGCAGCCACACGTTGTCGAAATCTGGATGATGGTCGACGATGAAGTTGCCGTCGACACTGCTCTCATAGTGGCAGGCGCGGGTCTCGTTGATGGCGGCGCCGACCAGGTCGGGAAAGTGACGCTCGAGAATCTGGCGCGGACGCGCGTGCGCTTCCGGCGGAATCCAGCGATCGCTGGTATCGGGGTCTGACCCGGGTCGCCCGCCGGTACGCACGCGGAACCCGCGGTGGTCTGGCGGCAGCGCCGGCCATCCGGTACACCCCGGCACGCCGTAGCTGGGCATGTTGGGAAATGAGAAACGAGTGTCGCCCGGAGGCACGGCGAAGTAGAACGTATGCCCGATCGAGGTACGGATCCGGTTGCCCATCAACTCCGGCATGAACGTGGGAAACCAGGGTCCGCAGGCAAAGATCGTCGTGCCGCCCGACAGCGATCCCCCCCCGTCGATGGCCACGCTATGGAGCGTCGACCCGTCGCGCTCGCCAAACGAGGCTCGACCGATCTGAATCGTGCCCCCTTCTTCCTCGAACACCCGGGCCACCGATTCGATGGCCCGACGGGCGCGCACGACGCCGGCCGCCGGTTCGAAGAGCGCAACGCTGAGATCCTCGAAACGGATCCACGGCCAGCGATAGGCTACCTCGTCGGCCGTCAACGACTCGTAGGGCGTCCCCAGCGCGTCCCAATGCGACCGGGTGTCTTGAATGTACTGACTGGTCTCGGTCCGCAGAATCAGATCGCCGGTGTTGAAGAACAACCGGGGCAGTAAACGCTCGCTGCCCATCTCGTCCCACTCCGTCCACTTGCGAAGCGCCTCACCCGCCCAGCGTGTCCAGAGTCGGCCGTGCGGCCGGTCGCCGTAGGAAGTCCGGACGCCCCGTGTCTCCCCACCGGATGTCTGTCTGGAGTTCCCGGCACCGTAGGCATCGACGACTCTGACGCTGGCGCCCAACCGCTGCAGATTGAGCGCGGTCCACATACCAAAGACGCCCGCCCCGACGATGACGACATCGGGGGACGAGGTTGTCTGCACCGCGGCGGAACGCCGTCGAGCGGTGGAAGCCGCGGTTCTCGACCCCGCTCCGAGGGCAAAACCCGCGGCCGTTGTCACTTTGATGAACCGACGTCGGTCAATAGTCATGGCGTCACCCGGAACGAAGCACGCCCGGCCCGGTGAGTCGGCCAGACAAGAACACGAGACTGGAGACCCCGAGATCATGACATACCTCGCTCGGCGCCGACCGGGCCTTGGCGGACCACCAGGAAGTGCTTGCCCCGGGGCGTGCACATGGAACACGATCCGATGCTCGGGGAGGGGCGAGGGTCGAGACGATTCCGGTTACCCCTGCTGTTCCCTCACACAAAGGAGCGATACGATGCGAGTCCGACTAGCGGTAGTGCTCACACTGGTGGCGGCGGCGTTGACGGTGGTGTCGGCACAAACCGACGCCACGGGGCGGTGGAACATGACGATCAGCACCGACCAAGGTGATCTTCCGACCACGCTGACGTTACAACAGGAGGGCGAGGCGTTGAGCGGCTCGATGGCGAGCGACCAGGGCACCGTCGAGTTCGACGGCGGCACGATCACCGGGAACAAGCTCGCGTGGGTCATCGAGGTCGACGCCGGTGGTCAGTTCTTCGAAATCGCCATGGACGGGACCATCGATGGTGACGAGATGACCGGCACGGCCGACTTCGCTGGACAGGCTGGCGGCGACTGGACCGCGAAGCGGTCGCAGTAGCCGGCGCAACGCCGCCCGTCTACGCGGTGATCTGGGCCACGAGTGGCACTATGTCAACAAGAGTAGTCCGCGGCTGGCTATCGATACGAAGACCGTTTCGAAGTCAGGAGCCAGTATCACCCACCAGAAGACGACGTGGCACACGAGGACCAGAGACAACCCAGCCACGGTCGCCGCTGGCGTCCGCGAACAGGACCACGCTCCCGCGAAGAAGGCCGGGAAGATTGCGAACAACAGGTCGCTCTCCATGCTGACGCCCTGCGCCGGCCACCATGCGACGAGGAAGATCAAAGATGGCAGCGCGAACAGCCAGATGAGCCGCCGCTCCCGCCCTGATTCACTCTTCCACAGCCCGAGAAGCAGGACCGGCACGCCGACCATGAGCATGGTCGCGCCGATGTCGAGAATTCCTTGGGCAGACAGGATGGGTAAAACAATCCCGTTCTCGGCCACATGCGACACGGCAAGGGGGCGTAGATGGATGGCGCTGGCGTGCCCGGGCTCGACCGGTAACGTGAGTCCAATCAGATACCAGACGACCCAACCGACGTACGCGGTCGTGGCCCACGTACCAAAGGTGAACACCCTCATGACCCGCTCTCGCCAGGTTCCGATCGCGGCGAGTGCACACAACGCCGCCCCCATCAGGCTCAGTAGTCCGAATCCGTGAAGCGCCGCACGCAGCCCGAGGATCGTCGCCGCGCCCACGATGTGCCCTTCTCGCCCCTCAGAGAATCCGCGGAGCAAGAGAGGCACTCCGGCCGCACTGAGTGACAGGTACGCCACCTAGCGGTAGCCGAAGAAGAGCAGCGTAACGGGTGCAGCGACGCACAGCGGCAGATACCGCATGGCCGTTGGCGACCAACGCATGAGCGTCGCGATGCCGACCAACTCGGCCACATACACCGCGCCAGCCAGACCAGACAGCCAACGGAAGGCGAGGGCTGGCGTTCCATCTGTCGCGCCCAGGGCGTCATCGATCACGCGTATGACGCGCGTCGTGAGGTGATGAGGAAACGGGATAGACTCGTAGCCGAAGTAGTTTTCGAAGTGCTCGCGGTCCTCAATGTACGTGAGGTAGTCGCCCATCCACTCGCCGTTGCTATCCGTCGACCGAACCGGCAAAGGCGCGCCGACCTCGCTCGCCAAGAGAAGCACGAGCGCGCACGCCGCGTAGTACACGCGGAGACGCCGAGTTGGCGCCGCAGATCCAACCAGAATCAACGTGCCGAGTCCGAGAGCCAAGAAAGACTGAAGGGGTGCGTGAACAAGGGGTCGGACGACCTCCGGCCTTTGCATCGTCAGTCGGTCGCGATCGATGAAAGTGGGTCCCGTCGACCACGGTCGTATTGACGATCAACGCGATGTTGGTCGGGGACGTGTCCAACAGCAGGTAGGTCCAGTACCCATCGGGGTCGGCCTCGCCGTTGACGAGTCGCATCCGACGTTCAAAAACCGTCCGACGTGCGGCTTCGACTTCGTCGTCCCACCGGATGCGAACCGTTGGTCCGGCGACCGGTATCGTCTGAACAGATGCGATGACGAGCGCGGCGCAGATGATCGGCAGGCCGACCCACGCCGCCGTACGCCCGTGTCTGATAGTTGGCATCAGGTCTACGGCCGGCACGGCGCCTGGTTGTGGTTGGAGCGGCATGACTAGGTTTCCCGCCGACGGGAAACCTAGTCGCGGCCATTATTCTGCACCCGCACTCGCGGCGAGCCGGACTCAGCGCGGGTCGTGACTCACGAACAGCTGGACCCTGAGCGCTGCCCCCGCACCCAGCCGGCGAGCATCTCCCACTCGGGGTCGCTGCGGTTCTCCCACCGGCGCGGCCCGTTGTGGGTGTAGGCCCCGCCACCGTCCGGGTGCAGCGGTTTCAGGAGGAACCGGCTTTGCTCGGCGTTGCCCGGCGTGATCACGCGAGAGATGAGCTGGAAGGCACGCTGGGCCTCCTCGTCGCTCCACCGGTCGCCCCGTCCTGGTGCCGGCGCGAAGCCGTTTAGCCCACCGGAGTGGCACCGGCTACAGGGAAGCTGCCCGTCGCGCGGATTGGCGAACACTTCCTGAACGCATGCGCGGAAGAAGGCGAAGTCGATCTCGGGCTCGGGGGCCGGGATGAACTGATCGTCCGGCAGACGCTGGATCCACTGGAGCAGCCGTCCATACTCGGGGTCGTCGGTCGACTCCCAGAAGTTGCCCCCGGTATGCGGCAGGCCACCAGACTGGGTCGAAAGCGGCTTCAGCAGGAGGCGGCTGCTCTCGGGGTCCTGGGTATTGATCAGCTGGCCCACCACGTCGAGGTTGCTCCGCGACTGCTCGGCAGTCCACCCGGCCTCGGTCTCGGGCGTCTCCAGGCTGAAGCGGATGCTGGTCTGCCAGGTGTGGCACATCACGCACGAGGCCATGCCGCTGGTGGTGCCGCCCCGGTCTTCCATGAAGACGCTCTCGACGGTGTCGCGGTAGGTCTCGACATCCGTGGACGTCGGAAAGCTCTGGGCCCCGGCCGGCGCCTGGACCGTCATCACCGCCACGGCGCCCGCGCCGAGAGCCAGCCCCAGACCGGCCCGCGTCAGGATACCCAATCTCCGGCCCGTCATTCGTTGTCCTCCGTCCGCATCCCGGTCCCCCTGGGATTCACGCGGTCCAGCGGCAGGACCACGGTGGTGTTCCGCGCGGGGCGAGCGCCGGTCTTGATCTTGGCCACGATCTCGAGTGATTCGAGGTCGATGGCCAGGGTGTGATCGCTCCCGGACACCGCCACGTACATGCTGCGGCTGTCGGGCGTCGACGTCATCCAGTTGGCGCTCGGCCCCACTCGTACGCTCCCGATGTACTCCAGGTCGGGAAGGCTCCAGCCATAGATGCGGCTGTCGAGCCGGCTCGACGCCCACACCGACGACTTGTCCGGGAGCACCTCGAGACCGTGCATGTCGCCGGTCTGAATCCCGTCGGCGTTCTTCTCCCACAGCGGCAGCTCCGGTGGGACGAGCATGTCCACCATCTCGCGCGTGTCCCAGTCGATCACCCAGGCACGGTTGATGCCGGTGGCCTGGGCGAACAGCCACTTGGTCGAGCCGTCGTCGTCGGCCAGGAAGCCCATCGGCCGCACCTCGTGGTGGGTTCGGCCATACTGCTCGTAGCCGGTCAGCTCGATGCCAAAGGCCACCGTGTCGGTCGCCGGGTCGATCACCTGGATGGTGGGGTCACCCGGTTCCACTCGCCCACGGAGACCGAGCACCACGTGGTTCTCGTCTGGGGTCATGAACACGTTGTGGATGGTGCTGAACACTTCGATGCTTTTGACGAGCGTGTGGGTGTCGATGTCGATCACGTCGACCACCGCCGGAAACCGCCCGTTGGGGTCGACCTCGACCCCCGGCCCGGGACTGTCGGTCCGCTGGGCGATGCCCGCGTAGAGCTTCCGATGCTTCTTGTTCACCGCAATCTTGTTGGGTCGCGCCGACAAGGGAATGCGCGTGACGAACTCGAGCGTCTTCGTGTCGAACACGTCGACCGCCTGGTCCAGCTCGTTCGAGCAGTAGTAGTAGAGAAATTCGGGATGGACCGTGAAATTGTGCGGGTTCGGGCAGCCCCTGATGATGCCGACCACCTCGTTGATCTCCGGATCGATCACGTGCTGGATGGTGCCGGCGTTATTGCTCTGCAGGATGCGGACGGCCACGCCGTCGTAAGAGTCGAGCTGCTTCACGGCCTGCGCGTCCGCCGTGGTGGCAACAAGCAGACTGCCGACCGCGATCAAGGACAAACGGCCAATGGGTGTACGGATCATCTGGACCTCCGTGTCATGGTGTCGCACCAGGCCTCCCTGTTGCGAACGACGGCTGGTGTCATTCCAGGCGGTCATTATACGCACAGAGCGCCCCGCTGTGATCCGATCCGGTTGGGATTCTGGACCCCTTCCCGAGCCCTCGGCATACTCCCGACAATTCGATGCCGACGACTCCTGAGACCCGCCTCGGCCATTACGAGGTGACCGCTCTCATCGGCGAAGGCGGGATGGGCCAGGTCTGGCAGGCACCGACACGCAGCTCAACCGTCAGGTCGCGCTCAAGATCCTGCCGGACGAATTCGCGGACGATCCTGATCGTCTGTCCCGGTTCCAGCGGGAAGCGCAGGTGCTAGCGAGTCTCAACCACCCCAATATCGCCGCCATCTATGGCCTCGAGCAGGGCGACGACACCCGCGCGCTGGTCCTCGAGCTCATCGAAGGCCCCACCCTCGCCGACCGCATCGCCCAGGGGCCGATCCCCGTTGATGAGGCCCTGCCGATTGCGACGCAGATCGCCGAAGCCCTGGAGGCGGCCCACGAGGCGGGTGTCATCCATCGCGACCTGAAACCGGCGAACGTGAAGGTGAAGGCGGACGGCACCGTGAAGGTGTTGGACTTCGGGTTGGCCAAAGCGCTCGACCCATCCCTCGCGAGTGCGACGGGTGACCCCTCGCAGTCACCGACCATGACGGCGGCCGCCACGCAGATGGGCGTCATCCTCGGGACGGCAGCGTCTATGTCACCGGAGCAGGCACGGGGGGAAGCCGGTCGACAAACGGGCCGACCTCTGGACCTTCGGTGTGGTGCTCTACGAAATGCTGACCGCGCGGCCACCGTTCGAGGCCGAGGGCGTCGCGCTGGTGCTGGCCTACGCGTCTGATCGCTCAGGCCGCTTCGAGGTCTACGTGCAGTCGTTCCCGGATCTGGAGAGCCAAGTGCAGGTCTCGCGGGGCGGTGGGACCGAACCCCGATGGACGCGCGCCGGCGACGGCGAGCTGTTCTACCGGGACCGCAACGGGTTCGTCCAGGCGGTGCGCATCGGGTCCGACGGCGCCCCGATAGCGGAGCCTGAGCTATTGTTCCGCGGCGCCGAGGCGTTGTTCTCCTACGACGGCGGCGGGCGCTACTACTCGGTCGGTGGCGGCGGGTCAGAGTTCGACGCGATCGCCCCGGCCCCGGCTGCCGATGACGGAGTGGGAGGGCTGGTTCTGGTGGACAACTGGCTCCAAGAGCTTGCCACCGCGGTCCCCACACCGTGACCCACCGCCCTACAGGCTTTCCGGTTCGGCTTCCCAGCCCAGATACACCTCTTCGGGGAGAAAGTACATGTGTACGGTGTAGCGTCCGGTGGTCGACTCGTCGGTGCCGAAGTGCAGGACGTGGATGTTGTCGATCGGCGGGATCGCAAGGCCATCAAGCGGGATCGCCGGCCAGGACATGCCGGAGATGAGGTCGGCCTGGCCGAACACATACTCGATGAAGATGAGCTTGTCCGCCGCCTCGCCGAAGATGACCCCGGCGGTGCCAGTGTCCTCGGGCTGTCGAGCAAACGCGGGGCCGCCGGTCGGGACGGACAGGTCGGTATAGTGGCGGCCCATGCCCGGACAGAAGCGTGTGTCGGGGATGTGGTCGCACGCCGCCACCGTGTAGGCGTCTCCCAGACTCGCCAGCAACGGCAGGTCCCCGACCTCCAAGGTCGGCTCAGAGGCATCCGAGGGCGGGGGGAAGTGCCAGAGAAACAGATACTGGCCCGACTCGGGCGTGTCGCCCGGGATGAGGTCCGCCGTCATGGAGCGGGCCGCTGGGAGGTCGACCTCGCGGAGCGTCATACCGTGGAAGCTCCGGCCGGCGGCCAGGTCCTCCTGTGGGATCAGATAGCCGGCGGAGGCGATGACGCCGTCCTCCACGCCGTAGAGCAGCCCCTGCGTCCGGGTCGCGTCGCCTTCGGGGGACCAAACGAGTGGCCCGTCGTAGCCGTGGTAATGATTTCCGTCGTGGAGGCGGACAGCGGCCTGCCCGCCGGCGGCGAATAGCTCCCCCCGCCCCGCGAGCTCGCCGATCGACGAGTACCCGGCCGGCAGCGCCGTCGCGTCACCCAGTGACACGCCCGACCCGGTCTCGGCTGGGGAAGCCTCCGCCCGCCGTACCGGCTCGGCCGTCCCCGGTTCCGGCGCGGAACATCCGGCGAGACCCACCGAGCCGATCAGCAGGGCGACCAGGGTTTTCCGACGACGAGCCAGAAAATCGCTCCAACGTGCGGTTTTCAGCGGCCTCCCAAGGGTCATGGCAGCGCCTCCACGGAGGAGGTCCGGTCAGTCCTGCCGACCGCTTTGACTCCTGTCGTCCTGAGAGTCAGGGTCAGCGTGTTGACGTCGATATCGTCTTTGCTCAGGAGCACCGAGTCCAGCACTGTCTCTGGCGTCGCCTCATGCGAACCGAAATTCACCCTGACAAGGACATCATCCGGCGTGGTCTCGTTAGAGACCTCCGCGCCCACATCTCCGTCCCGTACGGCCCAGGCGATGTGACTGTCGCTCTTGGCGGTCGCCCCCTGGTCGCCATTGCCGAAGTGCACATACCAGCCGAGGTCGGGCTCCGACGAGTCGCTTCGGCTCGACCAGTATTGGCGCTCCTGGAGGTTGCTAAACAGACCCGGATTGGCGAACGACACACCTTCCACGCCAAACAGGTGGCCCATTTCGCTGTTCGTGCAGCCAGCGCCCCTGCAGGTTTCGTCAGTCGTAATGGGAAGCCGCCAGTCGGACAAGCCACCAATCGTCAGGCCTCCCGCCCACGCTCGGGCCTCAGCCCAGGTCATTGCCCCATCTGAGTCAAAGCCGGACGTCTTCGCCCAGTTCGCGTCGCCTAACCAGGTGAGTCTCTGGACGCTATCGTAGATGAGCCTCACACCATCGTACGTGCCCCGGTCGATCAGCTCTGCCCGGCTATCGGCAACAAATCCAAGACACAGAACTGGTGTCACGAGCGCGGCAACCCATCTGCCGGTTCTTTTCATCATCGTCAGAAATACTGAAATCCTTCCTAAGTCCGTCACGTTGATTCATGCGCTTCAAGACGAGAGGAAACATTAGACCACGTGTGAGTCGCGGTGGTGCCACGCGGGCGTCCCGAGAGCTTCGGTGGAATTAGCCCATGAGGAAATCTCAGAGATTCTTGCTCACCTGAAAGAGAACCAGTTCGCACGCGAAGAAGGCTCTCGGCCGCTAGCATTGACGGCTCCCGTGGATGGGCGCACTTGACCTGGCTCCCCACATGTAGGCATTCTCCGCACGACATCGAACATTCGTTATTCATGGAGCCGACAATGATCCGTTCAAGAGTGAGGCTCGCGACCTGGCGCAAGTCCTGGCTGCTCTCGGCCGCTTTCAGCGTGTTTGTGCTGACGGTGGGCAATCTGCAAGCGGCGGTCCCAGGGACGGCTACGGTGTCGGGGACCGTCACGGCTTCGCAGCCGTTCACGGCGGCGCAGGTCTACATGCGCAATCTCGACAAGGGGATCGTGTACATGGTGTACACCCAGGCGGGGCGCTTTCGCGCCGTGGCCCTGTTTCCCGGCAACTACGAGATCAGCGCCAGCACCAAACATCTCGAGTCGGACGTGCAGACCTTTGTGGTGGCGGAGGGGGACGCACCCGAAGTGAGTCTCACGTTGCGCGCGCTCGATGGCGATGCGCCCCCGCTCGTCATTCCGACCGGCCGGACGGCGATGGAGAGCGGCGCGGTGGGACCGTTCGAATACGCCAGCTACGACGAGATCTACCCGCCGGGCCCAGGCAGGGAGGTCGCCGAGCAGGTGTGCATGGTGTGCCACGGCGAAAACTTCTTTGCGACACGTCCGAGCACCGAGCGGCAATGGATGTCCCGCATCGACCATATGGTCGGCAGCACGCTCGGCGAGGAGGATCCCACCCGTTACGGGCAGGGGTTACTCTCCTTCCGCGCGTCCACGTTCCGCTTCGGACGGCAGGACCGCGATGACCTGCTGGCGTACCTGGCCGAAAACTTCGGACCCGACAGCAAGCCCCGCCGTGTCCGCATCGAGCAGCAGACGCCCGTCGACGAGGAGGCCCTCGGCAAGGCGATGTACATCGAGTACTACCTTCCCACCGACGGACCAGGAGAGGGGAACAACGATCCGCGGTGGGCCAGGGACGGCGTCAGCCGGTACGGACAGGACCCCCGATTCGATGCCGACGGCAACGTCTGGCTCGTCGATCGCGGGATTCCCCATCGATTGGTCAAGCTGGATCCCCGGACCGGCGAGCAGAAAGAGTATCTCTATCCCGATCCGCGCAACGGGAACCACGAGATCCTCATCGATCGGACCGGGATGATCTGGCTGCCGGAGCACCGGGGCCGAACGGGAGACAAGGAAAAGCGCCTCCTGGGGTTCAACCCCGAGACCGAGGAGTTCGAGCACCAGATCCCGATGGACCCGGACAACGTGGTGCGCAACCCGACCAAGTTCCTCCAGTCGCAGGCGGTGGACTCGAAGGGCAACATCTACGTGGGCTGGATCATGGGCGGCGCCCTGAGCAAGTGGGACCGGGCCACGGGCGAGGTGTCGGTGTTTCGCATTCCGACGCCGCACGCCGTTCCCTACGGCGTGGTGGCCGACCGCAACGACAATATCTGGATCGCCCTCTGGAGCGGCGGCAAGATCGTGAAGTTCGATACGTCCAACAACTCCTGGACGGAGTTCACGGCGCCCACCTACCCGGCGCACACAAGACGGCTCAACGTGGACTACGAGAACAACATCTGGTGGGGCATCTACTCGGCCGGACCGCGTCCCGGCAAACTCGTCAAGCTGGACCAGGCCACCGGAAAGATGACCGAGTGGACCATCCCGCAGCAGAACGCCGAGCCCTATGACGTCGCCGCGGACCCCGAGGGCCACATCTGGGCCGCCGACGTGGGGCAGCGCACAGACGGGGAGTATGGAGCCTCGCTCTGGATGTTCGATCCCGAGAGCGAAGAGTTCACGTTTTACCCGAAGCCGCAGCGGCACGCTGATTCGCCCAAGATCCAGGTCACCAGTGAGGGGGCCGTCTGGTACTCGCCGCGCGGAAGCCGCGAGGCTCCCGCGTTCGGCGTGCTGTATCCGGACATGGACAAGATCGACTCCCTGGACGCGACCTACACCTATGGGCCGCCTGGGTATCCGTTCGAGGTGCCGTCTGCTCGGACCTCGGACGGCGGGCAGTGAGCAGGTCAATCGGAAGAGAGGGTCAGAATGAGCCGTCGAACTATCGCCGCCCTGTGTGGAGTGATCGCCGTCCTGGTGCTGACGTCGCTGTCGGCTGCGGCGCAATCGACCGGCGCGGCCAGCACGCCGTGGGGTGATCCAGACCTGCAGGGCGTCTGGGATTACCGGACGGTCACGCCCCTCCAACGTCCCGAAGCGCAGGCGGACAAGGCGTTCCTGACAGAGGAAGAAGCCGCAAGCATCGAACGGGACAACCTCGACCGAAATCAGCGCCTACTGACGCGAGGCCCCCAGCGAACCGCGTCGGACGACCAGGTGGACAGACGGGAGGACGGCACACCCGGTTTCTACAACAACTTCTGGCTGGACCGAGGCACGACGGCCGTGGGCACCCGGCGCACGTCGTTGATTGTGGATCCGCCCGATGGGCGCCTGCCTCAGTTGACGGCAGAGGCGCAGCGCCGAGCCGACTCGCCTGAGGCCAGCCGGATCGCGGCCACGCGACGGGGCGTGTTGCCGGCCCAATCGTGGACGGACCTCGATGCCGGCGACCGGTGCATCCAGCACGCCAAGGCGGGTCCGCCGATCAGTGTCGGCGGCTACAACAACAATGTGCAGATATTCCAGACGCCCGGCGCCGTCGCACTACTCAACGAGCAGAACCACGACGTACGCGTCATTCCGCTGGATGGGCGCCCGCACGTCGGGTCTCAGATTCGCCAATGGATGGGAGACTCCCGTGGCCACTGGGAGGGCGAGACGCTCGTGGTCGAGACCATCAATTTCAATGGAAAGCACGACCAGATCGGGCGTCCGCTCCTGTCGACCGGCGAGAATCTGTCACTGATCGAACGGTTTACCCGCACCGATCCCGAGACGCTGGTCTACGAGTTCACTGTCAGCGATCCGACCATTTGGGTCAGCCCCTGGACGGCCGAGCTGCCGATGAAACGGAATCCGGATCTGATCTTCGAGTTCGCGTGCCACGAAGGCAACTACGGTCTCTACAACATCATGGCCGGATCCCGCACCGAGGAACTGGCCGCAGCGGCAGCACGGTAAGATCCACGAAGCGGGTTTTCCTGACGAGGCGTCTGTGTGGCAAGGCGCGACGAGGGAGCATGCAGGCGGCATGTGACCGAGGAAGCAACGCCGTCCAG
>JAPYUM010000063.1 GCA_029940535.1 Vicinamibacterales bacterium
ATGAGCCAGCCGCCCAGCTACCGCGGATACCGATTCCCGCCTGAAATCATCAGTCCCGCCGTCTGGCTCTATCACCGATTCGGCCTGAGCTTCCGAGATGTCGAGGATCTCCTTACCGAACACGGCGTCAGCGTGACGTATGAGTCGATCCGCCAGTGGTGTCTGACGTTCGGGCTCGACTACGCACGGCGGTTACGGCGCCGCCGGGGCCGCATGGGCGACACCTGGCATCTGGACGAGGTATTCGTCAAGATCCAGGGGCGGCAGCAGTATCTGTGGCGGGCCGTGGACGAGGACGGCGACGTGATCGACATCCTGGTCCAGTCCCGGCGCAATCGGCGGGCGGCCCTCCGTTTCTTCCGCAAGTTAGCGTCAGATGCGGCGGTTCAAATCTGTCGCCCACGCGCAACGGTTTCTCTCGGTGCACGGTGTCGTCCAGAATGTCTTCCGCGTAGGCCGACACCTTATCCAGCG
Source organism: Vicinamibacterales bacterium (assembly GCA_029940535.1). GTDB lineage: Bacteria > Acidobacteriota > Vicinamibacteria > Vicinamibacterales > UBA8438 > UBA8438. Next base: position 475 of record JAPYUM010000063.1, read on the forward strand.
GGGGCAGAGCAAAGTTGTATTCTCGTCCCGTTGGGGACGCCAAACCGTATCGAACTCGTGCCGCTGCATGCGTCGTCCATCCGTCCGCGCCGGCGAGGAGTCGCAAGGCATGAGCGCTATCTCAAGCCGGACAGCGCTGATCTCACGCGTTCCGGTGTGAACGGCACCTCACGGACGCGCACGCCGGTGGCATCGAAAATGGCGTTGCCGACCGCGGCCGCGACGATGGTAATCGCCGTTTCGCCGGCCCCCATGGCGTCGGCATCAGGGCGAGTGATGAGAACGGTCTCGATCCTGGGTACTCGAGAACCGACCTCGTTCCGGGGCTGATACCAATCGGGCAGAAAGAGGCTCTTGTACGACGCCCAGTCCACCGAGCGGATCTTCTCGCTGTCCCAGGTGACTTCCTCGCCGACGGCGCGACTCAAGCCCTGAAGAACGCCGCCCTCGATCTGGTTCTTCACGCCGTCGGGGCTGGAGATCGGCCCGACGTCCAGGGCGACGACGAATCGCGTGGCGGCGAGTTCCCCGGTGCTCTGGTCGACAACCACCTCGGCGACAAGCGCGACATACCCATTGTCACCTTCATACAGAACGCAGGCGATGCCCCGTCCGGTGACCAGGCCAGTGCGAGGATTATCGGGTCGCGGCGACGGCCGCGTCTCCCAGTTGGCGGCCCGAGCGGCCTCGCTCACGACCTCCCTGAGGCGAGCGTCCGCCAAATGGCGCAGGCGATACTCAACCGGGTCGGCCTTCAAGTTCGCCGCGATCTCGTCCATGAACGACTCGTGGGCAAACGTGTTCTGCAGGCGTCTGGGCGAACGGAGCGCACCGGTGAAGAACGGCGACGGAACGACGTGCTGCAAGACGCGCTGGCCGGCCACGGTCCCCGTGCCTCCAACCGTCTGCCCAACGCGTCCGGTCACATAGGACGGCGCCGCGTTGGAACGATTGCCGAACCGCGTCGGCTCCGGGGCCTGGATCCGCGGCACAAATGGCGCCGGCTCGAAACCGAGGAGCGCGCCGGTCACCACGTTGCCCGGCCGCTCGGATCCGGGCCGGCCGCCCAGCGTGGCACTCCAGGATTCCAGATCCCACACGACGATGTTGCCGCTGCCATCCACTCCCACCCGCTGGTCGATGACGAACGGCAAGCCGTAGTTCTCACCCCACGCCATCTCGTCCTCACGGGAGAGCTGCACCCGCACTGGTCTGCCAACTGACTGTGACATGAGCGCGGCATCGTAGGAGACGGTATCGGCGCCGTTGATGCCGTAGCACCCTGATCCGCGCTTGAAGATCACGTGAACCTGCTCTGGCCTCAGACCCAGCACCATCGCCGTCGTGTCGCGCAGCGGATAGACGGCTTGGGTCGCGGACCAGATTGTTGCGGTGTCGCCGCGCACATCCGCGACGGCACACGAGCTTCCGAGCGACCCGTGCATTTGATAGGGGTGCCGATACGTAGACTCCAGCACGTTTGCCGCACTCGACAGCTTCGTGTCGACATCGTCCGAGTTCACGACATACGTGGACCGTCTCGACGGGTGACTGCGAAGAGAGTCATAGAAACCGCGCTGGCTCGGCAGACCGGTGCCCGGTGACCACGTGACCGTCAGGCTGTACGCGGCCTGAACGGCCTGCCAGAGCTTTTCGGCGACGACACCCACGAAGTCGTTCTTGACGACGACCTTCAGGACGCCGGGGAGTCCGTTGATCGAGCTCTCGTCCACACTGACAACCTTGGCTCCGACCGCGGGGGGTCTCACGACGCACCCATGCACCATCTCGGGCACGCGGACGTTGTCCACAAATTCGAAGCGACCGGTCACCAGGTCCGGCAGATCGAGGCGAGGAACCGATGTGCCGAGAATGGTCCACGAGTTCGGCGACTTGCGCCTGGCCGCGCGCTTCAGCGTGATGCCGAAACGCTGGCCCCCAATGAGCTCGCCATACGTCACGGTGTTGTCCGCATCGCCGCGGGGGGTGATGACGCCATCGGCCGCCGTCACCTGGTCGACCGGGACGCCGAATCTCGTGGCCGCCATCTCGAACAGCGCTTCGCGCGCCGTGGCGCCGGCCAGCGCCAGGTTCCCGTGGTTGAAGTTGACGGGATGGGCCTGGCTGCCAGACGAGGTGCCCTGATCCGGGGTGAGGGCGGTGTCGCATTGCACGAGCGTGACCCGGCTGATCGGCACCGATAGCTCTTCCGCCACCAACTGCGTCTGCACGGTCGACATGCCCTGACCGAGCTCAGCGCGTCCGGTGTAGGCCGTGATGTGGCCGCTGGCGTCGATGCGGATCCAGGAATCGAGCGTCTGTGGCGTGTTGCCGCCCTGGGCTGAGACCACCGCAGGAGCGACAGCGAACCGATCCGCGAGGTCAGCGGCGGTAAAGGCCACGATCAGCACACCTGAACCCTGCAGAAACCGCCGCCGCGACACGCCCGCCTGGTGCAGCCGGCTGAGAGCGTCTGGCGTCATGCGCGATTCGACGGTGAGCGAGGTGGTGCGGTCGCCCATCAGACCCGCTCCCGGGCATACCGTTTGATGGCTCGAAGCATGCGGGTCTGAGTGAAGCACCGGCACAACACGTTCCTCAGGGTCTGTTCTATCTCTGAGTCGGTCGCCTCAGGGTTGTCGTCAATCAAGACCTTCGCGGTCAGTATCACGCCGCTCAGGCAGAAGCCGCACTGCGCGGCCTGCTCGTCGATGAACGCCTTCTGAAGGGGGTGCAACTCCTGTGGCGTCCCCAGTCCCTCGAGCGTCGTGACCGTCGCGCCCGCGACCATGCTGACGGATGTGACACACGTCCGCTCGGCTCGGCCGTTCACAATGGCGGTGCAGGAACCGCACTGACCCAGGCCACAGCCGTATTTCGGTCCGCGTAGGCCGAGATCGTCGCTCAGCACGTAGAGCAGAGGCGTCTCGGGGTCCACGTCCACGGTGTGTGTCTGACCGTTCACGGTCAAGGTGAAGTCACTCATGGTGATACACCCCTCTGGCGTTGCCAGGCGGAGACTGTGCCCATCCCGCCTTCGCCGATGTGGACGGTGACGTCGTGATGCCCGAGGCGGGTGCCGGGACTGAGAGGCATAACCTGCTGAGAATCAGCCGATTATACCTGTGGAGGCCCCGTCAGCCCTCATTCGACCCACCCAGCCTACGCGCCTGACGGCACCCGTCGCTGAAGCCCTGAGCACAGGCCAGCTGATAGGTCTGCAGCGGGGTCGAGGTCGAGTGGCGTCCCGTGCCGTTCCGGATCACGAACTCGTAGTCGTCGAGCGTTGGAGGTGGCCGCACGAGGTCGGTCGCGAGCCCGAGCTCCCGATTGGCGCACCCGGCCGAGAAGCCAAGATCGCAGGCGCGCCCGAACAACGCGGCAGCCAGATCGGGACGAATCTGCGGCTGCACCAGGACACCGTACTCGTTGCAGGCCCACCCCGATCCACGCTCACAGTACGTCGACACCAGCACACCGAACTGCCGGCAGCCGTTCGGTCGAGCCTCCGCGCAGGCCTGTTGCCAGAACGACACCCACTGCCCGCGATGGGTGTCACCAATGCCCTGGGCCGCGCTGATGCCGACGAAGACCATCGCCCACACGACCACATGGACCAGGTGACGGCGTCGACCGAGCGGTGGGAGAAACAGGGTCTCGAGGCCCGGGCGCAGACGCGCCACCGCGCGGACATGACGGTCAATACCCCTGACCAGCAGGTTCATCACCGGCACCGCCAGCAGCTTGTCGTAGAACGTCGGGGCCCCGAGCGCCCCCAGGATGCCGTACAGCACGATGACGCTGAGCGCGTAGGTCACACCAAAGACGACCCGGCCGAGCTCGGTCCGAGGCGATGTCGACGGATCGGTGAACAGCAGGTGCATACCGAGAAACACGGCGACCGGCACATACGCATCGACGAAGTAGTAGGTCCCGAACATCGCAAAGTAGACCAATCCGAACAGATACATCGTGACGACCGCCGACATCGTCATGGCCGCAACCCCGAACCGGAACTGCCCCGCCAGACTGGCGAGGAAGATCACCAGATAGATCCGGGGCGGGTCGTTCAAGCTCGTGGCGATCTCCTGTCCCAACGTCAGGTCGGTCGCTCCGGTGAGGATGAGCCCCAGGGCACACAGCCCGAGCGCGAACGAGGAAGGATTGAACACGTGCACCATCTGGCCATCCCGCTCCCACCGGCAGAACTCTTTGACCGCAAATCCGAGCGCGATCAGCAGGAACTGCAGATAGAACCAGTCCGGCTTGAACCAGAGGAAGAGATTGATGCTGAAAACGATGGGCACCGGCCCGAACCCGAGCAGATACGTGGGTCGGCGTGTCCAGGTCAGGAGCAGGTCCACCGCGTACGCGAAGACGAGCTGGGCCGCGAACAGATGGGCCGCCTCGTACACGTCGCGCCAATACCAGCCCCAGTACAACAGCACGGCCCCCTGCGCGCACGCCTGGACATAGTGCTGGGGCCGTAGCGCCACCACGATGCTCAGCGCTCGGGCCTGACGATTCGTCTGGACCAGCAGCCACCCGGTCCATGCCGCGAGCACCCCCGCGGTGCCCAGCACCGCCCATCGCAGGGGCGGGGTGCCGGCGACCGCGGGCAGCAGGCTCGTCGTCGCGAGCGCCGCCGTGCACGCCAGCGGGAGCAGAAGCAGGTGGGGGGACTTCACCGAGGCTGATCGTAGGGCGCGCCGGTGCCCGACGAGCCCAGGAACAGCGTGCGCCCGTCGGGCAGCGTCATGTCCCGCCCGTTGGCCCTCCGCGTTCCGTCCTTCGAGGCATAGCCATCCACCACGATCTCCATCCCGATGGCGATGGCGTCACGCGAGAAGCCCCTCCGGAACAGGTTGTGGGGGTTGCCCCCTTCGATCATCCACCGCTCGACCTCCCCGTTGTCCTGCGTCACGTCGATGTGAAACCAGGCGTGGGGGTTGATCCACTCCACCTTCACCACCGTCCCCTCGAAATGGACCGGCTTGTTGGCGTCGAACTCCGCCGAAAACGCATGATGCGCCCCGATCGGTAGCGTCGCCAGCAACAGCCACACACCGACCATGGCGCCGACGATTGCCCTGGTTCGCATTGCCACTCTCCTAGGGGTTGAGGTCGTCGCTCGTGGGGCGACGGGTGATATCGACCACGAGCGTGCCGCCGCGCCGGCCGTAGTCGCCCTCCCAGTGGGTGACGAGCGGCTCCTTCCGCAGGTGGCCGTAGACCAGCTCTTCCACCATCTCCACGCACCGATACTCCAACACCCGTGGATGGTCCTCCATCCGCCGGTACAGGGGCAACGAGATCGTCCACGGCTCACTGAACACCTCCGGGTCCTCGATCGTCGCCTCGTATTGCATGTGATACGGGGTGAGGGGCGTGTACCGCTCGGTCACCTTCAGCGCCTCGCTGTGGTAGTTGCCGGACCGATCGAACCAGGTCTCGCCGATCAGATCCGTCACCTCCACCACGAGCGTGTCGCCCTCCCAGCGGCCGTGCGAATTCCCCATCCACGCGGGAACGCCCATGTTCACCTCGTCGAGGTGAATAGTCCGACCGGCGTTCGAGAACCCGTAGGTGATCATGATCTTCTCGGTGCCCTGCGTGACCTGGAACGGGAACGGCATGTAGGTCGCCCGCGGCACCCCGGGCATCAGGCACTTCACCAACGGGTCGCGCGTCAGCCCCGCGTCACGATTCGCCTGGCGTTGGGCCATCGCCTCGGGGCGATACGGTATCGTCCCGCCCACGACCACGCCCTGGCTCGGCGGCACTCCCCCCAGCGCGCCCAGCGCCAGCACCGGGGCGTGGGGGACGGGATTGCCGTTGGGCCGCCCGGCGTGCAGCACCGCCGCCGGCTGGGCTGACTGCCCTTCCAGGTCGTACTCGGCCTCGCTGAAGGCCTGCCAGACCCCGTGTATGTCCGGCACCGCGGTACCCTCGAGCCGCGGCACGCTGTCGCCCGCGGTCACAGAATCGGCCGGAGCCTGGCAGCCCGCCAACCCGACCACCCCGATGACGGCCGCCACCGCCTTCGCCATCTCGCTCACCTGCGTTCGCATCACTTAGCGCGCTCCCGCCGCCGCCTCTTCCATCCTCGCCCCGGTCAGCATGCCGGTCAGCGAGTAGTTGCCTTCGTGGCAGGCGGCCTCGAAAATCAGGTTCTCGGTGTTGTCCTGCAGGGCCGGCGCCAGTTCCATGGTCCATGGCCGGGTCCAGACCGTCGGATCCTCGACGGTGATCTCGTACTGCAACAGGTCAGGGCCGACCCGCGTGAACCGCTCGACGAGATGCAGGTTCTCTCCCGCGCCCTGGTAGTTCGTCTTGTCGGTGAAGTTCGTGGTGTCCACCACGAGGGTGTCATCTTCCCAGTGCCCCACCGAGTCGCCGAGCCATTGCCGGATGTGCGGGGGCAGATGGGGACGCCCATCCAGCGGGATCGAGCGATACCCGCCACCGCCGTGACCCTGCTCGTAGTAGATGCCCACCCAGCCGGGCGCCTGCACCAGCCGGCTGAAGCCGCACAGTCCACCGGTACAGGGGATCGTGACCCCCAGACAGCGCTCCATGCCACGCAGTTCCTCGGGATGGTCATACGCCCGCCCGGTGTCGACCGGATAGGGCACGGCCGGCTGCGGCGGTGGGCTCGCGCTGGCTCGGGCCGCCCCCGCGGCGCCGCTCTGGGCCTCCCGTCGCGCCTGGGCCTCGTCCGTCAAGGGCGGCATCCGGCCATCCGGGGGATCCGTGATCAGTGACGAACGCATCGACCGGCTATAGCTCGTGCCGAGCCCGGTGCTGAAGATGTTGTTGTAGGCGCCCTCGACGTCCGCCTCCGTCCCCGACGCGGCGCGCACATCGCGGCCCTGCGGCCCTTCGCTCTGCACCCGGGCCCTCTCCTCTTCCAGCGCCGCGATCTCGTCGTCGGTCAGGAACTCGCGGTCGGCAAACTGCGGGGGCCGCTGCATCGGCGTGGTACTCTTGCTGTCCCAGATGCCCTGCAGATCCGGGGCGCCCCAGGGCGTCCTGGGTACGTCCCAGGCGTCCGGCGAGGCATACTGGCCGGCCAGCGGCGCCGACAGCACGATGCCGACGACCACGACGGCGAGCATCCCCGTAACTCCGAGCGCCAACGATCGATTTGTCACCTTCAACTCCTCCCGGGCAGCGCGAACGCGACAAGCTGCGGCACACTGCCGCCGACGGTCACCGCGATGTACTGCCGGCCGTCGAGCATGTAGGTCATCGGCGTGCCAAGCGCGCCGCCGGGCAGATCCACCGATCCCACGATCTCGCCGGTCGCCTTGTCGTACGCCACCAGGCGGGGTCCGCCGTCGCTGCCGCCCGCCGTCAGCGCGTTGATCAGCAACGTCCGAGTCAGCACCGGACCACCCCGCCCTTCGCCGCCCAACGGCGGGAGACCCAGGTCACGCAGCAGCGGGTGCCTGCGGTAGCGGTCACCGTCGCCGAGCGGCGTCATCCACGCGTGTTCCCCCACGTTCATGTCGATTGCCGTCATGCGCGAGTACGGCGGCTTCCAGAGCGGCAGTCCCTGCGGCATCGTCGGACCCTGTCCGCCCTGTCCCCAGCGTGTGATGAACCGGAGGGTGGCGGGAGAATCGGGCCCGGGCTCGGAGAACGGCACCACCGAATGTCCGTTCGTAGAGGGCACATACAGCAGCCCCGTGTCCGGATCGAGGGCCGCGCCCGACCAGTTGGCGCCCCCTCCGGCGCCCGGCCTCATGAGCGTGCCCCGGAGCGAGTGCGGGGTAAAGAGCGGCCCCAGCCGAAACCCCTCGACCGCGTCGACCGCCATCTGACGGATCTGGGGCGTGAAATCGACGAGGTCGTCGATGGACGTTCCCTGGTACTCGAACGCTGGCGGCTTCGTCGGGAACGGCTGGGCGAACGCCGGCACCTCGCCGGGCAGGTCGGTATCGGTCGGCACAGGACGCTCGTCGATCGGCCAGACCGGTTCACCCGTCACCCGATCGAAGGTGTAGACGAACCCCTGCTTGCTGACCTGCGCCACCGCCTTGATTTGCCGCCCATCGACCTCGATGTCGAGCAGGTTCGGCGCGGCCGGAAAGTCGTAGTCCCACAGACCGTGGTGCACCGCCTGGAAATGCCACATCCGTTGCCCTGTCTCGATGTCCACGCAGACGAGGCTTTCGGCGAACAGGTTGTCGCCGAGACGATGCCCTCCGTAGTAGTCCCCAGACGGGGTCCCGGTCGGCAGATAGACGTAGCCGAGCTCCTCGTCGCCGCTGATCGGGGCCCAGACGTTCGTGTTGCCGGTGTACTGCCAGGCGTTGCCAAGCCACGTGTCGGCGCCGAAGGCATCGGCGCTCTGGGGAATCGTATGGAAGTCCCACTTGTGCCGGCCGGTGCGGGCGTCGTAGGCACGCACCCAGCCCGGCGGCTTCTCCTGCGTGATGACCATGTCGGTCATCGACGACCCCACGATGATCGTGTCGCGGAGCACCAGCGGCGGTGACTGGGACGAAAGCGCCAGCAGATTCTGGACGCTCCGTGAGCCCCGGCTCGCACGCGGAATGCCTTCCATGAGATCGACCCGCCCGCCCACGCCGAACTCCGCCGCCGGCCGGCCGGTCTTCGCGTCGACGGCGATCAGATAGCCGTCTCCGGTGGCCCAGACGATGCGCGCGGCGTCACCGTTCGACCAGTATGCGACGCCGCGATGCCGCCAGGGAATCACCGCCGGTGTCCCCGACAGGTACGCCTTCGGGTCGAAGGCCCACAAGGTCCGGCCGGTGCGAGCGTCGACCGCCGCCGCCTGATAGAGCGGGGTGCTGAGATAGAGCACACCGTCGACCATGACCGGTGTCGCGACCAGCAGCGACGTCCCGGGGCGCGGGCTGTAGATCTCTGTCTCCCAGCGGTCCGGCTCCTCCTGCGCGAGCGCCTCGAACACCTCGGACGCGGGACCGATCCACGACCCGCCACCCTCGTCTTTCGCCAGATGGGTGTCGACGGTGTCCCACCGCCAGGCGATCTCGAGCGAGCCGAAGTTGCTGGCCGTGATCTGGTCGAGCGGGGAGTACTTCGTGCTCCCGACGTCGCCGCCGTAGCTGCGCCACTCGCCGTCAGTCGCCCCCTGCTGCGCGCCCACCGGCACAACCGAGAGCGCGATCACTACCGCGGCCAGGGACGCCCACGACGCAGAGGCTCTGTCCATCATCAGCGCACGGTGACCGCGACGTCCCGATGGCCGGTTAGTCCACCGTCGGTCGCCAGCACCCGCAGCACATACGCACCGGGCTCGCTGAAGGTGACGTTCACCGGAAACCGCCCGCCCGGAGGCAGCTCCGGAGCCTCCCAGCCGGGTGACCAGGGCGAGTTGCTGTGGTCCCGGTAATCGGGGTGGATCTTGAATTGTGGCGGATCGAACGTGACGTTCGCCCCGTCCCCTCGATAGACGAACCACGCGACCCGCAGCCCGAGGGCATTGCTCCTGGACCTTGGCGTCCCGGGTCGCCCCCGCGGCGCCGGTCGTGGCTCGGGCATGCCGTCGTCGGTGGCCGACGCCGTTAGTCCGAGCAGCGTGCCTACGGGCACGGCACGCTGGGCGGCCCCCTCGAGTTCGACCGTGGGCGGCTCGTTCAACAGATCGCGGCCTTCCGGATCGCGGCCGAAGTTGCCGACGTCGAGCATCGCCAACTGCTTGTCGATGATGTATTCGGGGATCAGCGTCGCATAGGCCTTCTCGGTCTGCCCCTGCGTGGTCAGCGTCCAGACCAGCTCACGGTCCCCAAAGTCCGCCGGGACCTTGACCTTGAAGTGAAAACGGTTGCGCCGCGGCAGGAAATAGCTGGGCTGGCCCCGATCGGGCCCGCCGGGTTCGAGGCTGTTGTCGGGACCGACCGGCACGTGCAGATGCTCGTCCAGGTTGCGGTTGAAGTACCCGAACACCATGTTGAAGCTGCCGTCGGGATTCTGCTCCCACCCCTCGAACGCGGGGGCCACCGTCTGACCGCTCGAGTAGACGAGCTGCTGACCGCTCGTGGTGGTCAGCGCGGTCGTGGTCAGCATCACGCCCAAGACGGTGAGCCGTGCAAACCCGATCAGCCCCACAGGCAACGGTGTGCGCATCAACACAAGTGAGCGGCGGGATTCGTCGCTACGGCAGCGCGGCCGCCGCGGTCTGCTCCGCTCTGGCGGCCACTTCCGCCTCGAACTCTTCCTCGGTGAGCCAGATCACTCTGGACAACAGGAACATCATGTCGTCGATCGACCGGCTCCCCCAGCCCTTCCAGTTCCGCGGGTCCGCCACCCTCGGATTGCCGGCCGTGTTGTCATACCACGCCGTGACCTTCAGAACCGTGCCCGCCGGGAGCAGCGGCGTGACGTCATCTTGGTAGTGGTAGACCTTCACCCAGTTGTGGTTGTAGCCGGCACAGTTGAGCGTCTCCTGGTAGCCGGTCGGATACAGCGCCTCCACACACATCCGGCGCCCGCTCGAGTGCAGGTGCGGCTCGAAGCTCAGGACCATCCCCGGCCGCGAGAGCGGCCACAGCGCCTCGATGACGGTCTCCTTGTTGCCCGGAATGTCCAGGTCGTAGGTGAGCGAGTTGAACGACCCGGCGTTGGTGTACTTCGGCTGGTACCCGCGTGGATGCAGCGTGAACGCCACCTCGATCGAGAAGGTCGTCTCCGTGCCGATCGAGTGGGTATGCAGGTCGAAGTTCAGCACGGAGCCGGCCGCCAGCTTGACCCCCAGCACATCCGGATAGATCGTCGAGTTCTGTCCCAGCTCCCACACGACGTTGAACCGACCGGCGGAACGGCTCTCCGCAGTGCCCGCGGCTCCGGCCGCTGCCCCGATGACCGCGTGGTGGACGACGAAGTAGTTCAGGTCACCGGCCTCGCGTGACGCCGCGCCGGCGTCGTGCCGGACCTCCCGGAACTCGACCGCCTTGACATACCGATCTTCGGTCAAACCGATCGGCGACGGTCCGATACGACCGTAGAAGTCTGGTGCGACCGCCGGGATCGTCATCGAGGGTGACGAGACGACCAGGTCCGGTGTCCCTATGCTCCACTCGCGGGCGGGGAGGTCGATTTCCGGCAGGTCGGCCGGGTCGCCTCGAGGCGCGCCCTCGGCCACCCAGGCGGTAATCAGCGCGACCTCCGCGTCGGTCAACGAGGGGTCGTCCTTGAACTGCTGGATACCCACGTTCCTCTCGATGAACCAGGGCGGCATCCGTTCGGGATCGTCCGGGGCGAGCGATATCTTCTCCCGGATCGCCCGCGCCCAGGGACGCGCGTCCTCATAGGAGATCAACGACATCGGTGCGATCGACCCGGGGCGGTGGCACTGCACGCAGGAGCGGTGCAGGATTGGGGCGACATCCTTCGTGAACGTCACCGGCTGGCCAGTCCCCGACGCCGGGAACGCCACCAGCCCGACCAGCAGCATGGTCACGCCGGCCACGGCACTCCTACGTAACCTCCTGGGCGACGCCGATGGCATCATCATGGTCTCAAAGCCTTGGACGCGATCCTCGGCCTCACCTCAACGGATGTCAAGCGGGATTCGCTCGCCCCGGGGACTCGACGCGCGCACGCCTGCGGATCATAATGGTCGGCTGCGGCGTGATCGTCAGGCATTCGTCGCGCCCAAGGAGACGTGTGACATGAGCCCGAGTACAAACGTCAACGGCCGATTGCTCCGCCGGGCACTGACGACGGTCGGCGTGACCATGCTCCTCCTGAGCGGCGCCGCCCCCGCGGCAGCACAGCAGTGGGTGGCCGCTTGGGGCTCGTCCATGCAGAGCGTCTCGCCCACCACCTGGACGGTGACGAACGCGACCGTCCGTCTGATCGCGCGGTCGACCATCGCCGGCACTGAGATACGCGTCCGGCTCGAGAACACATTTGGGGACACCCCGCTGACGATCGGCGCGGCGTCGGTGGGGTTCCAGAGGAACGGCTCAGCCCTTGTGGTCGGGTCGAGCCGGCCGCTACGCTTCGATGGGTCGCCCTCGGTGACGATTCCAGCCGGCGCGTTCGTGGTGACTGACGCCGTACCTTTGACGGTCGAGGCGGAACAGCGGCTGGCGATCAGCCTGCATCTTCCGAACGCCGACGTCCGGAGCAGCGCGCACAGCAACGGGCTGACAACGTCGTATGTGACCGCGCCGGGCGCCGGTGACCGGACAGACACTGAGGACGGGGCGCCCTTCACCGAGACGACGACTTCGATGCATTGGTTGTCGGCGGTCGAGGTGTTCTCGTCCTCGGCCCGCGGCGCCATCGTGGCCTTCGGCGATTCGATCACCGACGGCTCCTGCGCAACGGTCGACGGATACGACCGCTGGGAGGATGTCCTCTACGCCCGACTGCGGGAGACCTCCGGCGCCGCACAGCTGGCGATGGTGAACGCCGGTATCGGGGGCAACACGGCGATCCGGGTGCCGCCGGTCGGCAGCATCCCCGGTGTGGAGCGCCTGGAACGGGACGTCCTGAGTCTGGCCGGTGTCACGCACCTTGTCCTGTTTCTCGGCACAAACGATCTTCGACGGGACGCAACCGCCGAGCAGGTCATCGCCGGGCTCGAAGAGATCGTCGGCCGCGCGAAGGCCCGGGGCCTGTCGGTGATCGGCGCGACCATCATTCCGCGGAATCCGGAACCGCGCGGCTTCCCGGCCAACCTGGGTTTTGGCGCCGCGCGGAACGCGGAGCGACACACGATCAACGAGTGGATCCGGTCGAACGACGACCTCGACGGGGTACTCGATTTCGATGAGGTCCTGCAAGACGCCGTAAACGTCGACCTCATCAATCCGGTCTACGACTGCGACGGTATCCACCCGAACGTGCTCGGGTATGCCGCTTTGGGCCGGGCGATCGAACTCGCCGCATTCGACCTCACACCCTGATCGCAAGCGAGGTCCGTGTGCCACCGGCCTCGATCGACAGGTCGTGTGACGCGGCCCTACTCAGCAGGAACCAACCGAACGATTTGTCCACCGGAGCCATGTTCGAGTAACAAGTAAATGTCTCCGTTATAGCCCTGCTCGATATCACGAATGCGGCCAATGCCTGCGAACAGCGTTTCTTGATGAACAAATCGGTTGTCCTCAATCTTGATGCGGAAAAGACTGCGTGCCTTCAACGAGCCCACCAGGAAATCGCCTTTCCATTCGGGAAACTGTTCGCTCGTGGTAATGATGAAACTAGACACTGCGGGTGAAGGTGTCAGATCCACCACCGGCTGCTCGATATCGGATAATTCAAAGGCAATGCCGAGGTCCCTACCGTACTCAACCGGCGTGCCGTCGTAATCTATACCCAGCGAATACAACGGCCAGCCATAGTTGCCTCCCGGCACCAGCCGGTTCACCTCGTCCCCACCCCGAGGCCCGTGTTCGGTTCCCCATAGCTCTCCGTTGGTAAAATCGAACTCCAAGCCTTGAGGGCTGCGATGACCATAGGTGTAGATGCTGCGATAGACATCGTCGCGGTCGGCGAAGGGGTTGCCTTCCGGAATACTGCCATCGTCGTTCACGCGATGCGTCTTGCCCCACGGCTTTGACAGATCCTGAATGCCGCCCATGGGGCCTTTCGATCCCACCGTGAAATACACGTGGCCGGCGTCGTCGAAGGCGATGCGGCCGCCGGCGGCCACGTCCCCTGACGGGTTGTAGTCCTCCATGTCGGCCTGCCAGATGGTTTGCTCTTCAATCCACTCGCCGTCTTCAATTTTCCCCCGTACCAGTTTGTTCATGGAAACGGGGCGTCCGCTTTCCCGGCTGCGGTCGTTGCAATCGTTGCAGCGGTCGCCGAAGTGCAGATAGATCCAGCCGTTTTCCTCGTAGTTGGGATGCAACGCGACATCGAACAGCCACCCCATGCCGCGTTCTATATCCAGGCGAGAATCCAAACGATAGATGTCGTCGTAGGCCTGGGGTGTTCCCCGAATAAAATCCGACTGGTCACCGTCCGGGTCAACGATGCGTACACCCCGTGTTTTTTCGGTCAGCAACAGGCGGCCATCGGGCAGGGGCTCGATAGAAAAGGGGAGCGGATCCAGGCTGTCGACGACGGTTTGCAGACGGAAAGGATGTAACTCACTCTCGAACCAGCCATCCGGGATCGCGAGTGGCATGTCAAAATTTGACGTCACGTAGTCGAGGTTGGCGCGGGTCTCCAGGATGTACATGGCGATGCTGCGAATTTGCTCAGGGCTGAAGGTATCCTGCCAATCGGGCATACCCGATGCCTCATAGCCGTTGCTGATACTGGCGATGACGTCTGGCATGGAGTCGCCATGACGAAACGCTCCCCCTAGCGGTGTGCCCTGGGCAGCCCCCTCCAGGTTTTCACCATGACACACGGCGCAGTTCTCCTGGAACAGCTCCATAGAACTGATGACACCGGAATACGCTTCAGCTTGTGCGAAGGCAGCCGGCGCGTTGATCAGGACGATTGAAATTACGAGCAAAGCAAGTTTCAAATACTGGCGCAGTGTTTTCATTTGTATGCCCCGTTACTAATGGTGGGCGACAGAGCGAGATTGCCCCAATTTAGCGGAGACCCGGCGACCAGTGCCGCTTCACCGGATGTAGCAGCTAGCCAGCGAGTTTGGTCGTCTCATACTCCAACCCACCGCGTTCATCGAACCATCTGAACGTCGCGGCTGGTGCCGCTCCCGGTGTGACGGTGATTTCAAGAAAGCCGCCGGTTGGCTCGGGCGACGAGAACGGCTGCTCGATCAGGGCGTCGGGGTCGTTCGAGGCCGGGTCGCCCGGGTATCGTCCGAGCCGCGAGTTGGCGTCCACCAGTGCGCCGCTCGAGAATTCCTCGAACCCCCGCGGGTGAATGGAGTGGTATTGCCAGTGACGGTCGCCGGTCACGATGTAGAACTGCTTGTCGAGGAAGTCGTGCTCCTCTAGCCAATTGAAGAACGTGTCCCGTTCGTACTGAAAGCCGTAGGGATTCGAATGGTTGTCACGCTTGAAGGGGTCGTGCCCCTCCGCCTGGCGACCTGCCTGGTTGGCGTCGTCCGGTCCAATCATCGGTGTCGGCGAGATGAGAATCTTGAAGGTCGCGTCACTCTCGAGCAAGGTCTCCTTCAACCAGGCGAGTTGTTCGGCACCCCACAACGTCTTCTCCGGTCCGGGTTCGGCCATGTTGGGGCTGCGGTAGTCCCGGCCTTCGGTCAACCAGATCTGCAGATCCCGCGACACCCGGTGTGTGCGATAGGTGAGCGGGTTCGGGTCGCTAGGGTCGACCACCGGCACCTGCTCCAAGAAGGTCGCGGCCCCGAGCGCCGGTGACGGGTCTGGCTCGTTGTCAATGGTGTTGTCGCAGTCGTTGTAGCGATAGTCGTGGTCGTCCTTTTGCCAATACGTCGGCACTGCACTAAATAGGTCGACGAACCGCGGTTGCACCAACTGCTGGTGCCACCGCTTGCGGAGATAGGGCTGGGTTCGGTCGAACTCCCCGAACGGTACGTCGTAGTAGACGTTGTCTCCGGTGGCGACGAAGAACTCAGGGGCCTTCTCGAGTATCGTCGCGAGCGCCGGATACCCCAGCGCCTGCTCTTCAGGCGACGCCGCGCGCTCGCCATCGCCGTGGAACTGGGCGTAGTTCATGCCGGTGACGACCACGAAGTTGACTTCGGCGCTGCTGTCGGCGCCCGGCAGGGTGCTGAACGAGCGGATTGGGCCGACACGCGTGTTGTCCTCATGCGGGCCGTATCGGAGACGGTACACGTAGCGAGTGCCTGCCGTCAGCCCGGTCATCTTCGCCTTGACGATGAAGTCGCCCCCGGCCGTCGCGTTCAGCCAGGGTGACGGTGTCGGGTTCTCGAACTCCTCCGACGCCGCCAACTCGAATCGGGCCACGCCTGGCGCACCGGCCACGTCCTCGTCGACGAGCCCGGCCAGGGTGGTCAGCCGCGAGTGCAGGATGACGCTGTTGGTGGTCACCTCACCGGCGATTTCCCCTTGCCCGTTGGTGAGGCCGATCGGTTCGAGCGGCGACTCCGCCGCGCACCCGCCGAGCACGGTAGTCACGCATATCACGAGCACAGTCGTGTATCCACCGAGTGACGGTTGTGACTGCATGGGGGAAACGTATCACGGTGCGCCAGTGCGCGCGTCGGGCTTAGTACTGCCGGTCACAACTACGGTAACGAAGCAGAGCCGGAAGCGCGGCCAGGCGATTTAGTCTCGAACCGGCAGGGCAAACACGAACAGGTTGTTCCCGGCGCTCGGGCGTATCTCCGGCGTCAGGCGAACAAACCCCGACGCGGTGGCCGCGCTGCCGGTGCTGACCGCCACATACTGCCGACCGTCGACCGCGAAGCTGATCGGAAAGCCGGTCACCGAGGACCCGAGGTTAATCTCCCACAGCACCTCGCCCGTCTCCTGGTCGAAGGCGCGGAAGCGGCCGTTCACGTCGCCACCGAATACCAGTCCTCCCCCGGTGGTAACAAGCGACATGGTGGCAGAGCGCTGCTCGTGGACCCAGGTCGTCTGACCCGTCTCCACCGAAATCGCGCGCACCGTCCCCAACTGGTCGGTACCGGGGGCGAGCTGGAATCGGGCCGCGAGCCGGTAGATCGCCAGCCCGCCCTCCATCGTCGACAGCACCCGCGCACAGGTGTTGCGCAGCGGATAGTACATCGTGTTGGTCAGCGGGCTGTAGGCGCCCGCCTCCCAGTCCTTGCCGCCGATCCACGAGGGGCAGGCAAGCACCTCCTGGCCGAGTCCGGTGAAGACCACCTCGGAGTTCTCGGTCACCGCCCCGGTGGCCCCGTCGATGTGGCTGATGACGTTCTGGGTGACCGTGGGGGTGGCCCAGAGAAACTCGCCGGTCTCGCGATCAAGCGTGTAGACCACCCCGGTCTTTCCCGGAATGCCGGTGATCACCCGGCGGGTCTCACCGGCCTGCAGTCTCGGGTTGATCCAGCTCACCGCGGCCGGATCGGGAGCGACGACGGTGTCCACCAGGAGCCGCTCAAAGGGATGGTCCAGGTCCCAGTGATCCTTGAGGTGCTGGTAGTACCACACGATCTCGCCGGTGTCGGCGTCGAGCGCGAGCGTGGAGTTGTGATAGAGGTGCGCAAGGTCGCTACCACCGAGCATGAACTTCGGCGCTGGCGAGGTCACCGACGTCCCGATGTAGATCAGATTCAGCGCCGGGTCGTAGCTCGGCACCATCCAGGTGCCGACATGTTGGCGGTCTTCGAACGCCACGTCTCCCCAGGTCTCGTCCCCCGGTTCACCCGGTGCCGGTATCGTCCGCCGACGCCACAGCTCCGCGCCGGTCCTCGCGTCGTGAGCGGTGATGACGCACGAGTCAGGTTTGCGACAGCTTCGGCCCGAGATCACCTTCCCGTTCGCGATGATGGGCCCGGAACTCTGCATGGCGCGGTAGGTCTCGTAGTCGAGAATCTCGGTCTCCCACGCCATGTCGCCCGTGTCGGCGTCGAGCGCGAATACGTGGTCATCGACGCTTGTGTCGATGATCAGCGTGCCGTAAATGGCGATGTTCCGGTTGTTGGTCACGAGACCGCCGTCGGGAACGTTCTCCGGCACCTCCCGTCGATGCTCCCACAGGAGGTCTCCGGTGGTCGCATCGATGGCCTGGATGACATCTCGGGGATTCGGCATGTAGAGCACCCCGTCATAGGCCAGCGGGGTCCCCTGCTGACTGCCGCGGCCCAAGGCGCGGGTCCAGACCATACGTAGCTCACCAACGTTCTCGCGGGTGATCTGGTCGAGCGGGCTGTAGCCCCAGCCGTCAAGCGTACGGCGCCACATCAGCCAGTCCTCTGGCGCAGGGTCTTGGAGCATTGCGTCGGTGACGGGCACAAACTCCGTGGTCTGGGCGTGCACGGTCAGTCGACCAGCCGCGCTCGCTATGACGACAAGCGCAATCAGCAGACCACATCGTGAGACACCAACTTGTATGCGCATCGCATCCTCCTGGTCAGTCGGGGGGCGGTCACTGCGAAACCAGCGCGGAGAGGCTCAACCGATTCGCTTCATCGATGATCTTCGCGTAGGCGCGTGCCGTGGCGGCGAGTCCAGCCGCGGGAATGGCCTCGGCTGTCTCCGCATTCGAATGAAGCAGAACTCCGGCGTGCATTAAGTTGATCGAAGGCACGAGGTCGTCGATCCGGGAGATCTCTCCGCCCAGCCCTCTCATCTGCGCCCATCTGGGAATGCCGAATTCGTCGAAGCTGCGATTCGCAATCTCCAACAGCGCGGTCGATCCGTTGACGTTCCAGTCGAACGGCCCGAGGGAGTTGGTGGCGTGGAGGGCAGCGCCCCAGTGGTCGACGAGGGCGTGCGCGCTGTGCTCGGCGTTGAACAGCAGCGCGGCGTTCCGCAGCACCGTCTCTCGGTTCTCCTCGAGCCAGGCCTGTCCGGTGCGGGCGCGGTTGTGATGACCGGGCGTGCCGATGACCTCCACCGCGCGACGACGCTGGCTTCTGGGCACCTGGGAGAAATATTCGACGAGCTCGACGGCCATGGCGACACCCGCCGCATTGTCGCTGGCACCCTCGAAGAACGCGTCCCGGTGCGCAACGATCACGACTTTCTCCGCATCCTCGGTCGCCGCCGGCACCACGCCAAACACGACAGCGGTTGTCAGTCCCTCGACTTCCTGCACGTCGAGACGGAGCCCCAGGCGCGGTGGCTCACCCACATCAGCGTCAGCCAGCATCCGCTGCAGCGTGGCACCGTCGTCCGACCCGAGGGCCAGCGTGGGCACCGCGGAGTTCACGCTATAGAGCAGCGTCTCAATATTGCCCGGCAGTTCGATCACGATGAGTATGGCCGCGGCGCCCTCATCGCCCGACCGGGCAATGGCGCCTCTCAGCGTTGCGGAGCGCATGAGTGAGATGATGCCGGGCCTGGGGATGGCATGAATGATCACCGCCTTGCCACGCACGTCCCGGCCCCGAAAGTCCGTTGCCATCCCCAGACCCACGTCAATCAGCTCGACGTCGAGTCCCTCTGACGGGGTGCCCGGAGATGCATAGGTCGGCGACGCAGAGGCCAAGGTCACCACCTCACCGGGACGTGATGCGGTGACCTCCCAGGATTGCGGCACCCACTGTGGCGGCAGGTCGAGACGCTCCAGTCGCACATCGGCGCCCGCCTGACGGAGTCGCTCGGCCATCCACGATGCCGTGTCGTGATCCGCTTCGGTGCCGATGATCCGGCCCCAGTACTGATGGCCAGCGTCTCGATAACGCCGCGCAATGGCGGTCTGCTCGGCGACCAGTCGCTTCATCCGGTCTCCGTCCAGCGTCCGATAGGCGTCGTGGCCCGGGGCGAGAAATCGCAGGTAGGACTCGTCGGAGGGAAACTCGAGCCCGGCCGACTCCACCGACTGAGCCGCAACCGGACGCGGCTCGATCCCCAATTGCACGGCGCAGGTCAGGACCACCACGGCGCAGAGCGTGCTGCGTTCGACTACGTCGCCCATGTCAGTTCCTCCGATGTCTAGGAGACCGATCGGTCCTACCTAGGCGTCCAGACGAAGACCTCCCAGTCGCGCAGTGGCTCCGGACCCGGCGAGTCCATGGGCATGCCGGTCCTGGCCGACCACTGCTCGAGCAGTGGGATGCGCGCGTCACCCACGACCTCGGCGGCATGCATCGCAAACGTCTCGTCACCGAAACGCAACCACCCGTCGCCGGTCCCTTCCCGCACGCGTCGTGCCCAGTACCCTCCGTCCGGACGGGTGGCGGTGATCACCCCGTCGGGCGTGCCGGCGTACGAGAGATGGACGACAAACGGCGGAAACCCGGCCATTTTCATGATCAGCGGGCCCCTGCCGCCGTTGAGCGACGTGAAGTCACTCGGGGCCGGCGTGTCGGTCCCACCGATGATGACACCAGGCGTTCGCCCGAGTCCCTGATTGCTCAAATACGGGGCCGTGGACGCCCAGCCTGTCAGGCCGAGCAGAAGCACCACTCCAACTACAATTCCACCGATCGTCCGATTGTTCACACGATGTCCTCCGTGTTCGTCCCCGCCCTGTGTCCGTGTGCCCCTAGCCGCCCTTGACGAACACGCCGCCCTTCACCGTGGCTACGTTGACGAACTGCTGTCGTAGCTCGCGGGTGTGAGCCTGCGGACGGGAGCCGTCGCCAAATGTGAAGCTTCCCTGCTCGAGCTCGAGGACGGCCACGTCGGCTGACGACCCGGGCTCGAGCGACCCCACCTTCTCGGGGTAACTGAGCATCTTCGCGGGATTCGTCGTCACGCGCTCGATCACCTGCTCGAGGCTCATTCCCAGGTGGAGAAACTGCGACATCGGCAGCAGCACGCTGGCCGGGGTCCTGTCCGGGGTCCGAGCCACGTCGGTCGAGATCGCATCCGGGAACCAACCCTGGCTCGTCGCCTTCTCCGAGACCTCCCACTGATGGTGCGTGGTGGCGAGCTGGCCATCGGTGAAGATGCCACGATCCGTGAGTGCCTGGATCTGCGGGAGCACCTCGTCGGCCTGCGTCAGCTGGCTCCCGAAGACGTTGGACGTTCTCTCCGACGGGGGGTTGAAGGGATGCGTAAGGATGTCACCGGCCTTCATGACGGCCAGCAGGTCTGGCTCGGTAGACCAGTGCATCATGATCGGCAGGCCAGCCTGGTCAGCAATCTCCCTCGCCGTTTTCATGACGGAGATATCGTGGGCGAGATCTTCGTGACTGCCCCTCACCCGAACTTTGATCCCGAGGATCAGGTCCCGATGCGCGTCGATCACCCGGAGGACGGCTCGAGTGTTGATCAGCCGAGCGTCGAGGTAGATCTCGTCAGTGCAGCAGCCGGCCGTGGAGATGTTCAGCAGCGCGTAGATGCGGGTTCTGGCTGACTCGATGACGAACTTCCGGAAACCGGGGAACATTGAGGCCCCGGTCGTTCCGGCATCGACGACCGTCGTCACTCCCGACAGGTTGCCGACGACATCCGAGTTAACCCCAAGGGGCGTCCCATGCTCGTACACGTGCGAATGCAGATCGATCAACCCGGGCGTGACGATCTTGCCCGCGGCGTCGAACACCTGGCGAGCCTGAGCCTGCGGGATGCGCTCGTCGATGCGCGCGATCCGCCCATGGAGGATGGCGACGTCACGCACCGCGGAGAGGCCTTGCGCCGGGTCGATCACCCGACCGCCGGCGAGTAATAGATCGTAGGTCGCCCCGGACGAATCCTGTGCGGTGGCGACGGCCCGAGGGGCGCGTGCTCCCCACGGGAGGGAGCCGAGACCCGGCATGACGACCGCGCCAGCGGCTCCGAGCTGGCCGAGAAACACCCGTCGAGTTGATCGTGCCATGATGCCTCCACGCTCGTAGAGATGACCGTCGCGCCCGCCGCCAATCGCGGGGCCGATTATACGGGCTAAGAGGTCGAGTGGACCTGAAAGAACATGGGTAGGAGGGGGCTCCAGCCAGACCGCTCCGGATGGTAGAGTCCACCTCATGCATCACATCAGTGCCATCACCGCTTGCATCGCAACGTGCCTGGCTGTCGCGCCGGCCGTCGCCCAGACCGATGGATCCCGCGACGTGCCCGCCCGGACACTTCCGATCCCG
The DNA here is from genome assembly GCA_029940535.1 of Vicinamibacterales bacterium. GTDB lineage: Bacteria > Acidobacteriota > Vicinamibacteria > Vicinamibacterales > UBA8438 > UBA8438. Next base: position 22,061 of record JAPYUM010000063.1, read on the forward strand.
AGCACGGTGAGCCCCGAGATTCAGCGTGCCCTCGCCACCCCGATTCCAGAGAACTGGGACTCGCCTCCCCAGACCCCGGAGGAGTGGAACGCAGTGGCCGCCGCGCTTGGCGAGTCACAGCGCGACCCCCAGCCCCTTCTCGACCGCTTCGACCTGACGTTCGAGCGGCTCGTGGTGAACGGTGTGCCGGCCTATCTGTTGACACCAGCCGACATCCCGCCGGAGAACCAGGACCGGCTGTTGATGCACATCCATGGCGGCTGCTACGTCATGGGCGGCGGCCCTGGCGCCATGTTCGAAGGCGCACTGCTGGCGGGACAGGGACATTTCAGGGTGCTCTCGGTCGACTATCGCCGCCCTCCGGAGTTCCGGTATCCGGCGGCGCTGGACGACACCGTCGCGGTCTGGCGCGGTGCGCTGGAGATGGCAGACTCAAGTAGGATGGGCATCTTCGGCGCCTCGGCCGGCGGCGCCCTCACGCTCTCGACGGTGCTGCGGCTCAAGCAGGACGGGCTCCCGCTGCCAGCGGCGATCGCGCCGGGGACTCCGATGGCCGATCTCACGCGGAGCGGAGACACGTATTACACGAATCGGCTGGTGGACAACGTGCTCATCGGGACCGAGGGACGCTGTCAGGCGATGGGCGAACTCTACGCGGGTGGGCACGACCTGAGCGACCCCATGCTGTCACCGGTCAACGGCGACATGAGCGGGTTCCCGCCAACCCTGCTCACGACCGGCACCCGCGACCTGCTGCTGAGCGACACGGTGCGTGTGCACCGGAAGCTCCGGCGCGCCGGTGTCGAAGCGGACCTCCATGTCTACGAGGCGCAGGCCCACGGCCACTACATCCGAGACTCGCCAGAATCGCGGGAGGCGTTCGAGGAGATGGCCGCCTTCTTCAAGAAGCATCTGGCCCAGTAACGGTCCTTAGGTTCATCGTCTTCAGGATCGCAGCGAACCGAGGGTCAGAGCGCAGGCCGTCCAACGCCGGGTGGACCTTGGCGAACGTCACTTCGTAGCCCCGGCGCTGAACAGCCTCGCTAAGCCACCTCAATCCGTCCTCGATCTCGCCCAGGCGCGCGTGGAAGATCGCCAGCTCCCATGCTTTCTCGCCGTCGAGCTCATCGGGCCGGGAAAGTGCTGTCTGGATCGCCCATCTGAGGGTAGCCGGCTCGCCCCCCGAAGCGAATACCTCCCCCAGTGCATCCGCCTGCTTCTCGCGACCAGTGCGTCTGAGGCTCTCTTGACGTTCGCGCAATGACTCTTCTGGCATGTCCATCGTGCCATAGGCAGCGGCCAAGTAGTTTCGGGTCATGGGCATGTCCGGGGCCAACGCCAGCGTGTGCCGAAGCTGCCGGACCGCCGCCGAGACCTGTCGGTCGTAATAGAGAGCCTCGCCCAAGAATCGACTAATCACCGAAGAGACAGGGGTCGAGTTCATGCGCCCTTCGAATCTCTGCGAGTCCCTCCTGAATCCGCCCAGTCGGAAGCAGGGAACTATTCGCATAGTGGAGATGAGCTGAGGCGTCACCGGGATTCAACTCGACGGCGCGCTGGAGCTCATGCGCGGCGTCGTCCCAATTCCACTGCACGAATCCCCGAAGGAAGCCGAGGGCGTCGTGGCTCAGC
>JAPYUM010000005.1 GCA_029940535.1 Vicinamibacterales bacterium
CGGAGACCTGCGGGCGCCCGTCCAGCGGCACCACGCGAACTTCGTGGACCTGTTCAATCAGCATCACCACAACCCCAGGCGCCTGAAACACCTGTATGTTGTTGTTGTACGATCGGGGAAACATGGCGTTGGGCATCCCGCCGCGGGTTACGCACCGCTCCCAGATGTGGCGATCCTCCCAGGTGTCGTCCTTCTCCGCACCTCCGGGAGCCTTGAGCTGGGTCTCACTGTGCCGCTTACCGGTGGGCGTCAACGGCGGAAACTTGCCGTCCGGCGGGTCGATGAGCATCGACGTCCGATTCGTACGAGCGCCCCGATCCATCCAGAAGTTGTTGTAGGCACCGGGGTTGGTACTCACCTCGGTCCGCTGCGCCGGTGCGTTCAGCAACTCCAGATCGCGCGCGACGGTCCGGGCCCGAATCGACGAGACTTCTTCCTCGGTCAAGAGCTCACGCCCCTGCAAGTCGTCAGGCCGCTCCATCGGCGTGGCGCCGGACGAGGTCCAGGTGCCCTGCAGGTCCGGATCACCCCACGGGGTGGACTGTGCGGCGGCCGAAGTAGCCACCGCGACCGTGGCAACGAGCGCCATGACGGGAACAGCGAGTATACGAAGTCGTCGATCGATCATCTGCAATCTCCTTGAAGCCCGCGGGTATGCAAGGCGTGTGTCTTGTGGATTCTGACACAGCACGGCCGCACGCGCACCGTTCCAGGTCACGGCGTGGTCATACGCCATGGCTAGTAGTCGTCCGCGTCCAGCGAGGCACGGATGATCTCGGTGTTATTCCGGTGCACGATGTGCTTGTTGGCGTAGGCGGGGTGGGTCCAGTTGATGGCGCGCTCGAACCGCGCCGGACGCCCCCGCACCAGCGCCCCCGAGCTCCCGTCAGCATCGATCAGACGGGTCCGGTCGAGCTCGACGTAGCCCTCCGGTGTGAACTGCGCGATGATCAGGTCGCCGTCATCGTTGTTCACGAAGTAGCGGTCATCGTGCTGCACCAGAAATGCCGCACCCCAACGTGCTTGCGTCGTCATCTGGTCGCTCATCCACAGACGCTCGCCAGTTCGCGCATCCAGGCCCCGCAATTCTCCGTAGCTGCCTACGCCGTAGACATGGTCCCCGATGATGAGCGGGGTCGTGATCAGCGAGTGCAGCCCCTCGGTCTGATCGGGCTGCTCGCTGCGGCCGCTCCCCTGCCATAACACCGACGCCGTCGGGCGGTCCTGATTCAGGCGCATCATCATCGAACCGTTGTAGAACTGGGTCACTAGCAGATAGTCGCCGCTACGGACCGGTGTCGCCACCGACAATCCTGAACGCGCTTCCCATCCCTGGCTCCAATAGACCTGGCCGGTGTCCGGGTCGAGTGAGACGAGCGCCGCGGCGTGCCAGACGATCAGTTGCCGTGCGCCCCCAGCTTCGTAGATGACCGGCTGGCCGTAGCCCATCTCACCGACCACGTCGACGGCGCGCCAGATCTCGTCGCCTGTACGTTTGTCGAACGCCACCACCAGGGCGTCCGGTTCACCGCCAACCACGGTGAGCAACCGATCACCGTCTACGAGTGGCGCACTGGCGACCCCCCACGTCGGTACACTGGTGCCGTAGTCGGCAACATAGTCTTTCTCCCAGATGACATCGCCCGTCTCGACGTCGAGACAGAAGAGCCGGCCGGTGGCCCCGACCACATAGACGCGGTCACCATCGACGGTCGGCGTGGCGCGCGGCCCGACCGCATAGGACGCCATCAGCATCCGATAGGAGGTGTGCCACTCGTGGGTCCAGAGCACCGCCCCCGACGCCTCGTCCAGGGCGACCGCTCGCTCGGTGCCGTCGAGCGTCCGCGACTCAGGGTCCTCAAGCCAATCGACAACGAACACCCGACCGGCCGAGACGGCGGGACCCGCATAGCCCGCACGCAGTGGTGTTCGCCAACTCACCCTGAGCCCGTCGTCTGGGAACGACTCGAGAATGCCGCCCTCGTGCCAAACGCCCAACCGTTCAGCGCCGCGCCACTGCTCCCAGTCGTCGGCTCCGAGGGTCACCGCGCCGAGCCCCATCACCACGACCAGCGCCGAGCCCCAGGTCAGCCGTCTCGAGTGCACCGTTCTCGTCATCCCAGTATTGTCCACGATTCAGGTGCATGAGACGCGGGCGCCCACGTCAGACACCGCCCCGACGGCTGGCGGGTGGGGTCACGTCATTGAGACGCAGATACACGGCCATTTGCCCATAGATATCCATCGCATGGCTGAGCGTGAAGTACGCCATCTTCACTCGAGTGACGTCCCCCAAGTACCTCGGTCCCGCGACAGTCTCCAGCAACTGCTCGTCGGAAAACTCCTGCAGCACGGCGATGCCGTAGTCATACCCGGCGCCGAGCGCCTCGAGCACCGCGGCCTTCGATGTGGCCGACAGCCCGAACACCGTAAAGTCGGTCGTGTCCACGTCCGGTGCCACGGCAACGCCCCCCAGATGCTGCATGAGATACACGTTCGCGCCGGCAATGTGCAGAATTTGCTCTGCGTACGTGCGCTGGGCCTCGGTCGGCTTGAAGGCGAACGTCGCCTCCGGCATCGCCTCCGCGACCGCCATCATCGAACGCTTCTGCTGTTGCCAGTCGGTCAGCAGGTCTCCCGACACAGTCGCCGACTGGGCCGCAGCATGGCCGAGGCCAAGCAGGACGAATGTCACAACCGGAACCATCCGAGCAAAGATTTTCATCGCACACCTCCGTTCAGGAGCCATCATATAGGGGGATCCGTGGAGACACGTCACACCGCTCGGTCCCACGTGCCGGCGAACCTGCCGGCGGCCGATGTCCCTCTCCTCCGGAGTCCACCGTGAACCCGATCATCGACTTGCGATCCGACACCCTGACGCAGCCTACCGCAGCCATGCGCAGCGCGATGGCGCAGGCTCCGGTCGGTGACGATGTCTGGGGCGAAGACCCGACCGTGGCGCAACTCCAGGAGCGGTCGGCGGATCTTCTGGGGAAACCGGCAGCACTGTTCGTGCCCAGTGGCACGATGGCGAATCAGATCGCTCTGCTGACGCACTGCGACCGAGCTGACGAGGTGTTCGTCGGGGAGGGCAACCACAGTCTCTACTACGAATCGGGCGCGGGACCCGCGTGGGCCGGCGTCACCTTCACCGTGGTCGGTCGCCACGGTCTCTTCACGGCCGAACAACTCGTGGACACCATTCGTCCGCACGATCAGCATTTCCCCCGTCCACGTCTGGTGACCATCGAGAACACGCACAACCGCTCCGGCGGTCGCGTCTTCCCACAGAGCGACGTCGCGGCCATCGCCGAGGCGGCGCACTCCCGAGGGCTCTCGCTGCACCTGGATGGCGCGCGCGTCTGGAATGCGTCCGTCGCCACCGGGACCCCGCCGGCGACCCTGTGCGGACCGGTCGACAGCGTCAGCGCCTGTTTCTCGAAGGGTCTGGGGGCACCGGTCGGGTCGGTGCTGGCGGGCGATAGGGACTTCGTCGCGCGCGCGCACCGCTATCGCAAGATGCTCGGCGGCGGCATGCGCCAAGCAGGAATTCTGGCCGGCGCGTGTCTGTATGCGCTCGACCACCATGTCGCGCGCTTGGCCGACGACCACGACAACGCGCGGAGGCTGGCGCGGGCGCTGTCCGTCGTCGACGGGCTTCGCTGCGAGCCGACACTGGTGGAAACCAACATCGTGGTGTTCGAGGTGACGACCCACAGCGCTGCGGATTTCGTCGGTCTCGCAGCCAAGCGCGGTGTCAAGCTCGCCGCGCTCGACCAGACCCGGGTGCGCGCGGTCACCCATCTCGACGTCTCGGCTGCCGACGTCGGTGAGGCGGCGCAGCGTCTGAGCAAGATCTAGTGGACCGGTAGCGGCCCACTAGTTCGACGTTTGCCCCGAGGGCGCGAGGGGCAGCCGGAACGCGGCCATCTCGCGATCGTTGCGCACCAGCAGGACGTCGCCGACCAACACCGGGTGGTTCCAGGTCTTGCCCTCGATGGCCTGGAACCGGGTCAGCTCGGTGAACCCGTCCGAGACCGCCTCGACGAGCGCGAGTTCACCCCGCTCCGTCAGAACGAGCAACAGGTCCTGGTCGGGTAACAGCAGGAGCTGGCCGTGGCCGTAGCGCCCGCCTTTCCACATGCGTGCGCCATCGTTCAGATCGATGCCGGCGAGAATACTGCCATCGAATCCGAAGGCCTGTCCCTCGTGGACGACAAAGTCGTTGAAGTAGGGTTTCAGCCCGGTCGAGGTCCATCGCTCCTCGACCGTCCATCCAGCGTGCCCGTGAGCGACCCCGAGTCGTCGCAGCCCAAGCGCTCCGCTGGCGCCAGCGGTACTGATCACCAGCTCGCCGTCCGCAATCTGCGCCGGTTGCACGATAGGGGCCCCTCGCCAGGCATGTTCCCAGAGCACGGTGCCGCTCGCGGGGTCGAGGCTTGTCGCGCCGTTGGTATTCATCAGCAGCACCTGTTGCACGCCGTCGATCATCAACAGATGGGGCGAACTGTAGTTCTCGCCGCCCGGGGGGCCTGGGCCGACCCAGCGCGGATCGCCGGTGTCCCGGTCATAGGCGGCCAGGGCACCACCAACCGCCACGATGACTAGCTCGTCGACCACCACCGGTGAGCTTGCGAAGCCCCACCCGGGGGCGGTCGCGTCGGTGTCCACCGCGGCCTGACGCGACCACACGACGGCGCCATCCCGAGCGTCAAGCACGTTCAGAATGCCGGTGGCGCCGAGTGTGTAGACGCGGCCGCCGCTCAGCGTCGGGGTCGAGCGCGGACCCGCGCCAGCATGTGAGTCCCAGAATCGGTCCAAGTCCTGGTGTCTCCACACCGGTTCGCCGGTGGTCAGGCGGTAACTCGCGACGACCTCGTCGTCGCCACGCTGCTCCTGGGTGTAGAACCGGTCGCCGTGCACCGCGAACGATGACACCCCCGGTCCGACGGGCCGGCGCCAGAGCTCGACCGGCGGCGACCGCGACCAGTCGGTCTCGATGCGCACGCCGGCGACACGACTGTCGCGACGCGGCCCTCGAAAGCCTGGCCACTCTGATGGCGTCGTGGCATCGGTTTCCGCATCGGTCAGGCGCAGGGACGCCGGTCTCGCCGTTGCCGTCGTCCTCAGCGGCTCGGGGTCGACGTTGGCCAGGAACCGCTCCTCAGGGGTCGGCGTCCACCGCCAGGCGAATTCCGCGGCTCCGTCGCCCGTCATACCGTCACTTCGAACGAGGGTCCAGCCGACGCAGGCGAGCAGGATCGTGACGACCATCGTCACCTGTCGTCGTCCGTCAGAGAGGCCACGGCTGGCCACGGCCCAAGCCACGAACGCGAGGCTCAGCACCGGGATGGCATAAAGAAAGAACAAGAACCCCATCCCTGCCGTGGCGACGGACGGATCGAGCAGGCGCGACGTCGCCGCCAGCGAGACAACCATCAGCGCAGGCGCGCCCCAGCGCTCTGTCCGAGGCGCCCGGCTGAAAAACGCCCACCACGCCACGACCGCCAGCCCACCAACGAGCCCGCCAAGCACGCCAACCAGGGCGGCCGCCGGTATGAAGATGGGCAGGACCAACCAGGCCAGCCACTGCAGCGCCACGGCGACCACCCCGGGCCACAGCCAGATCGGCCGTGATCGAATCGGCTCACCGCCGGGTGCTCCGGTCATCTCAACCTGTTCCATGGGGGTGTGTTTTCCTCTCCTTTGGTTGATCTAAAGAAAATCTACCCCACCACCTTCAGACAATCAAAAGGACTCCTTGCGGACTGTTCCTGCGTCCGTCTATTCTCCATACGTGTCACGCGCCCTCGTTTGTTCATGAATTCAACCAACCCTTGTTACCATTCCCCTCGTGAATGATGACAACCCAGCGCCGGTTCGGCCTGGACAAGTTCGGAGACCCCATGATTAGACGCTCCTCGATGTTCCGTGTGCTGACAAGCGTGGCCATCTGCGCGACGGCCGGCGTGTTGATCGCGGCACAGCCCACTACCGACACGCACCGTTTCACCGAGATCAGAAACGGCATCTACCTCGCGCAGACGACGGATCCCGTGTTCAACAGCAACGCGCTGGTGATCGTGAACGACGACGACGTCGTGCTGGTCGATTCGCACGTCACCCCGTCCAAGGCGCGTGACCTGATTGCGGCCGTCAAGACGCTCACACCCAACCCGATCACGGCGCTGATCAACTCGCACCATCACTGGGACCATGCCCACGGGAACCAAGAGTTTACGGACATCCCGATCATCGGCCACGAGTTCACCTACATGAAAATGTCGACCGCCCCGCTCGAAGAGGGGACCTACACCCGCGGCCTGGCGGGAAACGACGCCCGGCTGGCTCGCATGAGGGAACAAGTGACCGCGACCAGCGACGCGGCTGAGCGGGCCCAGCTCGAAGCGGACCTCGAGCTCTTCGCCGCGCACGTCACGGACTTCGACGAGATCGCGCCGATTCCACCTACGGTCACCATGAACGACCGGATGACCCTGCATCGCGGAAGCCGAGAAATCCAGATCAGGTTCCTCGGCCGCGCCCATACGGGTGGCGACATCGCGGTCTACTTCCCCGACGACAAGGTCGTGTTTACCGGTGACATGGCCCTGGGGGGACCGTCGTACCTTGGTGATGGATTCGTCGATGAGTGGCCCCAGACGCTGGAGAACCTCAAGGCGCTGGACTTCGACGTGTTTGTCCCGGGCCACGGGAGCGCCGTGACCGATCTGAACCGGATCGACCTCGTGCAGGCGTATTACCGGGATCTGTGGCAGAAGACGGCGGCGCAGCATGAGGCCGGCGTGACCGTGACGGAGGCCTCGCAGACGATCGACCTGACGAACCACACGTTGATCCCAATTCGCCAGGTCGGCGTCGACCCCCTGACGGTCCAACGGATCTACGACCGTTTGGAGAATCCGGACTAGCCGCCCCTCACCGCGACAATCTCAAGCGGCCGGCGTTGAACGTGCTAGCGCAGGAGCCGTCAAAACCGAATGAAATTATCGATTCTTATTCCTGTTTTCAATGAACAAAGCACCATCGAAGAGCTGGTCTCTCGCGTGGTAGCCGTTCAATATCCATGCCTGTATGAAGTGCTTCTCATCGATGACTGCTCGCAGGACCGTACTTTCGAAAAACTCGAACGAATCCAACGACAGAAACATGGACACGTAATTTCCGTCTTTCGAAACAGTGTCAATATGGGCAAGGGAGCGGCCATTCGCCAGGGCCTGAAGCACCTTACCGGCGATATTGTCATTGTTCAGGATGCGGACAATGAGTATGACCCCGACGAAATTCCGAAACTCGTTGAGCCGATTTTGGCAGGTCAAGCCGACGCTGTGTATGGGAGTCGTTTCAAAGAGGCCTGGCACCCAGAAGGCATGGGGTTCTTGAGTTGGGCGGCCAATCGCACGCTAACCACTCTTACCAATGTTCTGTACCGTGCAAGGCTCACCGACATGGAAACTTGCTACAAGGCGGTGAGGGCCTCACTTCTCGACGACATAGAGCTTCGATGCAACCGGTTTGACTTTGAACCGGACATAACCGCTCAACTCCTGAAACGGAAAATTGACATCCTGGAGCTGCCGGTCACCTACCTCGGCCGATCCGCTGAAGATGGCAAGAAAGTACGGGCTCGCGATTTCTTGCAAGCAGTCTGGGTTCTACTGAGAGATCGATTTTCCAGAATACAGAGTTAGGACACTGACCAGGTTATTCTGGTCAGTGTCCTTAGCCGCGTTATGGCAACGCGTAGGCGACGAGCGAGCCGGGAAAGTCGGTGTGGACGCTGCCGATCTGCACCACGATGTACTGCTTGCCGTCATGAAGGTAGGTCATCATGCCGTACTGACCGGGGGCCGGCAGCGGCACGCTGCCCAGAATCTCACCGGTCCGCTTGTCCCGACCATGCAGCTCCAGCGGCGCGTCGGGGACAATCTGGCGGGTCCCTTCACTGAGCGCCCGAGTCTGCACCAGCAAGTCTCCCGCGACCATCTGTATCGACCAGCCGGCCCCACCGGCATTGGGAATATCGAGTCCGCGCAGCCGTGGATGCCCCTTGATCGCCGCCGCGGTTTCTCCCACCGGGAGCGACCAGGAGCGCTCGCCGGTGTTCATCTGATAGGCGGAGAGCTGGTTGTCCATCGGTTTATAGATCCGTAGACCCTCGATCGTGGCCAGCCCGGTCGGCGACACGAACGGATCCTGTTCGGGGGTCGGCCGCCTGGCTCCGCGCGGCAACCAGGGCACCACCGTCGTCCCGGTCGTCGGTGTCTTGTTGGGCGTGGCCCCCCCGACGCCGGGGACAGCATAGTTCGGGTCGTCCTGGTCTACGCCGTTGGTCGGCGCCATGAACGTCGGCGCGTTGCAGGTGCGGCGATGAGACGAGAACATCAACCCGGTGCTCGGGTCTGCCACCGGCGGATGCGGAATGATGTTGCCGCCTCCCAGGCAGCCCACGTTGTTGTAGAACGGGTTGTCGTGGTCCTGAGGCAGCGCGGGCACGTAAAGGCCACCCGCGCGGTAGTAACTCAAAATCTCCAGCGCCTCTTGCTTCATCTCCGGGGTGTAGTCGACGAGATACTCCTCGGTCAGCCCGTCCCACACGATGCGATCCACCGGCTCCGGCTTGGTCGGATAGGGCTGCATGGCTGAGGTGTAGTTGCCGGGCACCTCGGTCTGGATGACAGGCCGCTCTTCGATCGGCCAGATTGGCTCCCCTGTCTCGCGATTGAAGGCGAAGATCAACCCTTGTTTGGTGTTTTGAATCAGGGCCGGAATCTGTCGACCGTCCACCGTCAGATCCATCAGCATCGGCGGGGTCGGGAGATCGTAGTTCCACTGGTCGCTGCGGTGAATCTGGAAGTGCCACCGTCGCTCGCCGGTCTGGACGTCCAGGGCCAGGACGGAGCCACCGAACAGGTTGTCGCCCGGTCGATGGCCGGCGTATCCCTGTACGGTCGACGCATTGGTCACGAGATAGACGAGGCCCAGATCGGGGTCGGCAGACGCGGGGGCCCAGGTCGACATGTCGCCGGACCACTGCCAGGCATCGTTTTCCCAGGTCTCGTGACCAAATTCACCAGGCCGGGGAATGGTGTGGAACTTCCACTTGAACGCGCCGGTCGCCGCGTCGAATCCCATGATGTCGCCGGGCACGTTCTCGATCCGGGTCTGGCCGTAGCTCGGTTGGTGCCCCACGAGCACCACCACCACCCCGTTGACGACGATGGGCGGCGCCGACGCGGTCACCATGCCGAGCTCTCTCGGGATGCCGTAATTGGCATCGTAGCTCGCACTTCGGTCCTGCCATCGTCCCCAGTCCGACACGAGCGGTGGTATCAGATCGAGCCCCCCCGAATCAGGAAATCCATCAAGCGGCACCGACGTCCCCCAGTTCTCGAGTGGTCGACCGGTCTTGGCATCGAGCGCCCACAGAAAGAACGCCGGACTCGTGACGAAAATCACACCGCGGCCGTTCACCTCGGCGTAGGCGACGCCTTTCCCGTAGGCCTGCCGGGGAGAGCGGAGATGCCGGATGGTCTCGGGCTCGCGAAACGTCCACAGCGTCTCGCCGGTGGCGGGCTCGATCGCCACCACCTGTCGTCGCGGCGAGGCGACGGTGTAGAGCACGCCATCGACGTAGATCGGAGTCGACCGGTTGAAGTAATCGATATTGGGACCGAAATTGTCGCCCCGCCAGAGCCACGCCACTTCGAGGTCACCGAAGTTGTCGCCGTGGATCTGGTCCAGGGGTGAGGAACGCGTGTGCCCGGCATCGCCGCCCAGATAACGCCACTCGCCGTTCTCGGTCCCGGTCAGTCGCTGAGCGGACGAGGCCGTCGCGGTCATCAGCAGCAGCGCGACGACGACGCCGTGCGCACGCGCTCGTGGTGCCACCAGAAACTCAATGCTCGCCATTCATCGTCCCCTCGTTCGTGTTCGGCGGATGCTTGCCAAGCTGAACTGTCGTCAAGATTCCTGACACTGTCAAGGTCAGCCGTCGGAACTCGCTCGCACCGAGCCACAGAACCACTCCCTCGAGTGGTCCGCCCGGTGGCCGCGGTCTTCCGTCGACCGTGGGATACTGAGCCGGTGATCCGAGCGCGGCCTCGCTGAGGCCTAGTTCCAATTCGGACTCTTTCCTCTACCATTGCGACCTTCACATGACCACACGAACACGGTTGGCTGGGCTCCTTCTCGCCGGCGCCGCCGGCTGCTCGACACCTGCGCCTCCCGCACCATTCGACGTCGTCGAGACCTCCATCGCCGAGCTGAGTGCGGCGATGGACGAGGGTCGGATCACATCCGAGCAGCTGGTCGAGCAGTATCTGGCCCGAATCGAGGCGTACGACGACCGGGGCCCAGCCCTCAATACCATCATTGCGTTGACCCCGGACGCATTGGAGACGGCGCGTGCGCTCGATGCGGAACGCCGCGCCACTGGCGCACGCGGGCCACTGCATGGCGTGCCCATACTGATCAAGGACAACTACGACTTGGCGGGTCTGCCGACCACGAACGGCTCGCTCGCCATGGCCGACGTGAGGCCACCGGACGACGCCTTCCAGGTGCGGCGGCTCCGCGAGGCGGGCGCCGTCATTCTGGGCAAGACGAATCTGCACGAGTTCGCCCGAGGCATCACGACGGTCAGCTCCCTGGGTGGACAGACCCTGAACCCCTACGACACCACCCGCAATCCGGGCGGATCCAGTGGTGGCACCGCCGCCGCCGTGGCGGCCAGCTTCGCGGCGGCCGGGATGGGCAGCGACACCTGCGGGTCAATCCGCATTCCGTCTGCGCACAACAACCTCGTCGGGTTGCGCGGGACGTCCGGCTTGTCGAGCCGAGACGGCGTCGTGCCGCTGTCGAACACCCTGGACATCGCCGGCCCGCTGGCGCGCAGCGTCAGAGACCTGGCGCTGCTGCTCGACGTCACGGTCGGCTCTGACCCCGCCGACCCGTCCACCACCGAGGCGGACGCCAACATTCCAACAAGCTACACCACGTCGCTGGACGCCGATGCGCTGCGCGACGCGCGGGTCGGGGTGCTGACGATGCTGATGCGGCAAGACCCGGAGGACGAGCCGGTGGCGCGGGTCATCGACGCCGCCGTCGACGACCTGCGGCGGCTCGGTACCGAGGTCGTGACCGTGGAGATCGACGGGCTGACCGACCTGCTGGACAGCTACACGGTGCTGAGCCATGAGTTCAAATTCAGCCTCAACGCCTACCTGGCCGAGATCCCCGGCGCACCGTCGCTCGCGGACGTGCTGGCCGACGGACGCTACCACCCCGACGTAGAAGAGCGCCTCATGCGATCCAACGAGGTAGAGACGCTCGACACCGACGTGTACCGTGAGGCGCTCGGCCGCCGTGAGACCATCCGGCGTCGGGTGGTAGAGACGCTGGACGAACTGGAGCTCGACGCCCTCATCTATCCCACGATCCGGCAGCAGGCGGCCGTCATCGGAAGCCCGCAAGGCGGCGACAACTGTCGGCTCAGCCCTCACAGCGGGCTGCCCGCCATCACCGTACCGGCCGGCTTCACCCCGGACGAGCTGCCGGTCGGGCTGGAAATACTGGGGCGGCCGTTCGCCGAAGCCCGCCTGATCGGGCTCGCCTACGCGTTCGAACAGGCCACGAAACATCGGCAACCGCCGCCATCGACGCCGCCCCTGGTCGCGCTCGTCCCCGCGGGTCCCTGACCGAAACGATGCCGGCCCGCGAGCATTGGGGAAGCCGCTTCGGCTTCATCATGGCCACGGCCAGCTTCGCCGTCGGCCTCGGCAACATCTGGCGCTTCCCCTACGTCGTGGGTCAAAACGGCGGGGCCGCTTTTCTGATCGTCTACCTGGGCTTCGCCATCCTCATCGGCATTCCGCTGCTGACCGCCGAGGTCAGCCTCGGGCGCAAGACGCAGCGCTCGCCGGTGGCCGGCATGGCCGCTGTCGCCGGTCGCCGCAGCCCGTGGGTCGTCTTGGCGTGGCTCGGGATCGGCACCACGTTCATCATCGTCGCGACCTACCTCGTACTGCTGTCGTGGATCGCGGGCTATCTGTGGATGGTCGTTCGCGGCACCTTCCCGAGCGGCACGCAGGCCGAGGTCCAGGCCACCTTTGGCGCGTTCATCGCGCGCCCCCTCCCCATCATGACGATGGCCGGACTCCTGATGGGACTCTCCGGAGTCCTGGTCGCACGCGGCCTGACCGGTGGACTGGAGCGCGTGGCCAAGGTCGCGATGCCCTCGCTGCTCCTGATGCTGGCCCTGCTGGCCGCGCGATCGCTGGCGCTCCCGGGCGCGGGCGCAGGGCTCGTCTGGTATCTCCAACCCGACTTCTCGAAGCTTGACGCGGCGGCCGTCCTGGCCGCCCTCGGTCAGGCGTTCTTCTCGATTGGTGTCGGGGTGGGGAGCGCCTTCGGGCTGGGAAGCTACCTCCACCCGGAGCAGAGCGATGTGCCCGGCAACGCGACGGTGGTGGTGGCGTGCGATACCGCCGTCGCCCTTCTCGCCGGGATCGTGATCTTTCCTGCGCTGTTCGCGTTCGACATTGCGCCCGATTTTGGTCAGACCCTGCTGATCGCCGACCTCCCGGAACAGCACGTTGTGATGGCCGCCCTGATCTATCGAAAGATCGGCATGCCCTGGCACGTGGAGCGAGCTGAGAAGCTTGTCGCGGAGGCGTCGGGCTGAACGCACCAGACCGACGCGAGACCGACGGCGAAGGGCTGCTTCATTCTATAATCCTCGTGCTCGCCCCACGTCCCGGAACTTGCGATGACCTCCCCGCGTCCGTCCGTTCTCCGCGTCGACCGGCGCCGCGCGCTGCTCGTCGAGCTGATCAACATTCCCTCGGTGAGTCACCACGAACACCACCTGGCGAATTGGACGGAGGCACAGCTGCGGCAGTCTCCCCATGGCGAGGTCTTACGGGCCGGCGACGAGGTGGTCTTTCGCTTTCCCGCGCTTGCCGGCAAATCCAAGATCATCTTCTGCGGACACCTGGACACAGTGCCGGCCAACGACAACCAGACTGCCCGCGTCGAGGGCGACCGAGTCTATGGCCTGGGCGCGACGGACCTGAAGGCCGGCCTGGCCGTGTTCCTCGATCTGATCGAGACGCTCGACCCCGCCACGCTGCACGTCGACCCGGTGTTCGTCTTCTACACCTGCGAGGAGGTCGCATACCAGGAATCGGGCCTGCTCGTGGTCGAGCGAGAGCTTCCCGAGGTACTCCAGAACACCCGGTTCGCGATCTGCGTCGAACCGACGGACAACGCCGTCGAACTGGGCTGCCTCGGGAATCTCCACGCCGAGGTGACGGTACGTGGAAAGGCCGCCCACTCGGCGAGGCCGTGGTTTGGCGAGAACGCTATTCACGCCGCGGCACCGTTGATCGAACGGATCGCGGCGGTGCCGGAGCGATCGGTCGACTATGGCGAGCAGCTGCGCTACCGCGAGGTCATCTCCGCCACCACGATCACCGCCGGTGACGCCCGCAACGTGATCCCTGACACGCTCAGGATGAACGTCAACTTTCGCTTCGCTCCTGATCGCAGCCGCGAGGACGCGGTCACCGTGGTTCGCGAGCTCGTCGGCGACGCGGGGACCATCGAGGTCACGGACCTGTCACCGGCGGGCCGGGTGGCCTCCGAGAATCCCTTCTGCCGAGTCCTGGTCGCCGGCGCGGACGGCGCCGTGCGAGCCAAACAAGCGTGGACGGATGTCGGACGCTTCAGCGAATGGGCCATCGATGCGGTCTCGTGCGGCCCGGGCATCCCGGCCCAGGCTCACCAGCAGGAGGAGTACGCGACGATCGGTGCGATGACCCGGAGCGCCGCCATCTTCGAGCGGTTCCTCCAGGAAGCTCGGGAAGTCTCGTGAATCCGCTCTTGGAGCAAGAGCGGGAATATCCCTTTGCCAGGCTCCTTGAGATCAAGCGGCGGCGGCAGGACCAAGGTCGAACCGTGCTCGACTTCGGGCAAGGCGACCCTCGGGATCCAACTCCCGCGTTTATCCGCCGCGCCCTCGCCGACGCGGTGCCCGAGGTGTCCTCCTACCCCACCGTCAAGGGCAAGCGCCAGCTTCGGGTCAGCATTGCTGGATATCTGAAACGGCGATTTGCCCTCGACGTCGACCCCGATCGTCACATCCTTCCGGTCACCGGCACCAAGGAAGGCATCTTCACGTCGCACCTGGCGCTGCTCGACCCGCGGGCAACGCGACGAGGCGTGGTGGTGTTTGAACCGGCCTATCCGGTGTACGTCGAGGGCACTCGCTACGCCGGGGGCACGGTTCACGCGGTCACGTTGACCCGCCAGATCGGTTTCCGGCCGGATCCTGAGTCGCTTGGTCGGGAGATGCTGGCGCGAACGGCGTTGATGTGGATCAACTACCCCCACAACCCGACGGGGGCCGAAGTGGACGCAGCCTGGTACGCGCGCATGCGCGACCTCGCGCGTGAGCACGACTTCGTCCTCGCCTCAGACGAGTGCTACGCAGATCTCTGTTTCGGGGCGCCGCATCCGTCGGTGTTGGTGCCCGAGGAGGCACCGGACTTCGAGGGTGTGCTGGCCTTCCACTCGTGCTCCAAGCGCTCGTGCATGACCGGCTTTCGCAGTGGTTTTGTCGTCGGCGACCCCAATTTGATCGCGGCCCTGGCCAAGTTTCGGCCCAGCGTCGGGGTGGCCACCCCCGCCTTCGTCCAGGACGCCGCCACCGCGGCGTGGGACGACGACACGCACGTGCATGAGATCCTGGACCGCTACCGCACGCGTCGGGCGTGCTTCCTCGAGGCCTTTGAGCGCCTCGGCTGGCACCACGACGGTGGCGACGCGACCTTCTATCTGTGGTTGCGCGTGCCCGAGGGATTCGGTGATTCGATTCGCTTTGCCGAGCGTCTCCTGGAAGAGGACATCCTGGTCACACCCGGGGCGTTCCTGGGGGCGGGCGGAGAAGGACACGTCCGTTTCGCCCTGGTCAGCACCGAAGACGACAGCCGCGACGCCGCGGCGAGATTGCAGAGGATTCAACCGTGAGCACGCCCATGAGTTCGGGAGACACGTCGACGCAGGAGCTGGAAACGGCGATTCGGAGCGCCTATGCGGCCGGCACCCCTGAGGCGCGCGAAGCGGTCCGAGCCGAGGTCGACACGGTCATCGCTCGCCTCGATAGCGGGGCCCTCCGGGTCGCCGAACCCAGGGACGGAGACTGGGTGGTGCATGACTGGGTCAAGCAGGCGATCCTGCTGTATTTCCCGTTGCGTCAGATGGAGGTCATCGAGGTCGGAGGCCTCGAGTTCCACGACAAGATCCCCCTCAAGAAGAATTTCGCGCAAGCTGGCGTGCGCGTCGTCCCGCACGCGCTGTGCCGCTACGGAGCCCATCTCGAGCGTGGCGTGGTCATGATGCCGTCGTATGTCAACATCGGGGCATACGTGGGATCTGGCACGATGGTCGACACCTGGGCCACGGTCGGCTCCTGCGCGCAGATCGGTCGCGACGTGCACCTCTCGGGCGGTGTGGGTATCGGGGGGGTCCTCGAACCGCTACAGGCGGCCCCGGTCATCGTCGAAGACGGAGCGTTCGTCGGGAGCCGCTGCATCGTCGTCGAAGGCGTGCGGGTGGAGAAGGAAGCGGTTCTCGGGGCCGGCGTGGTGCTGACAGCGTCGACGCCGATCATCGACGTCAGGGACCCCGAACGGGTGGTGCACCGCGGCCGGGTGCCGACTCGCTCGGTCGTGATTCCGGGTACTCAGCCGCGCACGTTCCCAGCCGGTACGTTCGGCGTCCCCTGCGCGCTGATCATCGGACAGCGTAAGGAATCGACCGATCGCAAGACGAGTTTGAACGACGCGCTGCGGGAGCACGCCGTCGCGGTCTGAACGTCGCCGCCGGACATCGCGCTCAATCCTTGTACGGATCGAACTCCTCGATGCCGGCCATGGCAACGCCGACCGGCTGCAGGGTGTGCAGCACTCGAATCGTGTCGCCGTGCGCCGCGAGCACGACCGGCAGTCGCTTGTAGACCTCCGGGGCTTCGTCCGCACCGGCCCCGCGCAGCTCGACGCCTCGAGCCCTCACCTCGGCCTGCACCGACGGCCAGTCGACCTTGCCCGCGCGAACGACCGCGCGCGTCCGGTGCTTTTGGGTCTTGCCGCCACAGGTGGGACACCGCGGGTTGGCCCCATCAGAACTCTTCGGCGTCCGGATGGGAAGCGACCCGTCACAGTCACGCCGTCTGCAGGTCCACTGCGTGCGCCGTTTCACGCGCCCGGCCGCTTCGGTCCGGGACATCACGCGACCAGCGCCGTGGACGGTCGAGTACAGCGACCGCGCGGACATCGGTGACTCCTGCCCTTCGAGTACGACGCTGATCTCGCCCATCGAGCCGCCGACGAATCCGCGCTGCCCCGGAAACGCCGGAGTAGCGCCCTTCCTGATCACCCAGAAGTCGTCGCCATCATGGCGCTCTCGCCAGGCGAAGTTGTGGTGGTTGTGCACGGTGTCGGTCAGGGTTGCCCCGAGAATCCGCGCCACACGGTCCACAACCCACTCGCGCCCGGCGTAGGCATACCGCCCGGCGATCTCCATGGCCGCCACGTAGTCAGTCCCCAGATCGGTGCGGGTATCGATCAGCACAGGCGGCGCGTCCATGCCACCACCTGTGACCTTGTCCTCCCACGCCCGGTTTTGAGCCAGGGCCAGAAAGCCCGTGCAGGTCCGATGTCCGAAGCCGCGTGACCCGAAATGGACCCCGACCCAGACCCAGCCGTCTTCGTCCGAGAACAGGTCGACGTAGTGGTTCCCGCCCCCGACGGTACCGAGCTGGCTGCCCGCGATCTTGGACAGACCGCGCTGGGCGGAGATGGGGCTGTGGGCGATCTCGTCGAGCACGGGATGATCGACACGCTCGGAGTTCTTGCGCCCCATCCCGAAACTAATCCGAGTCCAGACTTCGTCCATGACCCGAGGCACGTCCGGTCGCAGGGCCTCGATGTGAATGTTGGTCTTCGCCGCCAGGTTGCCGCACCCGATGTCGTAGCCGACTCCCGATGGCGACACGTGGTCCCGATACGCGACGACGCCGCCAATGGGCTGGCTGTACCCCGGGTGGTGATCCGCACACAACACGCCACGCAGCTCCCGGCCCTCGCGCGCCTCGGCCGCCGCGAGACACGTCCTCAATTGCGTGTGGCTCCAGGCGTCGACCTCCCCGAATGTCGCGATACTCACTCTGCTCGCCTTCTGGCCTGGCTGCACGCCGCAGGCTCGACTTACTATATTCACGATGGCTTCGAGCCCCTACACCCGACCGTCGCGAGACGCAGCTCTGGAATTGGCGCAGGCGTCCGACCTCCCGCGGCTCATGGAGCGGGCGGCGACGCTCCGGGATGTCGGGTTCGGCCAGGCCGTCAGCTACTCCAGAAAAGTCTTCATCCCACTGACCCAGCTGTGTCGGGATGTCTGCCACTACTGCACGTTTGCCCAACCGCCCCGGCCTGGTGAACAGGCGTATCTGACACTGGACGAGGTCGTGGACGTGGCGCGGCGGGGGGCGGAGCAGGGCTGCCGTGAGGCACTGTTCACGCTGGGCGACCGGCCGGAGCTCAGATACCCGCAAGCTCGGGACGAGCTGGCCGAGCTTGGACATGCCACGACCATCTCGTATCTGCTGGCGGCCGCCCGTGCGGTCTTCGAGGCCACGGGTCTGCTGCCGCACGCCAATCCCGGTGTCCTCACGCGGGACGAGCTGCTGGCGCTGCGTGAGGTCTGCCCCTCGCAGGGGCTGATGCTGGAGAGTGCGTCGCCGCGCTTGCTCGAACGAGGCCAGGTGCACCACGGGTCGCCCGACAAAGACCCCGACGCGCGTCTGGCGACCATGCGAATGGCGGGCGAGCTGGCGATTCCCTACACCTCCGGTATCTTGATTGGGATCGGCGAGACTCCGGAAGAGCGCATCACCTCTCTGCTCGCGCTTCGAGACTTGCACGACGAGTACGGGCACATCCAAGAGATCATCATCCAGAACTTCCGGGCCAAGCCAGACACCCGGATGGCGCAGGCCCCCGAACCCACTCTCGACGACCTGCTGTGGACGATTGCCTGCGCCAGACTCATCTTTGGTCCGGACATGGCGATCCAGGCGCCGCCGAACCTGAGTCCGGACACCTTCGGCACCTTGATTCGGGCCGGCATCAACGACTGGGGCGGGGTGTCGCCGGTCACCCCCGACCACGTCAATCCGGAAGCACCGTGGCCACATCTCGAACAACTGGCCCGAGAGACCGAGCGCGAGGGCAAGGTGCTGACCGAGCGGCTCACGGTGTATCCCAGCTACGTTCGGCAACTCGACACCTGGGTGGCGGAAGGACTCCGGACCGCCGTCGTGCAGGCCTCCGAGGCGGACGGGTTTGCGCGCGAGGGGACCTGGTCGCCTGGCGATCGCGACGCGGTGCTGCCGGCGGCGCTCCTCGACCGCCTGGACGACGCGAAGGCGCCGGTCTCGACGCCGAGGATGCAGACGCTCTGCGCCCAAGCGTCTCGTGGCGACGGGCTCGACGAGTCCGAGATTGCCGAGCTCTTCTCAGCCAGAGGCGACGATTTCGTCACCGTCGTGCGGGCGGCGGATGCGCTGCGCCGCGAGGTCAATGGCGACGAGGTCACCTACGTCGTCAATCGCAACATCAACTACACCAACGTCTGCTACTTCAAGTGTCAGTTCTGCGCCTTCTCGAAAGGCAAGCTGAGTGAGAACCTGCGCGGAGCGCCCTACGACCTCGACCTCGAAGAGATTGGCCGCCGCAGCGTGGAAGCGTGGGAACGCGGGGCCACCGAGGTCTGCATGCAGGGCGGCATCCACCCCGAGTACACCGGCGCGACCTATCTGGACATCTGTCGCACGGTCAAAGCGGCCGTGCCGGACATGCATGTGCACGCCTTCTCGCCGCTCGAGGTCTGGCAGGGCGCCGCCACGCTCGGCGTGTCGCTAGAGGCGTTCCTCCGGCAACTGAAAGCGGCGGGACTCGGGACACTCCCGGGTACGGCAGCCGAGGTGCTGCACGACGAGGTACGGGAGACGCTGTGCCCGGACAAGCTCTCGTCCGGTCAGTGGCTCGAAGTCATGGACACCGCCCATCGGGTCGGGTTCCGCACGACGGCCACCATCATGTACGGACACATCGACCGTCCCCGACACTGGGCGCGTCATCTGACCAGCATCCGAAACCTGCAAGCGCGCACGGGTGGGTTCACCGAGTTCGTTCCGCTGCCGTTCGTCCATATGGAGGCGCCGCTCTACCTGAAGGGGCAAGCCCGCCGTGGCCCGACGTTCCGAGAGTCGCTGCTCATGCATGCGGTGGCCAGACTGGCGTTGCACCCGCTGGTGACGAACATTCAAGCTTCGTGGGTCAAGCTGGGCCCCCGCGGCGTGCGCGCGTGCCTCGAAGCGGGGGTCAACGACCTGGGGGGCACGCTGATGAACGAGAGCATCACCCGAGCCGCTGGAGCGACATTCGGTGAAGAGCTGTCGCCAGAACAGATGGAAGCGTTGATCTCCGGGGCGGGTCGAACCCCGACGCAGCGCTCCACCTCCTATGGCGAACCGCCGGCGCCGCAGGTGGCCCGGTCGTTTCACGCGGCCGACCTGAGTCCGGTCGTGCAGACACCGGCGCCGGGCTGGGCACGCTCTAGCCCGCCCGCGCTGGTCAGACCAGGGCTCGAGACCGACCCTGTTGGCGAGCGCCAGTGAGGAGGCGAATTGATGCGTGAGGCACGGGCGAGCGAACCGATCACCCGGTCATATCGACGACCGGCCGTCATCGGCTCCGCGGTGGTGGTCGCGCTGCTGGCGGTGGGAGTGCTGGGCTGGTCGTATACCTGTCCCTGCGATCGCGCTCCGGGCGCCTACCTCTTCGGCACCGCCGCCGAGGCGCCGGTCAACGACTGGGCATTCGCCAATCAGGTGCCGCTGTGCCAGATCCAGATCAGCGTCGGCCTCCTGCCGCACGCGATCAACCTGAACTGCATGTCCACGCCCACCGGACAGCTGTATCTGAGCTGCTCACAATGCGGCACCAAACGGTGGTCCAATGCGGCCGTCGAGAATGGTCGGGCCAGACTCCGGCTGAACGGGACCGTCTACCCCGTGACCATCAGACGGGTCCTGGATCCAGCCGAACTCGACCAGGCCTGGCGTGCGAGGGTGGCCAAGCTCAGGCAGATGGCCGCCGCGGACAACCCTGCCCCGTCCGACGCGCGGCGACCCGACGGCTGGTGGTCGTTTCGTGTGCAGTCCCGAAGCTAGTGGATCGCAAGCGCCTTCAGCCGGCCGGATTCACACCCGGCGCGCCGCGGTGGCTCGATCCACGATGGAGACGAGGGTGGAGACGATCAAGGCGTAGCTGATCAGACGGGCGGCCACCGGCAACGCCGCCGTCAACCAGGGCCACACTTCGAGTCGTGCGCCGGCCAGCACCACCAGCGGCACGAAGTAGAGCACCCCGTTCCACCGACCAATGGCGCTCATTCGCAGCCGCTTGTGCCGATGCACCACGTAGGAATCGATCACATATTGGCCGAAGGCCACGGTAATCAGGACCGGCAGCGCAAACGGGACCAGCCCCGCCATCGCCGCTCCGGCTGACCCTGCCGTGACGAACAGCCAATCGGTACCGTGGTCAAACACCTGACCGCCGGATGACGCCGTCCCCAGTCGACGCGCCACGACCCCGTCCAAGTAGTCAGAGGCAATCGCCACGCCCAACAGCCCCGCGAGGAGGCCGGCGCTCAGGAACGCCGGCCGGGCAAACGCCATCGCCAACGGCAGTGCCAGCGCCAATCTGACGGCCGTGAGCAGGTGCGCCACGCTCGGCTACCCAAACAGATCACGTTGCGCGCGACGCCAGAACGTCACGCCGATCAGCGCGTTGAACAAGATGAAAAAGTTGTGCTGCACGAATCCGAACGCCGCCATCTGCCCCTCGTTCTCGGGAAACAAGATAACCCAGAACGTGATGGCGGCGGCCCGCATCGGGGTGGGCACGGCGGCGGCGAAGAAGATGACGGGAAGGTAGCCGAGCAGCGAGAGAAAGGACGCCTCGATGCCAAACAGGCGCAAGGCGATGGTGTAGACGACCACGGCGGACAGCAGCGCGGGCGAGCGCAGCACCAGAAACAGCGCATAGTGTTTGAGCCGGGCCATCTTGAAGGCGTGCAGGATCGGCTTCTCCCGCAGTTGGTTGCCAGGCAGGATGGTGCCCCGGAAATACAGGACCCACAGAACAAACACGACCACGGCGCCGGCCGCGATATAGGGGATGAGTCCGAAGACCTCCGGCAACGCGGCTCCGCTGAAGACGAACCCGACCGTGGCCCAGGTCAGCAGGTAGAACACCTCGCAGAACATGACGAACAGCATCACCGATCCGACTTCCCACCCCGGTACCCCGTCACGCTTGTTCAGGTAGTAGGCCATCGCGCCCTTCCCGATCTGTTCGTTGAAGATCGAGATGATGTAGGCGCTGGCGCGAATGGGCAGGATGTCCCGGTATCGGATCGGTTTGATGAACCAGGTGAGCGCGCGAGTGGCGACCAGGGTGTCGATCAGAAAATAGAACCCCGAGTAGGCGACCATCAGCCCGATCCAGGGCACCCATTGCACGGTGTCGAACACCTGCACCATGTAACCGACGAGTGAGAGTCCTTCACGCGCCGCGGCCCCGTTCAGACGGTAGTAGAGGTAAGCGAAACACGCGAGGCTGAGGGCGAAAAAGCCCAGGCGACCCGCCATGCTGCGGCTGCGGCGTGGTCCTCCCGGCGGTGCGTCCGGTGCGGACGGCTCGGGGTGGCGCGCGGTCATGAGTCGTGATCCTTCAGCTTGGCCAACGTGTCGGACAACGGCGTGAGTGTGATGCCCAGGTCGGCGTCGGCGTTGTGGGCGACCATCTCATCCGATGTGATGACATCGATCACCGTCGGCGTCATGCCACCGGTGCGTGTGAGCCCAACGAGACGGGCGCCCAACCTGGCTAGCCAGACCGGCGTCGAGCCGACGGTGAGCTCGCGCCCCTGCAGCCCGGCCATCTGCTCGAGCAGTTCGCGATACGTGAGCGTGGTCGGCCCCACGAGTTCGAGCGTCCTCACGCCGGGAACCGGCCGCTGCGTGCAGGCACAGATGCCGTGGCACAGATCGTCGACGTCGAGCGGGCGCAGCCGGTGCGCCCCGCCACCTAGTACTCTGACCGACGACTGCGACGCCGTGCGGCACAACGCGCGGCCGCCGGACGTGTCGGGCCCCAAGAGCAGCGGCGTCCGGATGATGGTGGCGTCCAGGCTCGCGGCGCTGACGACCTGTTCGGCCTCGCCCTTGGAACGAAAATAGGCGTTGGTCGAGTCCGGGTCGGCGCCCAGCGAGCTGATGAACACGACCTGACTCACGCCGGTCGCTTGCGCCGCCGCGACGAGCGCCCGGGTCGTGCCCACGTTGGCGGTCTGATAGTCACTGGTCTTGCTCTCGAATAGCACGCCGGCAAGGTGCACGACACAGTCGACGTCGCGCAGCGCGGCGGTCAGGCTCTCGGGCCGGTCGTAGCCGATGATCACGGGGGTCAGTCGGGGTGAACGAGGTAGTCCCTCTCGCGCCTTGGTGGAGCGCACGCCGGCCACGACACGGATATTGCCCTGGCTCAGCAGACGGGTCAACAACACCGTCCCCACAGAGCTGTTCGCGCCGGTGACCGCGACGCTCAGGTTACCCATGGGACACGGCTACGCACATCCGGCAATCTGCTTGACTGTCAAAGTGACCTCCCGCAACACCCCGCCGGCAGCGGGGCTCGAACTGTCGGTGGATTATAGCGGCAGGTGGGCAGCTACTCGCCGGAACCGGTGGGGCCCCGACCGACGATGGCGGGTGCAGCACGATGAAGCCGAGCACAACGACGCCAAATGTGACGACCAGTCCGTGCCAGACAAGCCCTTCACCGAGAAACAAGGTCACCAGCATGAAGAGGAGGCCGATGAGAAGCCCCACCGCTTCGATCGAGACCTCCTCGGTCACCCTGTCGAGGAACGCGCTCGCGCGCGTCTATCATCGAGAACTTAGACGACACCGGCCGCGTGGAACTGCCTGGCGCCGGCCTCTTGGTCTGGGCATCAGAAGCGGGGACCGCGGTCAGGTCCAGCCGTACGCACAAAAACATCAGTGACGCTAAGATGAGCACATGCGGACCACTATCGACATTCCGGAAGAGCTGCTTCGGCGCGTAAAGTCGGCCGCTGCGCTGCGAGGCGCCAGCGCCCAACGTCT
The DNA here is from genome assembly GCA_029940535.1 of Vicinamibacterales bacterium. GTDB lineage: Bacteria > Acidobacteriota > Vicinamibacteria > Vicinamibacterales > UBA8438 > UBA8438. Next base: position 23,324 of record JAPYUM010000005.1, read on the forward strand.
GCTCGACGAGGAGGAGCTGTCTCGTGCGACTGATCCTCGCTGACGTCGACGTCTGGCTGGCCACCCTCGTGGCCGACCATCCCCACCACGAGTCCGTGACGAGATGGTGGCGCGACGTCGTTCTCCCCCGCGGCGAGGCGGTTGGATTCTGCTGACTGACGCAGCTTGGTTTGCTCCGCCTGCTGTCGAGCGAGCGAGTCATGGGCCGCGGACGACTCGACCACGCGGACGCCTGGGCGACATTCACAGCGGTCGCGGCGCAAGGCAGTGTGAATTTTCTGGAGGAGCCTCCGGGAATCGACGACCAACTCGCGGCCCTCGGCGGCCGCCAGGGTGCATCACCAAATTTCTTGGTCAAACGCGTATCTGGCCGGCTTCGCGCGAGCGGGCAACCATCGGTTCGCGACCTTCGACCGTGGTTTTCGAAGGTTCGACGATCTCGAGCTCATTCTTCTCACTGGGTAGGACTCGTTGATGGAAACACTGATGCGCGAGAGACGTCCGATTGGGGGGGGGCTCCGCGGCGCCGTGGCCGCGACCGTGCTCCTCTGCACCGCGGCCGGAACGGCGTGGGCCCAGGCGGACGTCCAGACCGTCGAGTTCTTCAGCGAGTCGGTCGGCCGCACCTCCCGGTACAACATCGTGCTGCCAAGCGGCTACACCGATACGGACCGGCGCTACCCGGTGCTCTACCTGCTGCACGGACTGAGCCAGAACTATCAGGCCTGGACGCGGCAGGGCGTCGAGTTCTATGCGCCGTTCTTCGACATGGTGGTGGTGATGCCGGACGCCGGGAACTCCTGGTACGTGAACTGGGCCGAGAGTGACGGCGGACAGCGTAACAACTGGGAAGACCACATCGTCCGGGACGTGGTGGGGCACGTCGACGCGACCTACCGCACGATCGCCCGGCGCGAGGGACGCGCGATCAATGGCCTGTCTATGGGCGGCTATGGCGCGCTGACGATCGGGCTGCGCCACCCGGATCTCTTCGCCTCGATCGGCAGTCACAGCGGCGCGCTCGAGTACGGACGTGGGAACCTCGAGCGGATCCGGACCGGGACCCCACCACGTCAGGGCTCGCGGTCGCCGGCGGACGAGGCGCGGCGGAGCCGGGTGAACCCGGAGATCGGGATCGACGGGTTCAGCAGCCAGACCGACCGCACGCCGCTGGGAACGCCATTCCTCACCGTCGAGGACGCGGCCGGCTACGACCCGTTCACCTTGGTCCGGCAGGTGGCGAGGGCGCAACTCCCGCACATCTACATCGACTGCGGGACCGAGGATGGGCTGATCGACACCGCCAAGGCGTTCATCCAGATCCTGCTCGACCTGGACATTCCGTTCGACTTCATGCAGATGCCAGGCGGTCACAACCCCGGCTACTGGACGCAAGCGCTCGGGCACTCGATGTCGATCCAGTACGAGGTGATCCAGCGAGCGCTGGGACGACGACCGATCGCGATCCGGCGGTAGCGGTAGCGGTGGGCCACCGGAGAGCCGGCCGATCGAGGTCGAGGCCCATCCTGGTGACCCGGATCACGTGCGCGTGGCGACGACGACGAGGTCGGACGAGTCCTCGAGCACGAACGCGCCACCGATCATGTCGCCGTAGAACGCGACCTCGAAGCCGGCCGCGGCCAGCGCCGGGGCCAGGTCGGCGCGGGTCCAGGCGCGCAGCTCGACCCGCCGCGACATCGTGACGGTGAGCGGTGTGTCGGCCTCGGGGTCGAGCTCGAGCGTGGCCGGAAAGAACAGTACCCGCCCGTCGTCGGCGGGCGACATCAACCGGAGGAACACAATCTCTCTGCCGTCATCCCCCGGACGCACGTTCACCGGCAGTGCCCGCTGGCCAGTCGTCAGGAAGCCCTCGTAGTTGAGTAACTGGATCAGAAGCAGACCGCCCGGTCGCAGGATGTCGCGCACCGCCTCGAAGAAACGCGACAAATCCGCGTCCTTCCCCATGTGCGGCAGCATGTTGCCGAGGCAGATCGCGAGACCGAACGGCGGCTCATCTCCAAGCACCGCGCGGGCGTCGAGCGCATCGCCGAGGACACAGCGTCCCGTGCTCGCCGCCTCGTGGTCCCTGGCTGCAGTGATCATCGCCTCGGACCGATCCAGTCCGACCGCACGCGCCCCCGCGGCGGCAAAGAACGCGACGTGCTCTCCCGTGCCACAGCCGATGTCGACCACCGACCGTTCCGGTGCACGATCCAATAGCGACAGCAGGAATGGTCCCTCGCGCGCGATCCGCTGCTCCCACGCGATGAGGCGCCGGTAGTTCACGCGCGAATACGGATCATCTGGGCGATGCGGGTCGTCGCTCATGTCGTCAGTTCACCGTCGAGTATAGACGTGGCTGCTCCCAGCCGCCCCGCCGCTATGATTCAATGACCCACAGACAGGGCGGAGTCCTGTCCTCGACATAACACGCCCGACTTGAGGTCCCCAATGAGCCTCCTCGACACGTTGTCTGCCTTCTTCTCCCGTCCCGCGGAGGAGACCGCCGACGAAACGCCCGAGGATGCCTGCCCCAATCGCTGGGGACGGTATGAATACGATGGCGAGATCCGACAGGTCGCCCGTGATCGCCAGATCGACGTGAACAACGGCCATGAACGGTATGCCTTCATCCAGGAGTTCGCGGTGAAACACATCGACGGAATTCGCCTGCGTGACGATGGGCAGGGGCGGGTCTGCCCCAAGTGCGGCACCCATCACCGCTGACCGGTGGACCGCCGGGTGTTCTTGGTTCCCAGCGTGCGTCGAACGCATCAGCGAGAAAGAGCCATCGGCTACGCTGGGGGCCGACCGCCTTCCGAGGTTGCAGTGGTTCACTACACGTCTTATACACGCGTGGTGTATAATTCGTGTATGGGTAAGGTGAGAACAAACATCGTGATCGAAGCGACCTACGTTGACGCGATCATGGATCGCTACGGCGTGCACACCAAGACCGAGGCCGTCGACCTGGCCTTGCGTCATTTCGCAGCGAGGCCGATGACGAGGAAAGACGCGCTGGCCATGCGCGGCGCCGGTGCGATCGCCGAAATCCCCGAGGACACCGGGCCGGCCGTCGGTCCATGATTCTCGTCGACACGTCCGCGTGGGTGGAGTTCGACCGAGCCACGGACAGCCCGGCGGACCGGCGCCTCACGAACCTCATCGCGGCCGAGCAGGACATCGCCGTCACAGAGCCCGTGATCATGGAGGTGGTCGCCGGGGCCCGTGACGCGCGGCGCGAGGCATCCCTACGTCGGCTGCTTGACCGGTGCCGGCTGCTGAGATTTGATGCGGCGGCGGACTTCGACGCCGCGGCTGACATTTACAGAGCCTGCCGACGCGCGGGCGTGACACCGCGAGGCATGATCGACTGCATGATCGCGTCCGTGGCCCGCCGACACAGGGCAAGCCTTCTCGCCTGCGATGCAGACTTGGAGCGGGTTGCCCATGTCATGGGCATCACTCTGGATGGCCCACAGGAGGACATATGACCATCGTCCGTCACAACCTGATCCCGCGGCGCGTGGCGCTGTCACTCCTGGCCGCGCTGGCCCTCGTGCTGCCAAGCATGCTCTCGGCTCAGTCCCATCAGCCGCCGGCCGATCCGCCCGTCGAGTGGGGGCCCATCTCCATCAATCTGGAGGGTTTCGAATATCCGCATCCGGTCGAGTTCATGAATTTCAGGGTCTACGGCCAGGACGTCCGAATCGCCTACATGGACGTCGCGCCGGTGGGGCCCGCCAACGGGCGCGCCGTGGTCTTCCACCACGGCGGCAGCTACTACGGCTGGTACTGGAAGAGGCAGATCGAGGCCCTCACGAACGACGGCTACCGGGTCATCGTCAAGGACCGGCTCGGCTGGGGTAAGTCGTCCAAACCGATCCTCCCGTCGAGCATGAGCCTGCACGCCTCCAATACCGCCCGGCTCATGGAGCACCTCGGCCTCTCACAGGCCGCCATCGTCGGCCACTCGATCGGCGGGCAGATGGCCACGCGGTTCGCCTTCCTCTACCCCGAGATGACGACGCATCTGGTCACAATCAACCAGATCGGCCTGACCGACAACCGGGCGGGACGCGGGTTCCGGCCGTTCGACGGCGAGATCGAGGCCGACCCGGACATGCAGCGCGCCTACGAAGCCGACGTGCGGACGGAGACACGGCGCTACGTGGAGTGGAAGCCGGAGTTTCTGGACCATCTCCGCATTCGGCACGGGCAACGCCTCAGCGGCGACTGGCCGAGACTTGCGTACGTTCGGCGACTCGGCGGCAATCTGCGCTCGATGGACACGGTGGTGAACGACTGGCCCCACATCCGGACAAAGACGCTGATCCTCGGCGGCGAGATCGACGGACCGAACTTCCCCAACAACGCGCGGCGGGCGGTCGAAGTCCTTCCCAACGCCGAGGTCTTCCTCATCCCCAACGTCGGCCACAACCCGCACGAAGAGGTGCCCGACATCGTCAACGCCGAGTTGATCCGCTTTCTCGGCAGCAACCCGAACGAGCCGGGGCAGTAACAGCCCGTGGTGAAAGACAACCGGCCAACGCCAAACGACGCAGAGACCACTCAGGGCGTGCCGCTACGGGCCCGGCTGAGACAGCGACCTCCGCTGCCTCGGAGTACACCGCGGTGCCGCTGTCGTCTTCCGACGCTGGACTTCTTAGCAGTTGGTATGCCCCAACCATAGTGGCCGGTCTGAGCGTCTTCCTGGCGGTGGCGTCCTACGCCTTCTCTCGGTGCGTGGTGTGGAAAGGCGGCTTCGTCGACGCACTGGGCGGCGACTGAGCCTTCTCGTGTCGAAGGCCATCTGACTCGCCCGAACCCAAGCCCCTCGACGCGATCCCCAACAGGTATAATCGGCTGATTCTCAGCGACTTATGCCTCTCGAGCCCGGCACCGTCCTCGGTTCGTACACTGTCACCGCCAAGATCGGTGAGGGCGGTATGGGTGAGGTGTATCAAGCCCGCGACACCAAGTTCGACCGGGACGTGGCGCTCAAGGTGCTGGACTTCGGGCTGGCCAAGGCGCTCGACACGGCGCCCGAGGGCGACCCATCGCTGTCGCCGACGCTGACGGCGGCGGCCACGCAGACGGGCGTGATTCTGGGGACGGAGCCTACATGGCGCCGGAGCAGGCCCGAGGGAAGCCGGTGGACAAGCGCGCCGACATCTGGGCCTTCGGCGCGGTGCTGTTCGAGATGCTGTCCGGGACACAGCCGTTCCCGGGCGAAGACACGTCGCACACGCTGGCCCGGGTCATCGAGCGAGACCCCGACTGGGACGCGCTGCCCGACACGCTGCCCGTCACCGTCGACGTCTACTTGCGGCAATGTCTGCAGAAGGCGCCCCAGGACCGCGTCCGTGACATCGGCGATATGCGTCTGGCGTTGGCGGGCGCGTTCGAGACGGGCATGGCCGCGGCGGCCGGCCCGAATGCCAACTCACCACCGCCCAGTCTGTGGCGGCGCGGTGTGCCGTGGGTCGCGGCGGTGGCCGTGGCGCTCGCCTCGGCCGGCGCCACGAATCTTGGCCTCGTCGACGATCTCCGCGGCATCGGCGAGGCCTGCCACACGCGCAACGTCTGGTTCCATGTCGATGGCGCGTATGGAGGCGCCGCGCTCGCGGCCCCATCGGCACGCGGACTGTTCGACGGGGTCGAGCTCGCCGATTCGTTCATCGTCGACCCCCACAAATGGCTCCTTGCCCCCTTCGACTGCTGTGCCTTGTTGTACCGCGAGCCGGCCCGAGCGCAGGCCGTGCATGCCCAGCATGCGGATTATCTCGACTTCCTCGATGCGTGGGGCGACTGGAACCCCTCGGACTTCGCCATTCACCTCACCCGACGAGCCCGCGGCCTGCCCTTCTGGTTCTCGCTCGCCACCTACGGCACGGATGCCTATGCCGACGCAGTCCAAGTCACACTCGACCTCGCGCAAGCGGCCTCACGGCGCATCGATGCGGCCGACCATCTCGAGTTGGCCCACACGCCATCACTGTCAGTCGTAGTGTTTCGGCGACTGGGTTGGGATGCCGATCAGTACACCGAGTGGACCGTTCGCACCATGAAGGAGGGCACGGCGTTCGTCGTCCCCAGCCGCTATCAGGGTGAGCCCGTCTTTCGATTCTGCTTCGTCAACCCCCGCACCACCGTGGCCGACATCGACCTCATCATCGACGCCCTCGTGTGACAGTAGCGTTTTTTGAGCCGGTTTCGCGGTCAATCCCAGAAACCGGACACGGCGGTACGAGATGATGGTTCAGTTGGAAGACGTGAGGATGCACGTGTCGGAGCCGCGGGGGGCTGAACCTGACATCGCCGATGGCGTCGAGCACATGCTCGACCCCGCCACGGTGGCGGTCGGTCGCCTCGTCGCGCTCATCTGGGTCGGCGTGCTCTCGATGGCGCTCTGGTTTGGAGGGTTGATGTTCGCCATCTTCGCGACGACGCCGTTCATCGTGAAGATGCTGGTCCTGGGAGTGTTGGCGGTGGCCACCGCGGGCTGGATCGTCTTCGCCAGCTGGTGGCCGAAGGTGCGATACGCGCGCACCCGGTACCGCACCGACCGACACGGATTCACCATTCGACGTGGCGTGCTGTGGCGCGGCGTGACCTCGGTCCCGAAGAGGCGCGTGCAGCATACGGATGTGGTGCAGGGACCAATCCAGCGCCGGTACGGGTTGGGCAGGTTGGTCATCCACACCGCCGGAACACAGGATGCGTCGGTTTCGCTCAGCGGTCTGCCCTACAACACCGCCCTGACCATTCGGGACTTCTTGATCGACCACGACGACGATGCGCGCGATGTCGGCTGAGCGCCAGTCGCAGCGGTTGCATCCACTCTCCCCGCTGTTCCTCGCGGCCAAAGTCGTTCAGGCCTTTGTCGTGCCCGCACTCGTGGTGCTGGTGGCGAATCGCGGTGACGGAGGAACCATGTGGGCCGGTGTCGGTCTGCTGTGGGCGATGTTTGCCGTGTTTCTGGTGCTGGTGCCGCCAACGCTCACGTATCTGATCTTCCGCTACACCCTCACCGACGACGAGATCGTCATCCGCGACGGACTGTTCACACGCACCGAGCGGCATATTCCATACGCGCGCATCCAGAATGTCGACTTGGTCCAAAACCCGCTGCACCGGGCGTTCGGGGTGGCCCAGGTGCGGGTCGAGACCGCGAGTGGCGGGAAACCGGAAGCGGTGATCCGTGTCTTGTCGCTCGAGGCGATCGAGCAGATGCGGGCCCAGGTCTTCGCCGGCCGCCCGGCTATTGGGGGCGGCCCCGTGGCCGAGTCGGCCAGGGCCGCAGAGAACGCGGACGGACGGTCCACCCCACGCCCGTTGCTGCCGCCACTTCCGACGAGGGAACTTGCGAAGCTGGGGATCATCTCGAACAAGGGGATGATGGTGGTTGGGGCCCTGATGGGCCTGTTCTGGCAGCGACAGTGGGGATTCGACTGGATGGATCCGGCCGAGGAGTATATCGGGGCGGCCCAACGCTGGCTGGGCGTCCTGGCCGACCGGCCGACCGTCATCGGGAGCCTGGCGGCAGGGGCGGTCCTGCTCGTGCTCGCGCTGGCGCTCCTGCGGGTGTTCTCGGTCGGCTGGTTCATCGTCACCCTGCACGGATTCACCCTCACCCGGACCGGACGCGATTTACGGATGGACTACGGTTGGTTCAACAAGATTTCACGGACGGTGCCGACCACGCGGGTCCAGGCACTGCAGGCATTGGAATCGCCGTTGCACCGTCTCTTCGGGCGCCAGTCCGTCACACTGCAGACCGTGGGCGGCGGTATGGGCGCCGAGATGAGCTCGCAGAGGCAGTCCGGTCGCAAACGGGAGCGACAGTGGCTGGCGCCGATGATCGCCACCCAACGCGTGCCCGACTTGCTCAACGAGGTGCATGCCAGCGTTGACCTGGGCGCGGTTGATTGGCAGCCCCTGGCACCTCGCGCCTGGCAACGGCTGTTCAGGGTCGGGCTGGCCGCGGCACTCGTGATCTGCGTGCCACTGGCCGTCGTCACCGGGGGCTGGGCGCTGTTGTTGGCCGTTCCGTTCACGATCTGGGCCTATGCCAATGCCCGGCTCACGGTGAAGCATTCGGCGTATGCGCTAGCGCCGTGGGGCTTGGTGTTTCGGAGCGGATGGTTCATGCGTTCGCTCACGTTGGTCCGGTACGACAAGATGCAGACCGTGTCGACGCACGCATCGCCGCTAGACCGTCGCCAGGGCATGGCTCGAGTGCGGATCGACACGGCGGGCGCCGACCCACCGGGGCACACGATCGATATCCCCTACCTCGACCAGGTAGTCGCCACCGACGTGGCTCGGCGGCTCTACGACGCCTCGAGTCGGCTGGACTTCCGCTTGTAGCGCGTCAAAGCTAGATGTGGCGCAGGGCTTTAGCCCTGCGATCGCATGCGATTTGGGTCCAACCTGGATCGCAGCCCTGAAAGGCTGCGCCACAAGAGCACCTGGAAGTCTCCGCCAAGGTCGACGAAAGGGGCATGGGCGAGGTGTACTCGCAGGTTGCGCAGTATGCATTAAATATGCATACTGGTGCATATGAGAACCACGCTCAATATCGACGACGCACTGCTGGACCGAGCCGCCAAGCTGACCGGCACCAGCGAGAAGACGGCGCTCGTGCGCCAAGGATTGGAAGCGCTGATCGCGCGGGAGAGCGCTCGCCGCCTTGCGGCCCTCGGTAGTTCAGAACCGCAGCTCAAGCCCGTTCCACGACGCCGTTCTCCGGCCGCCTGAACCCTGTACCCTAAACTCAGATGACTTTGGTGGACACGTCGGTCTGGGTCGACCATCTGCGACGCGGCAACGATCGCCTTGCCAGTCTGCTGAGCGACGCACGCGTACTCTGTCATCCGTTCATCATCGGAGAACTCGCGTGCGGCAACCTGGCCGAACGCGACCGGATTCTCCGCCTGCTCGGTGCTCTCCCAGGGGTGCCCCTCGCCGAGCATGAGGAAGTCCTCGAACTCGCAGGAGCACACAAGCTCCATGGCCGCGGCCTCGGCTGGATCGACATGCACCTGTTGGCGTCGGCGCTACTGGCAGGGTGCCCCCTGTGGACTCTGGACCGGAGACTCGAAGCCACCGCCTTGCGAATGAGTGCATCTATAGCAACGGAATGACAGTGCCCAGCACTCCACGGAACATGGCCCTCACTCCCGGCACCCGGCTCGGCGTCTACGAGGTCACCGCCAAGATCGGCGAAGGCGGCATGGGCGAGCGACGCCGGCTCAAGGCTGACGGTCGAACTCATGACGGGACAGCCCAAGCTGTCTGACGATCTTGAAGAAGAGCGGCGGGCCGATTTGCGGGCGGTCGCGCTAGGCATGAACGATTGCGGCCTCCCGCGTATCCATTAGGGCATAGCAGCCGCGTGGATCGGCTGGAGGTCACGGGCGGTCCTGTGCCGGCCGTCGAGGGCGTCAGACAGGGACGAGGGATGGCCCAGTTCGACATCTCCGCGGCCGGACACCTGGTGTTTCTTCCCGGGTCGGACCAAGGGCTCGGCTTCGCACCCGTCGCGCTGGCGCTGGCCGATCGAGCCGGATCCATGACCAGGGTCGACGTGCCACCCGGACCGTTCGTCCACGTCCGGGCGTCGCCGGAAGGCACCCACCTGGCTCTCGACAGCGATGACGGGGACGAGGCGGTGGTCTGGATCTACGCACTGGGCGGGGCGAATGCCCTGCGGCGGCTCACCTTTGGCGGTCGAAACCAGTTTCCGGTGTGGTCTCCAGACGGCCAGCACGTCGTGTTCCAATCGGATCGCGAAGGTGACCAGGCGATCTTCGTGCAACGCGCCGACGGCGTGGGAGGCACCGAGCGTCTCACCACACCGGACGACGGCGAGGAGCATGTCCCAGAGTCCTGGTCGCCGGACGGGCCTGGAGGTGGCGGCCGGATGGTGCACAAGGCCATTCCGCCGACAGCCGAGCGACCAGACGAAGTACGCCAGAAACACGAGACCCTCGCGGCTGGCCCCGTTCGTCACCACGTCGAACCCGGCGTAGAGCTGCGGTTCTTCCGTCAGGGCGCCGACGGTGCACGCAATCGACGCGACCACGATGGCGAGCAAGCCCAAGCGTCGAAGGCCGCTATGGAAGCCATCGGTCTCAATAAAACATATTGGGCTCTAACCATAGAGCCTAGTGTCTAATATTGAAATAATTTATCTTATTCAAACAATTACGTAGGTGCTCCATCTGGGTACTAACCGCCAGTTTCAACACGACTGGCATGTTGCGCCCAACTCGTCCCACCCTTACCGCCCTTCTGGCACGGCCAGGGCGATGAGTTCGGGCGTCTCGCCGCCGATGGTCAGGCCGACGAACTGCCGTCCATCGTGCAGGTAGGTCATCGGGGTGCCGAGCGCGCCCGCCGGGAGGTCGACCGACCCGACCACCTCGCCGGTCGCCTTGTCACGCGCGATCAGGCGAGGCCCGCCGTCGCTGCCACCGGCCGTCAAGGCGCTGATCAACAGCGTTTTCGTGATCACCGGACCGCCGCGCCCGTCACCACCGAGGGGCGGCAGGTTGAGGTCGCGGAGCTGTGGATGATTGCGATAGCGGTCGCCATTGCCGTTGGGCTGCATCCACGCTGTGTCGCCGGCGTTCAGATCAATGGCCGTCATGCGTGAGTAGGGCGGCTTGAACAGCGGCAGCCCCTGGGGCAGCCTGGGCTGTCGGCCGCTGCCGAACGCGCTCTGCGAGTACCGAAGATTGCCTCCGGCGTCTGGGTCCGGGGTGTAGTACTTCAGAACCGAGAACGAGTTATTGGATGGCACGTAGAGCAGGCCGGTCTCGGGGTCGACGCCTGACCCTTGCAGGTTGGCGCCGCCGTCGATCGCCGGACGCTGAATGGTGCCCTGAATGCCGCCCTCGATCGTGTTCATCGGCGGCGTGAACAGCGGCCCGAGTCGGAAGTCCTTGACCGCCTCGACCGCCATGGCCCGGATCTCGGGGGTGAAATCGACCAGGTCGTCGATCGAGATGCCCTGATATTCGAAGGGCGGCGGCTTGGTGGGAAACGGCTGGGTCGCCGACAGCACCTCCCCCTCCAGGTTGGTGTCGGTCTCCACCGGGCGCTCTTCGATCGGCCAGACCGGCTCGCCGGTCTCGCGATCGAAGACGTAGGTGAATCCTTGCTTGCTCACCTGCGCAAGCGCCTTGACCACGCGGCCGTCGACGGTGACGTCGACCAGGTTGGAGTGGGTCGGAAAGTCATAGTCCCACACGCCGTGGTGCACGGCCTGGAAGTGCCACTTGCGCTCACCGGTCCGGATATCGACCGCGACGATACTCTCGGCGAACAGATTGTCCCCAGGCCGGTGCCCGCCGTAGTAATCGCTGGTTGGCGTGCTGGTCGGCAGGTATACGTACCCCAGCTCGTCGTCGGCGCTCATCGCGGCCCACACGTTGGTGTTGCCGGTGTAGCGCCACGACTCGTTGCCCCAGGTCTCGGCCCCGAAGTCGTCGCCCCGCGGCACGGTGCGAAAGACCCATCTCAGCTCACCGGTGATGGCATCGATGCCTTTCACCCACCCCGGCGGCGCCTCTTTCGCAATTGAATAGTCGGAAATGGTGACGGGGGTCACCACCACGCCGTTGGAGACGATCGGTGGTGAGGTGACCGAGATCCAGTGGCGGCCGCGGTGGTCATAGGTGCCCCGTTCGGCCCGCGGCACGCCGGTGAACAGGTCGACGCGTCCGTTCTCACCGAACTCGGCCGCCGGTTCGCCCGTGCGCGCGTCGACGCTCACCAGATAGCCGTCGGTGGTGCCCCAGTAGACGCGCTCGACATTCCCGTCGGTCCAGTAGGCCGCTCCGCGCATGTTGGCCCGCGCGGCCGGCGGACCGTCGAGATAGCTCTCCGGGTCGTGCACCCACCGCTCCTCGCCGGTCCCCGCGTCATACGCGGCGCCCAGGCTGAGTGGGGTCGGCACGAACACCAGCCCGCCGACCATGAGCGGCGTCGCCTTGAAGAGCCGGAGTGAGACGCCATAGTCGGGATTGCCGCCGGCGGGCACCTCACCCAATCGTCCGCGACGCGCCAGCTCCTCGGTGATGGCCTCCAGGTCGAGTCGCGCGTCCGGGGTCGGAACGCGCCAGGCGATCTCGAGGCGCGAGAAGTTGTCGGCATCGATCTGGTCCAACGGCGAGTACTTGGTGCTGCCGTTGTCGCCGGCATAGCTGCGCCACTCGCCATCGGTGGCGCCATACTGGGCCCCGGCCGGGGCGGCAATTGTCAGGAGCGCCGCCACAGTCATGACAGGGGCTGTACGTCCGAAAAGCGTCACGAGTCCCTCCAGGTTGTTGTGTTACACGATGAGCAAGCCCGCATCTTACAATGTGCGGGCATCGACGTCCCGACAAGGCGGCGTCAGTCTCGACGTCCATGCACCGGCGTTCGGCCCTAGCGCTGTTCACGGCGTTGTCACTACACTGCAAGGCTCGAATGCGGATACGGATCAGAGCTCCCTACCTTATTTTTCTTGGCGATGAGCCGGACAGGCTGCACGCCAAGACTGGCGTTGGGATAGCCCACTGGCGCCCGGAGCTGTGCGCCGGCCAGTATCGGTTGCCCGGGTCGGGTGTCGACCTGGGTCTTCCAGACATGACCCCCGCCGAGGCCAAGGTGGCTGGCGCGGCGACGATGATCTGGGGCGTGGCCGGCGTGGGCGGAACCATCCCAGTGCACTGGATTGCGACGTTGTTCGAGGCCGCGGCCGCAGGGCTCGACATTTGTGCGGGCACCCACGCGTCGCTGGCCGACGTGCCGGGGCTCGCGGCAGCCGCAAGAGACGGCGGCGTCAGCCTGATCGATGTGCGGTCGCCGCCGGCCGACCTACCGGTTGGCACGGGCGCAAAGCGGACCGGCAAACGCCTACTGACCGTGGGCACCGACTGTGTGGTCGGGAAGAAATTTACCGCGCTCTCGATCGCCCAGGAGATGACCGACCGCGGCTGGAAGGCGGATTTCAGGGCCACCGGTCAGACCGGCATCATGATCGCGGGCGGCGGTATTCCGATCGACGCCGTCGTGTCCGATTTCGTATCCGGTGCGGCCGAAGTGCTGTCGCCCGATAACGCGGCCGACCACTGGGACGTGATCGAAGGCCAGGGCGGACTATTCCACCCTGGCTACGCCGCGGTCACGCTCGGGCTGCTGCACGGATCGCAGCCGGATGCGTTTGTCGTGTGCCACGAAGCGGGGCGGGAATACGTCGCTGCGTTTCCGGCATGCCGATTGCCGAGCATTCCAGATCTGATCGAACACACGATCGTGTGCGGTCGCGTCACCAACGCCGGCATCCGCTGCGCCGGTGTCTGTATCAATGCCTCAGCACTGCAGGCGAAGGAACGGGACACCTGCCTGCGCGACCTCTCCAGAGTGACGGGATTGCCATGTGTCGACCCAGTCGCGACCGGCGTTGCACCGATCGTTGACTATCTGGACGAACACTTCTAATCGAGGAGACCGTGCGATACGACACCGCGCTCGACGTGAAGAGCTGGCCCTTGCGAAAGCCGTTCAAGATTTCGCGGGAGGAACATACGCATGCCGACACCCTGATCTGCCGCATCGGCGATGGCACGCACACAGGGATGGGCGAGGCGGCCGGGGTGAGCTACAGAGGCGAAAGCGTGGCGTCGATCGCGGCGCAAATCGAGGCGGTCGTCCCGCAAATGGTCTCAGGCATCGGCCGCGACGAGTTGCAGCAGATCATGCCGCCCGGTGGCGCACGTAATGCCGTGGACTGCGCACTCTGGGACCTCGAAGCGAAGCAGACCGGGCACACGGTGTGGCACATGCTCGACTGGCAACCGCACCCGGTGACGACCGTCTACACGGTGGGCATGGCATCGCCGGCGAACATGGAGAAAGACGCGGCCGAGCACCGTGATTTTCCGATTCTCAAGGTGAAAGTGGGTATCGGCGACCCGATCGAGCAGATTACCGCCATCCGACGAGGTGCACCCGACGCCGCCATCGTGATCGACGCCAACCAGGCGTGGACGGTCGACGACCTCGACACATATTCGGCCAGCCTCAAAGCCCTGGGGGTCGAGATGATCGAGCAGCCTCTGGCCACCGACAACGACGAGGCGCTTCGCGGCTACGAGTCACTGCTTCCACTATGTGCCGACGAATCCTGCGATTCGCGGGCAGATCTCGACCGGCTTGACGGCCTGTACCAGCTCATCAATATCAAGCTGGACAAGACTGGCGGACTCACGGAGGCCGTCGCACTTGCCGAGCAGGCACTGGCCATGGATTTCGACCTGATGGTCGGAAACATGCTCGGATCGTCGCTCGCCATGGCGCCGGCCTTTGTGATCGCGCAGCGTTGCACGTATGTCGACATCGACGGGCCGCTCTTGCAGGCAGAAGATTGCGACCATCCACTGCTGTACGACCATGGTCGCGTCGAACCATTCAGCCGCAAGTTGTGGGGATAGTTCGGGGTGCTATTCTGTGGGTCACCCTTCCGAAGCGCGTCCGCGCGCAGGTTTCGCGCGCACCTTGGAGTAGCCGATGTCTGACCGCCACCTCCCGGGCCGGATGGCCGCCGCCATCACGTGCGCCGTCGTCGCGCTGGCCACGCTCGCGCTCGACGCCGAAGACTGGCCGCAGTGGCGCGGCATGGACCGGGACGCGGTCTGGCGGGACACCGGCCTCGTCGAGCGCTTCGCCGACGACGGCCTGATCGTGAAGTGGCGGGCGCCAGTGCGCGGCGGCTTCGCCGGGCCGGCCGTGGCGGACGGTCGCGTCTTCGTCCTCGACTATCAGGAAACACCTGGAAGCCGCACGCTGGACGGCCACGAGCGGCTCGTCGTGCTCGATGAGGCAACCGGCGCGCAGCTGTGGACGCGGGAATGGCCGGCGACCTATCGCAACATCAATGTCAAGTTTGCGACCGGTCCCCGGGCCACGCCGACGGTGCACGGCGACCAGGTCTACATTCTGGGCGCCGCCGGCATGCTGTCGTGCTTCGAGACCGCGACGGGGGACCTGATCTGGCGAGTGGACACCGTCGCCGAGTACGGGGTGACGGTGCCGGTCTTCGGCGTGTCCCAGTCGCCGCTGGTCGAGGGCGACCACCTGATCGTCGTGCTCGGCGGTGAGCCAGACGCGATGGTGGTAGCGTTCGACACGGCGACCGGCACCGAGGCGTGGCGCGCGATCGAGACGACGTCGGAGCCGGGCTATTCCTCCCCGATCGTGATTACCGCCGGCGGCGAGCGGCAGGTGATTGTCTGGCACGCGGCGGCGGTGACGTCGCTCGATCCGGCCACCGGGGCCATCTGGTGGCAGCACGACTTCTCCGTCCCCAGCGGATTGACGATCGGGTCACCCGTGAGAAGCGGGCGGTATCTGCTCGTCACGCAGGTGGAGAACGGTGGTCTGATGCTGGCGCTCAATCCCGACCGGCCGGCGGCGCGCCTGCTCTGGGACGGCGCCAACCCCAACCGGACCGACCGTCCGCCGCAGGGAGCGACGCTGTCGACGCCCGTGGTCTCGGGCGACACCATCTATGGTCTCAGCAGCTACGGTGAGTTCCGCGGCGTCGACGCGGCGACCGGCACGCGACTCTGGTCGACCGACCGGCTGACGCCGAACGAGCGCTGGGCGAATTCGTACCTCGTGCAGAACGGCGACCGCTGGTTCGTCACCAACGAGACGGGTGAACTGATCATCGCCCGCTTCACGCCGGCCGGATACGAAGAGGTCGACCGCACACTGTTGCTGGAGCCGACCACGCGCACCCGCGGTGGCGCCTCTGGCCGCTGGGACGACCGCACGGTGCTGTGGGCACACCCGGCGTTCGCGAACCAACACGTCGTCGTGCGAAACGACGCGGAGGTCGTGCGGCTGTCGCTCGCGGCCGAGGACTACGAGTAGCTGACGCCTCCGCCTGACATCATCGTCGTTTGTCCTGCAACCGCTATCCAGGCGGCTCCGTGCGCCACCTCCTATGCCTCAGCGATCTGTTTGGGACATCGATACCATACTCATGACTGGTATTCACACTGGTATAATTCAGTCATGCCCAACCGCAAAATCACCGTCGAAGTACCACAGACACTGCTTGCGCGAGCTCAGGAGGCGAGCGGTAAGGGTGTCACGGCAACGGTTCGGGACGGCCTCCGACTCATGGCGGCGGCCGAGGCGTATCGAGGTCTGCGCCGGCTGCGCGGGAAAGTGCAGCTCTCGGTCACACTCGACCGGCTGCGCGAGGACCGCACGTGATCGCACTCGATACGAGCTCGGTGGTTGCCTATCTCGACGGATCCACCGGCACAGACGTACTCGCGGTCGACCTCGCGCTTGAACAACACCAGGCGGTACTGCCGCCAGTGGTTTTATGTGAGTTGCTGAGTGCCCCACGTCTCCCGAATGATGCTCGCGCCCTGTTCGAGCAATTGCCGCTGCTCGATGTCTTGGACGGCTATTGGGAGCGAGCCGGCCTCCTGCGGGCTCGACTCCTCGGCAAACGATACAAGGCGCGAATCGCTGACGCGCTGATCGCGCAGAGCTGCTTGGACCACGACGTGCCATTGGTCAGCCGCGACCGAGACTTCCGTCACTTCAGCAAGCTGGCTGCTCTTCAGATCCTCGAGTAGCCGGCTGGGGTGTCTTGAACCGTGCCCGGTGGGAAACGGACATCTCTGATCTACGAGCGGCCGACATACACCGGCGACCCGGCCACCCACCTCGACGGAGGCACAGATCTCATTGTGGCGCACGGCTTTAGCCGTGCGATCGCAGGCCTGACGGCCTGCGCCACAGGGCCTCACTCGGCCTAGCGACCGGCTGCCTCCCGTCCCAGCCGAAGCGCATTGCTCGCCCCGACGTTGAGACCTCCGTCCGCACCGACCGTGACAAAGCGAAAACCTTCATTGATCCGCTGCTGCACGGAACGCGCACCGGTGGTGATCGCGCACGGGACATCGTTGGCGAGACAGGCCCGCAACACCGTCTGGATCGCCGCTTCGACTTCCGGAGCCGCCGGGCTCGCGAACCCCATCGACGTGCTCAGGTCTGACGGGCCAATGAAGATGGCACCCAACCCAGGCACCGTCACGATGTCATCGATGTTCTCCACGCCTTCGGCCGATTCGATGAACATCATGGACAGCAGTTCGCCCTGCGGGTCGAGTGGCCAGACGTCCGCCTTCGCGTGATAGTCACGAATGCCCCAGTACCACTGCGCGTTGGATGGATTGCGACCACGCAGGCCCTGCGGCTCATAGTCCGGTGCGCCGGTGAGTTGCGGGTAGCGCGTGGCTCTCACCGCCAGCTCGGCGTCTTCCCGCGTGTGAATCGCCGGAAAGAAGATGCCGAAGACCCCGACGTCCAAGACCTGCTTGGCTTGTGCGATCAACTCCTCCGCCCCGCCGGCGGCGGGAATACGCACGAATGGCACCACGTCCGGTTGCAGGGTGCCGCTCTCGTTGATCGCTCGCTTGTTGGTCATGCCGAGCAAGAACAACCGCAACCGCTCGACGTCGAACGGCGCGTGCTCCATGTCGATGAACACAAAATCGAGACCGGAGGTCGCCATCGCGCGGGCGTTGTTCAAGGAGTAGTCGAACGACAAGACGCCGAATGCGGACTCGTCGTTCTCAAACAGCTCGATCATCTTGTTGAGTCGGGTGCCCTCCTGGGCCAGAACGGCTTGGGGCGTGCCACACAGCGCAGCGACGGCTACACAGGTTAGCGTCTTGACTAGTGCTTGTTTCATTGGCTGCTCTCTCCGTTTGTAAGACCGTCGCACACCTTGCCGAACACGTCGGGCCGAGAATGCCTCTCCTGAGAGTACAGGTCAAGGGTGGACATGAGAGGTTTTCAGCCCCTCCTCCGCATGGTTGGGTGAGGGTGACTGACGCCACTCCGGGCAGTGGAGTCAGACACACGTCTGAACCCAACACCGAGGACACGGTCCACAAGTCCGCGGAAGGAGACGAACACGTGAAATTCGCACGACGCCACTGGTCCGTGTCGCTGACCGCCATCGCGATTCTCGTCGCACCACTCAGTCCCGGGCTTCGTGCTCAGCCGCCCCGACACCGGTCGAACGCAGTCGACGTCGAGAGCAATGGGCTGCTCTCCACGTCGCAATTTCGAAAGGCCCGGAAGCGGTTCGAGCATCAGGTCACAGAGCGCGAGGGGCTCGGCCCTGTCTTCACGGCGCGGTCATGCGCGACGTGTCATGGCCAACCGACCACGGGAGGCGGCAGCCAGGTGACGCATGTCAGTGTCGGCCACGTCCACCCCGTACCGGGCTTCGAAGGCGCGACGATGGAACTCGGCATCGGGCTGCCGTTTCCCGGCGGCGTGTTTGGTGGTTTCCTGTGGCCGCGGGCGATCTGCAGTGATGCGCAAATGCGGGTGCCCGAACCTGGCACGCAGGAGCCGATTCGAGCCACCAACGCCCCCTCGCGAGATGAGACACTGGCGCCCACGCCGGACGCGCTCGACGGTGAGCAGCTGTTTGCGACCGCGGGCTGTTCTACCTGTCGCGTGCCCACGTTCCAGACCGCGGCACCGGGCACCCTGATCAACGGCGGTCTGTTCGAAGTGCCGGCCGCATTGGGCAACAAGACGATTCACCCCTACAGCGACTTTCTCCTCCACGATATCGGCACCGGCGGCGGGGCGGTCTCCGTCGGGTCGTCGCCATCCACCGCCAACAAGTTTCGAACCTCGCCGCTCTGGGGACTGCGGTTCCGCAATCGGCTCATGCACGACGGCGGCTCCCATACGCTCGCCGAAGCGATTGATCGCCACGACGGCGAGGCAGGCGGAACCAAGGCCATGTTCAATGGGTTCACCGCCACCCAGCAGTCACAGTTGTTCGCGTTTCTGAAGTCGTTATAGCCCCTCTGTCGTAGACTCTGTGCATGGCTCGTGGCTGGCGTACGGTGACCACAAAGAGCATGCACAGAGGCGTGGGACGGGGGCAGCATCTGAGGGCGCGGCTGGGCCGGACGGTCGCGGCCGCGCTACTCGGACTCTTGTGGGCCGCCGGCCACGCCCCGTCGGTCGATATCGCCGCGACCGCCGGGGCACCGGAGCGCCGCGCCCGGCAACCCCGCGCGGAACGGAGGCCCGAGCGTTTGGACATGGTCGAGCAGCAGCTGATGGCTCGCGACATCACCGACCCCCGGGTGATTGACGCGATACGCCGGGTACCCCGCGATCGCTTCGTGCCGGCCACCCAGCGAGCCGCGGCCTACGAGGACCGGCCGCTCCCGATCGGCTATCGACAGACCATTTCGCAGCCCTACATCGTGGCCTTCATGACCCAGGCGCTCCAGCTGACCGAGGACACACGGGTGCTGGAGATCGGCACCGGCTCGGGCTATCAGACGGCCGTCCTCGCCGAGCTGGCGTCACAGGTCTACTCCATCGAGATCGTGCCCGAGTTGGCGGCGCGCGCCCGCGAGACACTGGCCGACCTGGGCCACGCGAATGTCGAGACCAGGGTGGGTGACGGATACCAGGGCTGGCCTGACGCGGCCCCGTTCGACGCCATCATCGTCACCGCGGCCCCGGACCACGTGCCCGCGCCGCTCCTCGCCCAACTGGCGCCAGGAGGCCGCATGGTGATTCCGGTGGGACAGGACCGACAGTCGCTGACCCTGATCACCCGCGACGATGACGGGCTCACCCGGCGGAACCTGCTGCCGGTGCTGTTCGTCCCCATGACCGGAGAGGCCGAGCGCCGCTAATACCGGAACGCGTTTGCAGGAGCGCCGCGTCCCGCGCTAGGGTGGTCGAGCGTCACGGCTGTGGACCGCCGGCTGACTCGGTCAGGCGTGTGTCGTGGCGGGCGGTGCGGAGAGAAACAGACATGTCGACAAAAGGCGACCATCCCGACCACGAGCCGAAGCTCGAGACAGAGAAGGGTCTGAACCGGCGAGATTTCGTCAAGACCGGAGTGGCCGCCGGGCTGGGTTCTGGCGCGCTGTTGGGGTCGGACGCGGTGCAGGCGCGGGGCTCCGAGGCCGGCGCCCAGCCGACGGCCTGGGACTACGACGTCGATATCGTGATCGCCGGCGGTGGGTGTGCGGGCCTGACCGCCGCGATTCGTGCCAAGGATCTGGGGGCCAGCGTGCTGGTGGTCGATCAGAACTTCGACCTCGGCGGCCGGATGCTGCACAGCGCGGGCCGGATGTCGCTCGGCGGGGGCGACCCGGTACAGCTGCGAGACATGAAGGGCGAGCGAGACCGGGAGGGCCTCGTCACCGTAGACCCCGCCGAGGACCCCGAGGAGCTCGACGACAGCATCGACCTACTCTTCACGGACATCACCGACTGGTCGGTCGTCGACCCCAAGGGCCAAAGCCCGTACCGCTACAACGAACGGGAGCTCGCGCGGGCGTGGGCCGAGAACTGTCCGGCGACCCGGCAGTTTCTGATCGACAACTACGTCCGGTTCTCGAGGGTCCGCGGCACGCATGGCGGAGGCGGCTTGTCGCGCGCGCGGTTGGCGACCTGCTTCCTCATGCTGGGCGACAAGACCGACATCAAGGCGGGAACCATCACGGCCGAGGACGCGGGCATCGCCGATCGTGAGCGCTCGAGTGCGTTTGCCCCCGTCCAGATGAACAACGCGAGCCGCTCAGTGGGACCCAACGCCGTGGCGAATGGTGCGGCCCTCTCCCGGTCGCTGGAGTTCTCGGCAAGGGAAAAGGGCGTCGAGTTCATGCTGCATCGGCGTTTCGACGAGATCGTGCGTGAGGAACCCTTCTCGGGCCGGGTCCTCGGTATCACGGCGCACTATTCGCCGCGGCAGCACCCCGAGACCGGCGAGCTCCTGCAGAGCCTGTGGCAGAACGGCAATGTCGACGAGCGGCGGGACACCGTGACCATCAGGGCCCGCCAGGCCGTCATCCTCGCCAGCGGCGGTCATGCGGGCAACCCCGAAGTGCGCAGCATGTTCTACCCCGCCTTGCGCGAGCCGGCCTTCCCGACCAGTGGTCAGACCCTGCTCGGCCCTGGGGGTCAGGACGGTTCTGCGCTCATCGCCGGCCTGCGGGTCGGCGCCAACCTGGCGGGGATGCAGCAGAACCTCTCGTACTTCACCACGTTCCACATTTCGACGCGCCTCGGGACCCGCGATGCCTATACCGGCATGATGCCGGGTCATCCGACGTTCGATTTCCGCGGTTCCTCCGGATTCAATGTCGGCAACGCGGGCTTCGAAGAGCTCATCGCCGTGAACCAGGTCGGGAAACGGTTCTTCAACGAGGTCCGTCTGCCGCGACGGCCCGGTCCCAGCGCGTACCCGGGCGACGGTGGCGCGCCGGGGCGGGGCCTCGCCCACACGCCGCTCGACTGGCGCAATTGCCGCAAGGAGTGGGTCCGCGAGATGTACAACTACGACCACGGCCTCGATGCCGCGCTGGCGATGAACGAGGGGTCGGAGGCGCCGGACTACTACTCGGGACCGCTCTGGGCGATCTTCGATCAGGCTGCGGTCGAGCGGAATGGGTGGGAGCTGCGCTACCCCTTCGTCTCAGACAACGGCTACTTCTTCCGAGCCGACACCATCGAAGATCTGGCCGAACAGATGTACGCGGGCCATGAGTTCCAGCGGATGCCGCTGCGCTACCTGGCCGAGACCGTGGCCACCTGGAACGGCTACGTCGAGACGGGTGCCGATCCTGAGTTCGAGCGCGAGGCGGAGGCTCCGATGAGTCCCGTCATGACGCCGCCGTTCTATGCGCTCTCGATCATGGTGATCTGGCACGACTCCTACGGCGGCCTCCGGGTCAACGGCCGACAGCAGGTCGTGGACATGCAGGGCCAGGTCATTCCCGGTCTCTACGCGGGAGGCGAGGCGGTGGGAGGGTTCAACAAGCACGGTCTGGGCAAAGGTCATGTCCACGGCTACATCGCCGGCACCCATGCCGTCGAAGAGCCGTCCAGCTAGCCGCGCATATGGCTGAAGACGCCGAGACGGGCAAGGTCCAACCGCACGACACGCGGGTCGTGGTGTGGGACGTGCCGGCTACCATCGAATGCGGCGAGACATTCAGGCTGAGAGTGGGGGTCAAATGCTCGTCGGCGTGCCGACCCGACGGGTGGACGGTCGAGGTGCGTGACCACGACGGGACACAACGAGCGTCGGCCACGACGGGCCGCGAGCCATGGCCTGACACCGCCGGACTCCACTATGTGCAGGTGGAGCTGAGCGCCCCGGATACGGAGGGGCTCTATACCTGGGAAGCCACGGCGCCTGCGAACGCCCTGGACATTCCGCATGCCGAGGGTGTCGCCCGTTTTGGCGTGCGAGCCGTCCCCACCCCCGAGTGCCTCCTGACGGTCGTCGCTGTAGACGCGGACCGTCAGACGCCGGTCGAAGGGGCCAAGGTCGTCGTTCACCCTTACAAGACCCTCACCGACGAGCAGGGGGTGGCGCAGGTGAGAGTGCCCGGGGGCGCGTACACCCTCTTTGTCTCCGGAAAGCAGTATTTTCCGTTCCGCCGCGACTGTGACCTGAAGGCCGACGTCACCATACGGGCCGATCTCGAGGTTGACCGGGAGCTCTCCGATGCGGACATCTGGATCTGACGCCAGACCGGCCAACACCTGGGACCGCAACCACTGATGTTGAAGCTTCTGACCGGTGCGTTCGGTCTCGCGTGCGTCATCGCACCGGCGGCCATCGCGCAGCCGGGATCCGAGCCAGGGCCGCAACTCTACCAACAGCACTGCGCGCTCTGTCACCAGGACTCAGGCGCCGGCAACCCGCCGACGTTCCCCGCGTTGAACGGCAATGACCAGCTCGGGAACGCGGCGCGGATCGTCCGGAGTATCACCACCGGCACGAGCCGCATGCCTCCGTTTCCCGCCCTGACCGCGGAAGACATTGCATCGCTGGCGCAGTACATCCGCAATGCTTGGGCAAACGACTTCGGTGGGGTGACCACAGAAGAGGTGACGGCGGGGCTCGAGGGCTTGGAGGACACCGACTCGATGGCTTCCGTGTGGGACGGCGTCTTCACGGAGGCCCAAGCCACCCGCGGCGAGGCGGTGTACGCAGGCGCCTGCGCGTTCTGTCACGGCCACCGGCTGAATGGCGCGCCAGACGATCCGGATATGCGGTCTACCCCGCCGTTGGCGCGGGCACGGTTCCTCCGCATCTGGGAGGGACGGTCACTCGCCACCCTGTTCGCCTACACCCGAGCTACCATGCCGGAGGACAACCCGAACTCACTGACGGATCAGGAGAACGTCGATGTGATGGCCTACATGCTGTCGGTCGGCGGGATGCCGGAGGGAGATGTCGAGCTGGAGGCTGACCCGAGCGCCCTCGCCCGGGTCGTGATAGGTCCGCGCCCCTAGGTTTCCTGGCGATCCGTCCGCCTGGCGGCGTTGCTTCGTCGGTCACAGGCCGCCTGCCTGCTCCCTCCTAGCGCCTTGCCAGACGAACGGCTTGCCAGGAAACCCTCTCACCGGGCTTTTCAGCAATCTCCTAGGGCTATTCGGGACGGCCTCCTCTTGCTGGCATGACGGGCTTGCGACTATTCTTAGAACTTCGGCCCGGTCCCACCGGCCTGCGCGGCCGTTCGAACACATCGCGGTGAGTTGGACTCGTCATCCGCGCCCAAGGAGTACTCAGATGAAACGACTGCTGGTCGTCGCCGCCGCCCTCACGCTGTTGTTCGCCGGAGCCCCCGCCCAGGCGCAGTTCGACAGCGTTGGCTCGCTCAACTTCCCCACGTCCGGCGCCCCCGAGGCCCAGCAGCACTTCCTCCGCGGAGTTGCCATTCTGCACAGCTTCGGCTGGAAACAGGCGATCGTGGAGTTCCAGGCGGCACAGCAGCTCGACCCTGATTTCGCCATGGCGTACTGGGGTGAAACGCTCTGCTACAACCACCCGCTGTTCGGCAGTCCACCCGATGACGAAAGCCCCCGGGCGGTGCTGCAACGTCTGGGCGCGACCCGGGCGGAGCGGAGCGCCAAGGCGCCGACCGCCCGAGAGAAGGGCTTCCTCGACGCGGTCGAGACACTCTGGGGCGAGGGTGATTACGACGACCGGCGGGTCGCCTACATGGAGGCGATGCTGCGGCTCGCGGAACAATTTCCCAGCGACGACGAGGTGGCCACGTTTGCCGCCGTGGCGACGCTGAGCGGAGCGCGCGCCCTGGACGACCGGAGCTTCAGATACGAGATACTGGCCGGCTCGCTGGCGGTACCGGTGTTCCAGCGGAACCCGAACCACCCGGGGGCGCCGCACTACACGATTCACGCGTTCGACGACCCGATTCACGCGCCGCTGGCCCTGCCGGCGGCGTTGCGTTATGCGGAGATCGCGCCGGCGGTGGCGCACGCCCGGCACATGCCGACACACATCTTCATCCAGCACGGGATGTGGGACTACGTCTCGGACCACAACCAGATCGCCTACGACGTCGCGCGCGACCTGTGGGAACCCGGCGACAGTGTGGGTGACACGGTCCACCCACTCGACTGGGGGCAGTATGGCGATCTGCAGCTCGGCGACTACGCCAAGGCCAGGACCTGGATCGAGCGTCTGGAAATGGTCCATCGTGAGAGCGACGGTCAGGCGCGTGCGGCCAGCACCCTGCCGTTGCTGAACGCCCGCTATGTCGTGGAGACCGAAGAGTGGAACGTGTTGCCGGTGACCGACGACTCGCCGGCGGCGGAGCTGCTGGCGACCGGTATCAGTGCCGTCAAGACCGGCGACCTGGCGACCGCGGCACAGGCCGAGGCGCGTCTGGAGGCGCTGGCCGAGAGCGGCGGTGCGGCGAACGAGATCATGTATCGCGAAGTGTCGGCGATGGTGCGGCTGGCCCGTGGACAAGGCGACCTCGCGGTGGCCTTGATGGACGAAGCGATGGAGTTCGTGGTCGGCATGCGGCTGCCCAACGGGGCCGCAAGCCCGGTCAAGCCGCCCTACGAGCTCTACGGCGAGATTCTGCTCGAGCTCGACCGGCCGGCCGAGGCGGTGACGCGATTCAAAACCTCACTCGAGCGGATGCCGGGCCGCGCCCGGTCGCTGCTGGGCCTCGCACGCGCGGCGGCCGCCAGCGGCGACCGCGTGACCGCGACCGCACAATACGAAAAACTGCGGTCGAACTGGAGTGGGCGGAACCAGTTGCCGGGCTATCAGGAAGCCAGTCGTTTCTTGCAGCAAAGCAACGACCAGTAGCGACATCGCCGGGCCATCGCACGGACACGACACGCACACTCGTGCACGTGCCGCTGTCTTCGACGGACTGTTAGCGTTGGTATCCGCGGCGCGCCTGCACGCGACGCCCGCGGCCCCTGACCTGCACGTCAAGGTCGTGCCAACCGCCGGCGTCGACCCCCGTGGGCGAATACGCCAGTACGTAGCGGGTGCGGAACTCACTGACAACCCGCGCGAACGCCTCGGGCAATCGGTCAACGTCGTAGGCGGCAAAAAGCGAGCCGCCGGTGTCCTCCGCCAGCCACGACAGATACGCACGGCGGAAGAGTTGTGGCTCGACCGGGAACCACTGTCGGGTCAGGTCACGATGTTGCCGGTTCATGAGGGTGACTCGTCGGTCGCGGTCGAGGGTGACGGCGTACACGACCATATCGCTGCGCTGGGCGGTGTCCAGGACATCGCGCGGATCGAGCCAGCTCACGCTATCGTTGCCGTCACTGAAGACGAGCATCACGGTGCGCTGCCCGGTCTGCGCCCGCAAGGTCAGCGCCGCGAATGTCGCGTCGTACAGCGCGGTCGCGCCACCCGCGCGAACGCGGCCGACGGCCAGCGGCAGTTGCTCGGGCGGGGCGGGCGGCTCGACCGCCAGGTGCACCGTGTCCGAGAAGGTCACCAGCCCGACCCGGTCGTCCGGTCCCAGGGCGTCACCGGCAGCCAGCGCCGCGGCCCGGAGCCGGTCGAGCCCAGACCCGCCGACGCTGCCGCTGATATCGAGGACGAGCAACAGCGTGATCGGCGCGTCTTCGAGCAGCACGGTCTCGATCCGTTGGCGCACGCCGTTGTCCGTGACGGTGAAGTCATCGGCGGAGAGTCCGTCCACCGGGCGACCGCCGCGGGTCACGAGGACGTCGACCATGACCGCGTCCACCCCGCTCCTGAACGTCTGGGCCGGGAGCGTCACGCTCAATCCGGCAACCGCCAGGAGGCCGAGCAGTCCGCGCTGACGCCACGCGTGACGACGACGTGGGAGATGCGCGCTCATGGACGAACCTCGAGACGAAGCTCCTCACGGAGACCCGGTCCAGCGCCGACCCCCAGTTGATAATCCACCCAGGGATCGGGAAGCCCCGCGATGAGCCGACCCCGCGGAGCCGCCGCACTGTACGGAGCACGTCGCGCGCGGGACGAGGCCGCAGGGTCGAGTGTGGACGCGAGCGTGCGCGCCGCGCCGCTCACATCGCCGCGTGTGTGGAGCAGCCGCGCGAGCGCCATTCGGGCAGCCTGGCCGTCCGGAATCAGGTCCACGGCCTCCCGCCACCGCTGTTCGGCGGCATCGAGCTCGCCGGCGTGCCGGTGCAGGTCGCCAAGCAGGAGACGGGCAACGTAGGCATGCTCGACCCCCACATCCTCCCGGTCTGCCAGGTCGGTCAACAGCTCCCGCACTGACTCTCCCTCCTCCAGCAGCATGCGGATGCGCGCGAGTCGCAACGCCGCTTCCGTCGCGCCGGGAGAGACAGCCAGCGCGGCCCCGGCGCGGCGAGCGGCGGCGCGCAGCGTCGACCGCTTCCCCTCCTGAAGCTGGGGAAGCTGGGACCGACCCGTGTTGTCCAGAATGACCGGTTCCAGCGCCAGACCCTCGTTGAGCCACGCGGCGGCAATCAGGAGCGGCACATCGTCCGGCACGCGCTCGAGCGCCACCTCGCTGAACGTCACGCCGTCGCTCCACCCGCCTCGCTCGAACGCCAGCAGCGTGACCGCCAGATACCATCGCCGCCGGAACGACTGCTCCGGCTCCGGGTCGCGTGCCCCGAGCTCGATCCAGCGCACCGCCACTTCGATCCAGTCGGACGCGGCCTCTTCGAGCCCGCGCGACCACAGACTGTCGGCCACATCGAGCTGGAGCATGGCCGCGGCCCGGAACAGCAGTTCGTTCAGGGCCGGTTCGGCATCGGTGCCAGTCAGCCTGGCATCGGGGTCGCGGACCCGGTCGATCAGCGCGTGGATAACCTCTGGGTCCAAGGCGAGGACGCCCTGGATGGCCTCCCGGGCGCGCCCGGCGCGATGGGCGTCGACCAGCCCCCGGTACGGCTGCAACTCGTCCGTAAACCAGAAGTCGCTCTGGGTGAAGGCCGGCTCCTGCCCAAAGCCGGTCGTCAAGAAGAGCACCACCAGGAGCGAGAGACGCAGACACCGCGCCGACCGCCGCCGATGGACTCTGGTCATGCGGCGAGATCGGGCATCGATTCAGCGACCGTTCTCACGCGCCTCCGCATCGGCGCGTCGAGCGCCGCGAAGCACGGTGTCCAGCGCATAGTTACCCTCGTGGCAGGCGTACTCGAAGATCTCGTCCTGGGTCGGGTTCCAGGGATACTCGCCCGTCCACGGGCTCTCCCACGTCGATGGGTCCTCGACCGTGAATCGATAGAGGATGGTCCCGTCGTCGGCCAGGGTGAAGCGCTCGGTGACCTTCAGACTCTCCCCCGAGCCGCGGAAACGCGTCTTGTTGGTGAAGTTGTTGGTTTCGACCACCAGCGTGTCGCCCTCCCAGTGGCCAACCGAGCTGCCCATCCACTGCTTGACGTGTGGCGGCAGGCTTTCGCCACCAATGCGAATCATGCGGGTGTCGTGAACCATCTCGTTGTAGATCAACACCCAGTCATCCGTCTGCACGATGAACTTGAGGTTGTTGTAGAAGTAGTTGGGCAGCGTCGGGGGCCCTGACGTGGAGCCGAAGCCCAGGATGCAGCGCTCGGCGAGCGGCCGGCGGTCGGCCGCGTCGTACTGACTGCTCGACCCTCCTACGGCGCTCTCGCCGGCGTCTGGCGCGGCGCGGGTCGCCAGCAGTGCGGCCATACGCTGTCGCGCCTCCGGTGTCATCGGCGGCACCCGGCCATTCTCAGGGTCCACGACAAGCGAAGTCCGTGCCCGCCCGTCAATGGTCACGGGACGCTCGCCGGGACTGAGCCAGAACAGGTTGTAGCCGCCCACGGTCCCCCCACCCAACCGGAACAGACCCTCGAGGTAGGAGTTGGTCGGCGAGGTGTCCCCGCCAACCGGAGGCGCAGTCCGATCAGCCTCGAGGGGCGCCAGATCGCGCACATTTCGCTGCTCTTCGTATTGCACCATCGCGGCCACCTCCTCGTCGGTGAGGAAGGGCCGGCCGTCGTATTCGGCCGGCCGGTCGACGGGCGTCATCGTCGCCACGTCATAGAGGCCCGTCAGATCGGGGTGCCCATCCTGGGTTCTCGGGATAGTCGACGAGGCCGCCGGCGTCTGGGCCATCACCGTCCCAGAGTCGAGCCAGACGCCCGGAGCCGAGAACACGAAAAGAACGACGAGAGCCAAGAACCGCTTCGACATGTGCAAGACCTCCACCGCTAGTGTAAACGGTTTCATTCGAGTGTACGGCTTGGGTCGCAGGACGCGGCCATCTCCTTCAACGCCACAACGCCCTGTGCGTAGGCATTGTCAGGTTAACGCCCCAGGTGAGAGAGTGGGCAGATGACGAGCCCGCCGCCCAGCTATCGCGGATACCGCTTTCCCGCTGACATCATCAGTCACGCCGTCTGGGTCTACCACCGCTTTGGCCTGAGTTTCCGAGAGGTCGAGGATCTCCTCGCTGAACGCGGTGTCACCGTCACGTATGAGTCGATCCGCCAATGGTGCCTGACGTTCGGGTGCGAGTATGCGCGGCGCCTGCGACGCCGGAGAGGCCGTCTGGGCGACACCTGGCATTTGGACGAGGTGTTCGTGAAAATCCGGGGGCAGCCGCACTACCTGTGGCGTGCGGTGGACGAAGACGGCGACGTGATCGACATCCTCGTCCAGTCACGGCGGAACCGTCGGGCCGCGGAGCGCTTCTTCCGGAAGCTGTTGAAAGGCCAGGGTCTGGAGCCCCGTCGGCTGATCACCGACAAGCTCGGGAGCTACGCCGCTGCCCACCGTACCGCGATGCCGTCCGTCGTGCACAGCACGCGGCAGTATGAGAACAATCGGGCGGAGGTCTCGCATCAACCGACACGCCATCGGGAACGCCAGATGCGACGCTTCGCGGTCGTCCACGGCGTGGTCCAGAACCTGTTCCGCGTCGGCCGGCACCTGCTGCGGGCCGCTCATCACCGCCTCCTCCGCATGCGCGCGTTCGCCGCCTGGGATGCGGTGACGTGCGCCTGTTAGACGAGCGAGGTGCGCGGGCTCGAAGAGAGAATTGGACTTGCGGCGTTAAGTTGACAACACCGTCGCGGTCAGTCGTCCGCGGGGCGGAACGCCGCGCGCAGCTTGTCGGCCATCGAGCCGAAGCTGGCGTCTCGCCCGTCGCTCTGACGCTTGGAGTAGGCGCGGGCGTCGTTCCGCTCTTCGCCTTCGCGAATCGCTTTCCGGCTCAGCCGAATCCGATGGCTGTCGGGGTCGACCTCGAGAATCACGACCTCGATCTCGCTGCCGACCGGGAACGCCTGTTTCAGGTCGGTGCCGTAGACGGTGTCGGTCTCTTCATTGGGCAACAAGCCGGTGCGCCCCGGACTCAGGAAGACGAACACGCCGTACCGCTCGTGGCGTTCGACGGTGCCCCTCACCTGTGCGCCCGCTTCGATCGCCACGACCGACGCCGAGTCTGTCTCGATCACGGCGACACCGATCCGCTTCTGTTCGAGGTCCACGGTGAGAATCTCGACTGCGACCGTGGCGCCGACGGCGACGGTGTCTTGCCAGCCGTCCCGCTTGCCGGACGGCGGAAAGGTTGAGACATGCGCGAGCGCCTCGATGCCTGGCTGCAATTCGATGAAGGCGCCGAAGTCGAGCACGCGGGTCACTTTCCCCCCCAGACGCTGCCCGCTGGCGTAGGACGGGCCGACCGCCTCCCACGGGTCGGTCTGCAGCTGCTTCATCCCGAGCGAGATCTTGCCCTTCTCGTCATCCACGCCAAGCACCCGCACGGTGACGGCGTCGCCCGGTTGGACCACCGTGGCCGGGTCCGACACGCGCGACCAGCCCATCTCGGACACGTGCAGCAATCCCTGAATGCCGCCCCCGAGATCCACGAAGGCACCGTACGGCCGTACGGACGCGACCCGACCAGGCAGGTCGGCGCCGGGGACGATGGTCTTACGCACCTCGACCTCTTGCTCGCGTTCTTCTTCTTCGATCAACGCGCGTCGCGAGATGACGAGATCCTTGCCGTCTTCTTTGTATTCGAGGATTCGGAAGGTGTAGCGCGCGCCGACGTGCACCTCCGGATCGGAGGTGAATCCGGTGTCGATTTGCGAGATGGGGCAGAAAGCGCGCTGTCCGCCGACGCTGACCTCGTAGCCGCCTTTGTTCGCCTTCTCGACCCGACCCTCCACCGGCAGTTGAGCGCGATACGCGCCCTCCAACTGTCGTCTCGTCGCCGCACCCTGGGCGAGCTTGTGTGACAGTGTGATCCCGCCGGAGGTCGAGACCACCACGGCCTCGACGGTGTCGCCGACCTCGACGGTCAACTGCCCGTCTTCGTCCTTCAACTCAGCGAGGTCCATCGTTGCCTCGCCTTTGCCGCCGACATCGATAAACGCGACGTCCCTCCCGATCAGGACGACGACGCCCTTGACCAACTGTCCTGTCTCGAACACGACGGGCTCGAGCGACGCCGCAAACAATGCGGCAAAGTCCTCTTCCTCGCCGGCTGGCGGGGGCGCTTCGTCATCGGGAGGCATATGCAATCTCGATCGACATCGATGTCAGTTCATCGGCAGGGCGAAGGCGATAATCTCGTCGTTGGTCACCTCCGACCCCGTGAGCCCGCCACCAGTGCTCACCACGGTGACGAATTGGCGTCCATCGGCTCCCAGGTAGGTAATGGGCGTCGCTTCGACCGACGACGGTAATCTGATCTCCCACAGCTGCTCACCGGTGGCGGTCGCAAACGCGCGGAACCGGTAATCATCGCTGCCGCCAACAAAGGTGAGGCCACTGGCGGTCAGCACGACGCCGCCCGTACTGGGGCGGCCCGTGTCCTGCAGGCCGGGGGGCAGCATGTCGGACACGCCCAGCGTCCTGCGATACGCGATGTCGCCGGTCTCCATATCGACCGCGACCAGCTCGCCCCACGGCGTCGGCCCGCACGGCAGACGCCGGTCAGGATCGCCGAAGCGACGCACACCGGCGAGCGGCCCGGAATTAAACCACGTGTCGTTTGGCCGCTGGACCAGACGCATCGGCTGGAACAGATTGGTGGTGTTCGAAATGAACAGACCAAGGTCGGGATCGTAAGCGGGTCCCCAGTAGTTGATGCCGCCCGCCGGCCCCGGCGGAGACATGCTATACCGGTTGACGGCGATCGGCATGTAGGGCCCGCCCAGCTTCATGTCGTTGTCGTCGACCACGCGTTCGCAATAGGCCTGGTGCTGGGGCTCGCCCTGGTAGAGGTTGTCGCGAGAGATCGTCATCTGCGTCAGCGGCTCGGGCTTGACCGGGAACGGCTGCGTCGGAGAGGCCAGCTCGCCAGCCAGGTCACTCTGCGGCACCGGCCGCTCCTCGATGTCGAAAATGGGCTCGCCGGTGACGCGATTCAGCGTGAACAGCAGGCCGCTCTTGTTGACGACGAGAAGCGCGGGCACCAGTTCACCGCCACGGACGAGGTCGACGACCAGCGGCGCCGACTGCGCGTCGTAGTCCCAGATGTCGTGATGGACGAGCTGGAAGTGCCAGAGATACTGGCCGGTGTCGGCCTCGACAGCAACGATCGACGACGAGAAGAGATTGTCGCCGGGACGATCGACCCCGACACGGTCGTCGTTCGGGGCGCCGAGCGGCATATACAGAATGCCGCGCTCGGTATCGAGCGACATATAGCCCCAGACATTGACGCCGGATCGGTCGCGAGCGCTGTCCCCCGCCCAAGAGTCGTAGCCGAAGTCGTCGGGGCCCGGCACCGTCTCGAACGTCCACACTAGCTCGCCGGTCCGGGCGTCCCAGGCGCGCGTGTCCCCGGCCGGTCCGGTGCCCTTCGGAAAGTTGCGCCCTTCTCCAGTGCCCGCGCCGGTGATCACCAGGTTCTTGTAGATGGTCGGAGAAGATAGCAGCAAGTAGCCGGCGTCCGTGAAAGTCCGCATGATCTCGGTCGTTTTCAGATTGACCACGCCACTCTCGCCAAACCCCGCGTTCAGCGTGCCGTCCGAGGCCTTGATCGAGTACAGCCCGCCCGAGCTCGCGCCAAACAGGAGCGACGGCGGGACGTCGCCGTCGCCCGGCCAGTACGCAATGCCGCGCTTCGACGGCACGGCATTGTCAGGAATCTCGAATCGCCATTCTTCCGCACCGGTGGTGGCGTCCAGGGCGATGACGGCACCATAGGGCGAGGCGAGATACATGGTCGTGCCAATCACCAATGGAATGGCCTGGTCCTCCCGCAGGCCGCCCGTGAAGTCGGCCGGCTTGAGATGAACGCTCCACACCCGCTGGAGCGTGGCGACGTTGTCGGCGGTAATCTGGGTCAACGGGCTGTAACGGTTGGCACTCTGGGTGTAGTTGGTGGCCGGCCAGTCGGTCGTCCCCTGCTGGGGGTCCTGGGCGCCCACAGCCACACAGCCTGCTACAAGCAAAAGCGCACTCACTCGCACAGCCAGTCTCGCGACTAGTCCAGCCATTGTCCTACTCCTTCCGGGGGTCCGGGCTGACGCACCATCAGTTCACCGGCACCCGTCCGTTCAGTTCCTCGACCCAATGCTGCAACACGGCGACCTGCCAGACCTGGCCCATGCCGCCCTCGCCAATGAGGGTGGTCACGTCGTCATGTCCGAGGCGGGCGCCAGAACTGAGGGTCATCGGTTCAAAGAGTCGTCGAATTATACCGACTGGGCGGCGGTGGAAGACCTCACTCCTCCTGAAGATCCATCGTTTGCCGTCGCGTTTGCTTTCGACGCGCTCAAAAAATCGCAGGACGGGTGTATAAACAGCAAAACATATCCTCCAACGAAGGAGAGCGTCATGCAGAAACAGAGTCGATCCCGGGTGAGCGTGCTTCTGTCCATCACGACCCTGGCGGTGGTCGCGATGCTCATCGGTGAGCAATCTCCCATCACAGCAACGCAAAGCCGCTTCGTGGGCGGAGACCCGACCCGACCGGACTCGGCCGACATGCGGGCTCTACGCCTCCGTTTCGAGGCGGGGGCTCGGTCGAACTGGCACAGCCATGCTGGCTGGCAGATCATCGCCGCCGAAGCAGGCCACGGTCGCACGCAGGTGCGCGGGGAAGCAATCATCGAGCTGCTCCCTGACGGTCCGCCAAACTACACCGCGCCCAACGTGGTTCACTGGCACGGTGCAGCGCCAGACGAGCACGTAGTGCAGCTGACTTTCATGGGGGGAGCGGCAGGAGCAGACTGGTTCGGACCGGTCAGTGACGACGAGTATCGGGGACGATAGGTCGGGCCGCGCGTGGCCACGACAGCGGCCACAGACGTGCTCTACTAGGCACCGTGAAGACATTGCGGCGGCACACGCTTGGAGACCTGCTGCGACGCACGGCGGCTCGCACGCCGGCCAGACCCGCCGTGGTGCATGGCGACGTCTCGTGGACCTACGCCGAGTTCGACAGGGTGTGCAACCGGCTGGCGCACGGCCTCGCGGCGCTCGGGCTACGCCGCGGCGACCGTCTCGCGCTGCTCTCGCGAAACTCACACCAGTTCGTGGCGATCCGGTTTGCGGTGGCTCGTCTGGGCGCCGTGCTGGTCCCCGTGAACTTCATGCTCACGGTCGAGGAGGTCG
The DNA here is from genome assembly GCA_029940535.1 of Vicinamibacterales bacterium. Taxonomy (GTDB): domain Bacteria; phylum Acidobacteriota; class Vicinamibacteria; order Vicinamibacterales; family UBA8438; genus UBA8438. The sequence continues at coordinate 57,261 of JAPYUM010000005.1, forward strand.
CCTACGTGCTCGGCCACTCGGGCGCTCGTCTGCTGTGCGTCGAAGACGAGTTCGCCCCGGTCGCGCGGGACGCCGTGACCGGCACGGCCGTCGAGACGGTCATCTGTCTGGGCGGGGAGGCGTCCGAAGCGCCCGCCGGGTGGATTCCCTTCGACGAGGTGTCCTCGGCCGACGACCAAGAGCCGGTCGTCGACCTGGACACGGGCGATCTGGCCCAGATCATCTACACGAGCGGGACCGAGTCGCGCCCCAAGGGGGCGATGCTGACCCATGACGCGATCATCTGGCAGTATGTCAGCTGCATCATCGACGCCGAGATCGGTGCCGACGATGTGCTGTTGCACGCGCTCCCGCTCTATCACTGCGCGCAGCTGGATGTGTTTCTCGGGCCGGGTGTCTATGTCGGCGCGCGCAACGTCATCGTGACGCACGCGCAGCCCGCGGTGATCCTGCCGATGATCGCCCGGCACCAGGTGACGTCATTCTTCGCGCCACCCACGGTCTGGATCGCGTTGCTGCGATCGCCGCTATTCGACCAGACCGACCTGTCGTCGCTGCGGAAGGGCTACTACGGCGCCGCGATCATGCCGGTCGAGGTGCTCGGCGAGCTCGGACGGCGGCTCCCGAACGTCAGATTCTGGAACCTGTACGGACAGACCGAGATCGCGCCGCTGGCCACGGTGTTGAAGCCGGAGGACCAGATTCGCAAGGCGGGGTCGGCCGGGCACCCAACGCTCAACGTTGAAACCCGGGTGGTGGACGACGCCGGGCATCCGGTTGTACCGGGGGCGATCGGGGAGATCGTCCACCGATCGCCACATCTGTTGCAGGGATACTACGAGGACCCAGGGCGCACCGCCACCGCGTTTGAGGGCGAGTGGTTTCACAGCGGCGACCTGGCGACGGTCGATGACGAGGGCTACATCACGGTCGTCGACCGCAAGAAGGACATGATCAAGACCGGCGGTGAGAACGTGGCCAGCCGCGAGGTAGAAGAGACGATCTACGGGGTGGAGTCGGTGTCGGAGGTGGCGGTGGTCGGGGTGCCGCATCCGTACTGGATCGAAGCGGTGGTGGCCGTGGTCGTGCGACGTGCCGATCAGACCTTGACCGAGGCTGAGGTCATCGCGCATTGCCAGGCGCATCTGGCCGGGTTCAAGGTGCCCAAGCGCGTCGTGTTCCTGGATGCGCTGCCCAAGAATCCCAGTGGCAAGGTCTTGAAGCGGGAGCTGCGTCTCAGCCTCGGCCCCGAGAGTGAAGTCTAAGCGCCTGGCGCACGTCCCCGACGATGAGTCGCACCATCTCGATGAGCATCAGTCCGAACGAGAGTGGCACCATCGCGAGCACGGGATACAGCGGCCAGTAGGTCGTGCCGATTTGCATCTGGCGTCCACTCGCGTAGCCCTGCCACGCGAACCTGGCGACGTACCACAACAGGAGGCTGAAGACGACGGTCTCCACCGTCAACACGAAGACCTTCACCCAGGCATGTGCCTGCGGTGGCAGGGCGTTCTGGAGCATTTCCAAGCGCGGGAACGTCCCCTCTCGATGGGCCAGTGGCAGCGCCCAGAAGACGAGCAGCGGAAAGAGCAAACGCTCGATCATGTTGTAGCCGCCCGGGATGAGGTCGACGCCCAGCACATAGCGTCCGAAGACGCTGACGACCGTCATGACCATCATCGCGAGCAGACACAGACCGGCGCCGAGGGATGCCATGCCCCCCTCGAGTCGCGTCAGCCAGGTCCAGATGCGCATGCAGGTTCCTACTATCGAAGCGTGCTCGGGAGCCACGTCACCACCGCGGGAAACCGGAGCATGACGGCGCCCACGACCAGCGCGGCGGACAAGGCGAAGACCGAGGTTACCCGGAACACCGGGCCGACGGGGTGGCCGGCCGCCGTCGACGCGGCATACGCGGCCAGGCCGACGGGCGGTGTCAGCAGGCCCAACGAAATCATGAACGAAGCCATGACCCCAAACCAGAGCAGATCGACCTCGGTCGCCTCGAGGATCGGCATCATGACGGGAATGAGCAGCACCATCACGGCGGCCGACTCCAGGAACAGGCCGAACACGAAGAAGGCGCCGAGCAGGAGCGCGACGACGAGGGTCGAGGAGCTGAGCAACGGCTCGACCAACGCAAGCAGCTCGTGCGGCAGCCGCGAGTACGACAGGAACCGGCCAAAGATCTGCGACCCGATCACGATGATCATGATCATGGCGGTCACCCTCACCGAGTCTGTCAGAGCGTCGGCGATGCCGCGGACATCCACGCGGCCCATGGCGACCATGCCGACGAGCGCCGTGAACGCGCCGAGCGCGCCGGCTTCGCCAGCCGTGACCACCCCGCCGTAGATACCGCCGAAGACCACGACCATCAGGACGACGACGAACACGAACGCGGGCACGCTCCCCCCGGCGTTGTCACCGTCGTCGGCGGCCCCGTCGCCTGTCCGCCCGTCGACCATGCCGGGCTCGACCTCCCCGAACAGCGCCAGGCACCCGATGTAGACGCCGATGCACAGACCGGCCGGCAGCAACGCCCCGATGAAGAGATGCCCGATGGACACCGACGTCAGCGACCCGTAGATGATCATGATCAGGCTCGGCGGGATGATCGCCGACAGTGATCCCGCCACCGCCGCGACGGCGACCGACATCCGTCGGCTGTAGCCGATCTGCACGAGTTGGGGCGAGGCGAGCGTCGCCAGGGCGGCTGAGGTGGCGGCGCCCGACCCGGATACCGCGCCGAGCAAACCGCCCGATACGACGGTGGCCAGCGCTAACGGGAATCGGCGGTGCCCAGCCAGCCGGTAGGCGACCCGAAACAGGTCGACGATCACCCCGCCGCGCAGGAGCATCTGGGCCATCAGCAGATAGAGCGGGATGATCGAGAGCGAGTAGGTCGAGGCGGTGAAGAAGACGTTGGTGCCGATGATGCCGTCGAAGACCTGCGGCCCGACCCAGAGCGCGATACCCAGCAGGCCCGACGCGAAGAGCACCGTCGCCACGTGCTGGCCGAGAACCAGAAAGACCACGAACCACAGGACGACGACCCAGATGACGAGATCCTGCGACATGGGGGTTCTTAGCGACTTCCTAGCGAGAGGTAGTCAGCGACACCGTCAGGCAGGGCGCCGCCCTGGGCGACGACGAGCTCGGCCCACAAGACGGCGGTGGCCCTGGCGGGGTGGCCATTGCGCTCCGTCTGTTCGATCCATTGGATCCACGTCTCGGCCGCGGCGCGGGCAATGTGGTCTCGCATCTCGACGGGTAACTGCTGCACGGCCACGAAGGTGGCGCCATCGGCTTGAGCCCGGGCTCGGACGTCCCGGTCTTGCTCGTCGATGTACTCGGCATTGCTGGCGGTGACCGCGCCGGCCACCCGACCCCAGGCCTCACGCTGTTCGTCCGTCAGGCCGTCCCAGGTCCGCTGGGTCACCGCGAGGTAACTTTGCCAGTGGCCAATCGCGACATCGGTGACGGTGTAGGTGAGCAGCTCCTCGAGGGAGTACGACACCCAATCGCCAATCGACAGGATGATGCCGTCGATGGTGCCACGGGACAGCGCCTCGTAGGCCGAGGCGGCCGGCATGGTCACAGGGGTCACGCCGAGACGCTCGAGCACAATCGTGTGTAGCGCCGACCCCGCGCGCACCGGCATTCCGCGGAAGTCCTCAACGCGGGTGAGCTCGGCGCCGGTGGTGGAGATGGCGTAGGCCCCCGTGGCGCCGAGTCCCCACGCGACGAGCCCCTTGTCCGCGATCTCGTAGTCGTAGAAGGTCTTCCCTGCGCTCACCTCGACCTCAGACGCCAGGAGACGCTGAAACGCGCGCGTGATCATGCGCGAATCGGTGCCATACGTCGGGAGCTGGGTCACGTCCGACAGCGGAAAGCGCCCCTCGTGATAGGGAGCGAGCATCGGCGCGGCCACGCTGATCACGCCGCTCTCGAGCGCATCGAGCTCACCGCCGACCGCGACCAGCTCTCCGGCATAGAAGCGGGTAAAGGCGAGGTCGGTCTCTGCCTCGATCGCATCGGCGAACGGGTCCATGTAGTTGCCGACCCAGAAGTGCGTTTGGGACAAACCGGCGGACATGGTGAGCGGCTGAGACGTCGTCGGGCTCGACGAGCTCGAACAGCTCGGCGCGGCGGACGCGGCCACGAGCCCGAGCCACACGCCGAGGGCCGCGGCGGCCGGTGTTCGCGGTGTGCGGGCTGGCACGCGGTTCTCTACTTCACCCAATCGGCGGGCCCGTCCTCCCACTTGTTGTGGGTCAGGCGGACCACGTACCGGTCGGACAGACGCATCGCGTGGATCTCGCCGTACGGCTGCGGCTGAAAGACCACTTGCGTCAGCGGAAGCTCGTCGTTGAGTCGCCCCCGCTCCGAGGTGAAGATCAGCCACTCGTCGTCGGGGGAGAACCTCGGATGCATGTCGCGCCCGGGGCTGTGGGTGAGCCGCTCAAGCTGCCCCGGGCCCCCATCGGCGTTCAGTTTCAGGAGGTAGATCTCGTAGTCGTCGTCCCGCAGCGAGGTAAAGGCGACCCGGTCGCCCTTCGACGAGAACGACGGCATCGTATCGGTCGCGGGATGGTTGGTCAGCCGGCGCGGTTGGGCGCCGTCGATGTTCATCACATAGATCTCGGGGTTGCCATCACGCATGGTCCGAAACACGATGCGCCGCCCATCGGGCGAGAGCTGGGGCAAGGCGTCGTTGGTGCGAGAGTCGGGGGTCAGATTCACCGCGTCGGTGCCATCCGGCCGGCTCTTCCAGATGTTGACGATGTCGGTCGTCCCCCCGAACGCGGCGCCCACACCGAACACCAGCCACTGCCCGTCACGACTCCACGCCGGCCACCAGGGGGAATCGGTGCCGCGATAGCCGTACTCATGCCCGCGGTCGAACACCACGCGTTTGTCGGAACCATCCAGCCGGGTCACGACCAGACGGACGAAGGCCTCGCTCGTGGCCACCTCCTCCCCGCTTGGATGCAGCGTGGGCAGATAGCCCCGAATGCCGGTCAGGGCCAGCGTGCGGTCGGGGAGATCCATCGATCTGGTCGGGTGGACGACAAACGGTCCGGGGACGTCGCTCGCGAACAGCGTCGCCGGGTCGGTCGGGCCCGGTCCGAATGCCAGCACGCGACCGGACGGATCGAAGGTCGGTCCCCAGTAGTCGCGTGTCTCGTCGCTCTCGGTGCGGAGACCGCCGCCGTCAGACCCGACCGACACCACGCTCCACCGATCCCCTTGGCGACGGGTAAACGCCACCCGGCCGTCAGGTCCGGCCACCGGAGACAAGGCACCCTGGTCGGCTGCGCTGAGGACCCGCGGCATCGTGCCGTCGAGCGGCATCTCGAAGATCCGGGTCCCGCCAGCACGCTCCGAATAGAAGAGCACGGCCTGCCCGTCAGAGGACCAGGCCGGCGCGCCGTCCCAGCCCGGATGCCGAGTCAGCCGTCGGACATTCGTCCCGTCCGCTCGCATGACAAACAGCTCGCTCGCCTCGGACCCAGCCGCGGCCAAGGCCCCAGACGCGGCGTCGTCGGCCGCGCGACCGCTCGAGAAGAGAATCTGGGTTCCGTCTGGCGACATGGCCGGGCTGTAGTCACCGGCGGCATGCCGCGTCAGGTTGACGGCCGCGCGCCCGGAATCAGCCCCCCCCGGGTCGAACGGCATCGAGTAGACATCCGGGTTGCCAGTCTCGGTGCTGACGAACACCAACGTGCGCCCGTCGGGGGAGAAGTCGGCCGCGTCCTCCATCGCGTCGCTGGCGGTCAGGCGGACGGGCTCACCCGCCTGCTCCAGGTCGAGCGCGTAGAGATCGGGGTTGCCGGTGCGCTCGGAGGTGAACACCACCCAGCGGCCATCCGGTGAGACCACCGGGTTGTAGTCGAGACCAGGGTCGGTCGTCAGCCGCCGCGGCGGCTCCCCAGGCCGGTCAAACCGGTAGATATCCCAATTACCGGGGGCGAGACTGCTGTAGACCACGGTCTCGGCATCGCGGGCGCGGCTCTGCGCATCGAGCGCGGGTGCGACGGCGACGACCGTGATGACGACTCCAATGCCAGCAGCGACGACGCGTGCGGCACCGAGGGCGAGGACGAACAACACCGCCCGTCTGGCCGACGGAGACGAGAGTCTTGAACTCATGGACGACGCTCCTTCTGGGTGCGTGTGACGGGCACGGGGCGATGCGAGTCCCGGATCATATCGCGTGGACAGGACTCATGAGGCAGGCGAATGCCCGCACCACTCGGGTCGCCAGCCCAACCAGGTAGCGAATTCTCACCCGCCGACCGGTCCGCGGCGACATACAATACAATCGTACTACTGTGGACACCATGACGCTGTCTCCGCCCGCCGCATCCTGGCGTTCCGGCTGCGCCCGGGTCAGCCTCTGCCTCGGACTGCTGGCGCTCGGCTCGACCGTCGTGCGGGCGGCGGACAGCCCGGTGGCGAACGCCGCGAAGCAGCAGCGCTGGGACGAGGTGCGGGCGCTGATCGCCGACCACGCGGCGGTCGATGCGCCCCAGGCCGATGGCGCGACGGCCCTACACTGGGCGGCGTACTGGAACGAGCGGTCTGTCCTGACCCTGCTGATCGACGCGGGCGCCGATCTGGACGCCGCCAACGAGTACGGGGCCACGCCGCTCTGGGCCGCCTGCGCCAACCGACACGGCGACGTCGTCGAGCGGCTGCTGGAAGCGGGCGCCGACCCGCATCGTGGTCTCGATGCCGGCGAGACGCTGCTCATGCGCTGCGCCCACACCGGCGACCCGGCGGCCATACGTGCCCTCGTCCGCCACGGCGCCGATCTCGACGCCACCGAGCCGGAGAAGGGACAAACGGCCCTGATGCGAGCGGTCGCCACCGGGCACGCCGAGATCACGCAGATGCTGCTCGAGGCCGGGGCCTCCCTCGACATGCGGACCCGAGCGGTGCAGCAGCTGCGCGGCACCGGCGAGCGGAGCACGACGAGCCCCCAGGGCTCCACCTACTTCGATGCCGGCGGGTTCACGGCGCTGCTGTTCGCCGCACGTCACGGTGACCTCGCCTCCGCGCGGTGGTTGCTGGACGCCGGGGCCGACGTCGACGATGCCGGCGCCGACGGGAACAGCGCCATGGTGTTGGCGGCCATGAGCGGCCACGAGCAGTTGGCCCGCTACCTGCTCGCACGCGGCGCCGACCCGAGCGCCGCCGGGGCCGGCTACTCCGGCCTGCATGCGGCGGTCCTCCGCACCCTGCCCGCCTTGATGCGGGACCTGCTGGCGCGCGGCGCTGACCCGAACCTGCCGCTGGTCAAGAGCACCCCGGTGCCCCGCTGGACCTACCAGCACATCTTCACCCGGCGCGAAAAGGGAGCAACACCGCTGTTGCTCGCCGCGAAGTATCTCGAACCGAACATGGTCCGGGTGCTGGCCGAGCACGGCGGCGACGTGCTCCAACCGATGGACGACGGCACCACGCCGCTGATGGCGGCCGTCGGTCTGAGCGCCAACCGGAGCACCACGCGCAGGAATCGGCTCATCGCACCGGAACTGGTGTCGGCCGAGTGGGCCAACGACCCTCTGGTGAGGGACACGGTTCGAGCGCTGCTCGACGGAGGGGCCGACGTGTCCATCGACGCCGCCGGGCCATCGGGCAACACCGCACTCCATACCGCCGCCCGGTACCGTTTCACCGCGGCGGCCAATGCGCTGCTGGCGTCGGGCGCCGAGGATGACATCGAGAACGAGGCCGGCACCACGGCGCGAGAGATGCTCGACCGACTGGAGACAGGGCCATGAACGACCTCCCGCGGACGTCGGCTGGCGTCATGCGCACGCTCCCCCTCGTCACCGGTTTGGTAGCCGCGCTCTCGCTGGCCAGCCAGGCCCCCGTCGGGGCCCAGGCACCGGTCGCGGATCCGGCCGTGACGATGAACCGGGCCCGCGCGCGGGCGATGCTCGACCGGTATTGCGTTGTGTGCCACAACGAGCGAACCCGTACTGCCGACCTGACCCTCGACACGCTCGACCTCATGCACGTCGGGCAGGACGCCGACAGCTGGGAACATGTGGTGCGGCGGCTCAGGGCGAGCGCGATGCCACCGGCCGGACGCCCGCGCCCGGATGCGGGCACGACGCGCGCCTTCGTCGGCTGGCTCGAGTCAGCGCTGGACCGGGACGGACTGGCCGACCCGGACCCCGGCCGCCCCGCCATCCACCGTCTGAACCGCGCGGAGTACGGCAACGCCGTCCGCGATCTGTTCGACCTCACGGTCGACGTGAACGCGCTGCTCCCGGTCGACGACGAGGAGGAGGGCTTCGACAATATCGCCGACGTGCTGTCGGTATCGCCCACCCTGATCGAGCGGTATCTGGGCGCCGCCCAGCGCATCAGCCGCCTGGTGGTCCGCGACCGTACCTTGCGCCCGGTGGCCGAGATCTACCCGGTCCATGGTGCGCTCGACCAGAATCAGGCGGTCAGCCTCGACCTGCCACTCGGCTCGCGGGGTGGGGTCGCCGTCGAGCACAACTTTCCGGTGGACGGTGAGTATGTCATCCGCGTAACACTGCGCAAGCAGGAGTACGGATACGCCCGGGGCATGGGGCAGCCCCATCGGATCGACCTCCGCCTGGACGGCGCGCGGCTCGACACCTTCATGGTCGGTCGCGACTGGGAGCACGGACAGCTGCCGCCGATGGGGTACGCCGGGAAGTTCGAGCAGGTGTACGACGGTAGTTCCTTCCCCGCGTGGGAGCGCTACGCGCTCAACGCGGACGAGGGGCTGGAGATCCGGACCACCGTGACCAGCGGCCGGCATCGGGTGGGCGTCGCGTTCGACCGGCGTTCCGCGGTGGCGGAGGGCATCTTGCCGCTCGCGGTCGACCGCTCCTCCTATTCCTACGGGCAGGACGAAATGCAGGACGGCAATCCCGCCATTTCCGGCATCGAGATCCTCGGGCCATACAACGTGGTTGACGCCTCCGCCCCGACGAGTCGGAACCAGATCTTCGAGTGCCAGCCGTCGACCACGAACGCGGAGCCGGGCTGCGCCCGCGAGATCCTCTCGTCGCTGGCCCGTCGGGCCTACCGACGGCCGGCGACCGAGGCCGACGTGACGCTGCTGATGGCGTTCTACCAGGAGGGGGCGGCGGAGCGCGGCTTCGAGGCCGGCATCCAGGCGGCGATCGAGCGGCTGCTCGTCGACCCAGAATTCCTGTTTCGGATCGAGACCGACCCCGCCGGCATCGCGGCCGGGGCGTCGTATCAGGTCAGCGACCTCGAACTCGCCTCGCGGCTCTCGTTCTTTCTCTGGAGCAGCATTCCAGACGACGAGATGTTGGACCTGGCGGTCGAGGAGCGGCTTGGTCAGCCGGACACCCTCGACCGACAGATACGGCGTATGCTCGCCGACCCTCGGTCGCGGGCGCTGGTCGAGAACTTCGGCGGCCAGTGGCTCCAGCTTCGCAAGCTGCGGAACGCGGCGCCCGACACCGCGACCTACACCGCCTTCGACGAGAACCTCCGGGACGCGATGCGACGAGAGACCGAGCTCGTGCTCGAGGCTGAGCTCCTCGATGACCGGCCGGTGGTCAATCTGCTGCGCACCGACTACACCTTCGTCAACGAACGGCTCGCGCGGCACTACGATCTGCCCAACGTCTATGGGCCGCACTTCCGCCGGGTCTCGCTCCCGGAGACCCGTGGCGGGATCCTCGGCCACGCGAGCATTCTGACCATCACGTCCTACGCGAATCGCACCTCTCCGGTGGTGCGCGGCAAGTGGCTGCTCGAGAACATTCTCGGAACGCCACCGCCGCCCCCGCCGCCGAACGTCCCCAGCCTGCCCAGTGCCCGCGAAGCCGGTGTGCCGGCCACCATGCGGGAGCGACTGGCCCAGCACCGCACCAACGCCGTCTGTGCGAGCTGTCACAGCATCATCGACCCGCTCGGCTTCGCGCTGGAGTCGTACGACGCGATCGGGCGCTGGCGTGCCACCAACGGTGGCGGAACCCCGTTTGATACCGGCGTCCCGATCGATGCGTCCGGGACCCTGATCGACGGCACCGAGATTCGAGGGCTCTCCGGTCTGCGCGAGGTGCTCCTCGACCGGCAGGACCAGTTCGTGGACACCGTCACCGAGAAGCTGCTCACCTACGCGGTCGGGCGGACTCTCGGACCGGGCGACATGCCGGTCGTGCGGCACATCGCCCGCCAGACGTCACCTGACCAGCTGACCTGGTCGGCGCTCATCACTGCCATCGTCAAGAGCCCGCCGTTTCTGATGCGGAGGTCCGAGTCATGATCATTCCCAAGCTCCCGATTCCTCGGCGCACCGTGCTGCGTGGCCTGGGCGCCACCCTGGCGCTGCCGCTCCTCGAGCGGATGACACCGGCGACCCGGATCGCGCGCGCCGCCGCGGCGCCGGTCGTCCGGTTCTGCACCGTGTATGTCCCGAACGGCATCGTGATGGATCGCTGGACACCGGCCACCGAGGGCACCGGTTTCGCGACCACGCCGACCCTGCTCCCGCTCGAACCGTTCCGAGACCGGCTGCTGGTGCTGAGCGGGCTCGACAACACCGGCGCCCGGTCACGCTCGGGTGCCTCGGGCGCCCATGCGAAACCGGCCGGCGCCTTCATGACCGGGATCGAGCCGCTGCCAACCACCGGCAGCTCAAGCCTCTCGCTCGGCATCTCGATGGACCAGATCATCGCCAACACCTTGGGTCAGGAGACGCCGCTCCCCTCGCTGGAGTTGGGGCTCGAAGGCGCGGACACCGTGAACGGGGTGGGCACCTGCGACGTCGGGTTCAGTTGCGCCTACCAGAACCGCCTCGCGTGGAGCGGTCCCTCCACGCCGCTGCCGGTGGAGACCAATCCACGGGTGGTGTTCGATCGGCTGTTCGGCAGCATCGACAGCACCGACCCGGTGGTGCGGCGGGCACGGCTCCGCCGCCAGGGCAGCATCATCGACTCCGTGCTCGACAAGGTGGACCGGCTACAGGGCGACCTCGGCCGCCGCGACCGGGCCAAGCTCGACGAGTATCTGCAGTCGGTCCGCGAAATCGAACGTCGTCTCCAGGTCGCCGAGTCGCAGGGCCGTGAGTTGCCGCTGGTCGAGTCACCGGCCGGCATCCCGGTCAGCTACGACGACCACGCCCGGCTGATGTTCGACATGCAGGCCCTCGCGCTCCAGACCGACACCACCCGCGTCATCACGTTTCAGATCGGACGCGAGCAGAGCGGCGCCACCTATCCGCAGATCGGTGTGTCCGACTCGCATCATCCGATCTCGCATCATGGCGGCGACAAGAACAAGATCGCCAGCTTGGCCAAGATCAACGTCTATCACACCACCCTGTTTGCCTACTTCCTGGACAAGCTCGCCACCACCAGTGACGGGGACGCGACCTTGCTGGACAACGTGATCGCGCTCTACGGCAGCGCCATCAGCGAGGGCAACAGCCACGACATTCGCAACCTGCCGATCCTGCTCGCCGGGGGCGGGGCGGGGCGGATCACAGGCGGGCGCCACGTCAAGTATCCGGAGCGAACCCAACGGTTGACCAATCTGCAGCTCACGCTGCTCAACAAGCTGGGTGTCCCGACCGAGGAGTTCGGCGACAGCACCGGCGAGCAGCTGACGGAACTCGCCGAGGTCTAGCGCAGCGTTTCGACTGACCGATTGTCGCCAGGGCTACCGAGCGCGCGCCGGCAAGCCCGTTCCCCCGGCCTCGACCGCGAGGGCTCGCTCGAGGCACACACCGGGCGGCTGCGTCATGCCGTCGAGTCCCGCGACGACCCGCTCGGCGCTGGCCGCTTCGAGCGCGTACCGCGGGTCGAGCACCCGGTCGGTCGTGACCGACGTGCGGCCCGCAAACTGGACCTGCCATCGCAGCTCGGCATCGACATCGCGCCGTACCACCATCACACAGGTGAATCGATGCCGCCCGGCCAGAAACACGGTCGGCTGCCCTCGGTCGGCCGCCCCGCCGACAAACCGGTTGTCGTCACCGGCCTCGATCGTGACATCGACCTGATTGAGATTGTAGTAGCCGAAGGCGAGCGTCAACGACGCATCGGCGTTGCGAACGAACCCGTCGTATTGCAAATAGATGGGTTGTGTCGGCTGCGCGGCCACCACCCCCGCGGATAGACCAACGAACACGATGACGCGGGCGACGGCCGGCATGCGAGGTCACTCCGGTTGCAGCGCCGCGAACTCGTCCTCGGGGATGTAGAAGTAGTCCAGCCACCCGATGTTCATCTCGTCAATCGTTCGGTCACCCCAGCCGACAGCGGCGGTCGGGTCCGGGTTGACGCGGTTGGCGGCCGAGTTGTCGTGATAGGCGGTCACATGCATCACGGTGCCGGCCGGCAGGGTCAGCGGCGTCTCATAGACGTAGGTTGGCTGCCAGTCCCAGGCGAACCGGTTGACGTCGCTCAGCAGCTCGGGTTGTCCATCGCTCGGCCGAATCGCCTCCAGCGTCATGCCCTTACCCCGGTAGTGCATGTGCGGCTGAAAGCTGATGATCCGTGCCGGCTCCCGCAATGTGAAGTAGGCATCGCTGCGAACGTTGGCGTCACCCGGCGGGATGATCAGGTCCCGGTTCGAGACGGCCTTCGTCGTGACGACATACTCGGGCACATATCCCTTTGGATACAGTTTGATGCCGACTCGCGTCTGGTCGACAAAGCTCTGCTCGTCGTCAGGCAGATAATGGAGCTGGAACCGGATGAGATCATCCTTCCGCAGCAATCTCGCGTAGCCGTCTTCGAAGTAGTCACCGGCGAAGTCGCCCCGGGCACGATTGGCGAGCAGTTCACGCACCCGCCGCGGTCCGCCTCCGGTGTCCTCCGCATCGGCCCCACCCATCACCGCGTAGATGAGCACGTGGTGCACGACCTGCGATTCGCCCGGCATCACCTGGATCCACTTGATGTAGCGATCTTCGGTCAACCCGGTCGGCAGCTCCGGCTCCGGAAAGGTCTCCGTGGAGTTGGGCGGCACCACGACCGGCGGACTCGTGATGACCAGGTCCGGCTCCTCGCCGTGATACCAGGTGTCGACCGCAGGCCACTCAAGCGGCGGCGGAGCGTCGGTCGCGTTGCCGCGGGGCGCTCCCTGGTCGACCCAGCGGGCCACGGTCGCAATCTCGGTCTCGCTCAGCGACGGGTCGTCGCGATACACACCCACCGTGCGGTCGGCGAACCAGGGTGGCATGATGCGCGCCTCGACCCGCTGCTTGATGGCACGTGCCCATGGGCGAACCTCGTCGTAGGTCAGCAACGACATCGGGGTGAACATGTTCGGTCGATGACAGGTTTGACAGGACCGCTGCATGATCGGCAACACGTCGCGGGAAAACGTGGGGTGCTCGGGCACCGCGTCATCGTTCGCCGCCAGCGTCGACACGGCGAGCGCCAGAGCAAATGCGGCACCGAATGGCACGCGAATCATCTGCGAGGGTGTCATTGTCGGCTCTCCTCAACCGCAGTGAAATCGAGTCGCTCTGCGCCGCCCCACCGCTCGGACTCGGCCCGATTGTGAGACTGGGCGGACGCCCCTCTCGTCAGCGTCCCGCTGTCGTCGGCCAACCTTCGTCGATCGGCTTTGACGGATCTGCGGTGATCTTCAGGTCGGCGCAGTGGTGGTAGGAATAGCCGCCTGGCTGGTTGTACCGGTGATCCGCCATGAATTGGATCACCTGCAGGGTGCAGTTCTCGCAGTTGATGTTCGGGAGGGGGATGTCGGTCTCCCACGGAGCCATCGGCGTGTCGGGCCGAAAGGAGGCGTTTTCGCCTTCGGCTGGATAGTGTGTGAACAGGCCGTCGGCGATGACCGGAATCTGCGGCGGGCTTTGAATCGCGCCCCAGACGGAATACAGGCCCCGGTCCGTATACTCCTCGAACGCCATCGGATCCGGCGGTAGCTCGTTCCGTGAGTTCACCGCGAGTGCAACGCGGTAGTGACCCGAGTGGAAGATCGTTTCCTGGATCCTCACGTGCAGCTCGGTGCCGCCGGTGACCTCGGTGACAGCTCCGGTCAGCAGCTCCGCGTTCTCGCCCGTCGGCTCGCCGCCGCACGGGCCGACCTTCTGCGGGTCGCCAAGCTGGTTCTCGGTGACCCAGGATGCCGGCTCGAGCAGGATGAAGTGAGCCTGCGTTTCGACGGGCAGCATAGGGAGCGTTATGGCCAAGGCGAACAGGAAACGCAGAAATAGCTTCATTGAGTCGTCCTCCTCGACAGACCCGAGCGAGCGAATCGTTGGTGCTCTGGAATGCGGTCACGCGTCTCCAGAGTCGCCATATTCTAGTCCCCAGCAACGGCAATGTCTTGTATACGTCCCAGCGCGCTCGCCCGGCTCCTGAGGAAACGGCGGGCCGTGGGGATCGTAGCAAGCCCCTTCAGGGGCGCTGATCGTTCAGCGGGCCTAAAGGCCCTTGCTACGGCCGCCAGATGGACGTAACCCGTGCCTTGCCCGAGGCTGCACGGCAGGACGAGGGTTCGTCAGTCGACCGGAGCCGGCGCTAGGAGCAGGTCGAGGCCCCGGGCAAAGTCCTCGGCCGAGGGCATCTCGTGTCCCATACCGTCGATGTCAACCAAATGCAGGTCGGTGAACCCGTCACGCTCGTAGGCCGCGGCGGTCAGTCGGCATTCCTCTCGGTTGAAGTCGCCGCTGCCGGTCATGATGACGAGCGGATGACGCTTGGCGCGCTCGAGCACGTCGGGAGACGGTCTGGGGAACTGCGGAACACGCTGACCCGGGCTGGACTCTGGCGAAACATCCAGGTACGTCGTGACTCCGATGATCGGAAATCCACCGGCGAACACGTCGGGGTAGGCGACCGCATGCATGGCGGCCATCCGCCCACCACCGGACAGCCCCGAGACGAAGATCCGGTCCCGGTCGATGTGGTAAAAACTCTCCACGTTCGCGGCGGCATCGAGCGCCAAGCCGGCGCGTGGAAAGAGGTGACGCTGGTTGCCTGCGCCGTGGGGACCAATCCAGATCAGGCGGCGCTCGTCGAACACGGGCCGGAGTGCCAGTGGGATCGCACCGTCGTCGAACGGTGAGACCCAGACCACGACACCGTACGGCTCTCCCTCCGGGTCGTAGGCCGGCGGGACGTAGAGACTGAAGCTCTCCGTGGCCAGGTCGTAGTCCCAGCCTTCGAGGTCGCCCGGGAACTGGAAACGTTCGGCCCATCGGCGCGTTTCAGATTCTGGAGAACGCGCCGGGAGCACGGCATCGAACTCGCCGGTGCGATGGGCGGTGAGCGGAGTTGGAGATTCCGCGCTCCGCCCACTGGGAGACCCGGCGTTCTGAGCCTGGGTCGCCGAAGCGACGCAGAGCGCGGCCACGACGAGAGCGGTTCTTGAGAGCATCAGCAATCGCCCTTGGAGTCGTGAGGTCAGGGCTTGGTCGACAGATTTGTCTTGTTGGTCCAGAAGATATCAATCGACCCAAAGCTGTTGTCCGACCGGTTGGAGAACCAGGAAAACGTGCCCGTGCCCGGGGGCAGTGCGGGGCACATGTCTGCGGCTCCGGTGTTCACCTGCGGCCCCAGGTTCACCGCCGTCTCCCAACTGTTCGGTCCCGACTGCATCGCGCCCCAGATATCCATGCCACCAAATCCCCCGGGGCGACCGGACGTGAAATACACCATGCCGTCGGTGTCCTGGGTGAAGTGGAACTCCTCGGCCGCGGTGTTGATGTTCGCGCCCTGATTCACCGGCTCCTGCCAGGCGCCGCTGGCATCTTGCCGTGAACACCAGATGTCCGAACCGCCATAGCCCCCGTCCCGCATGGAGGCAAAGCACAAGGTCTGGCCATCCTGCAAAATGGCCGGGCAATGTTCGTTTCCGGCATCGGTACTGATGGGGGCTGGCATCAGCGCCGGTTCCGTCCACGTCCCGTTCACCTTGCGGGTCACGAACAGATCATTCGCGTTGCGAGGACTGCTGGTCGCAAGCCGGTCAGACTTGAAGTAGATGGTGTTCCCGTCGCCGGTGATCCAGGGCTCCCGGTCATCGCCGAGTCGCAGCGGATCAACATCCGTGGCCGGCGCCGCATTCACCGGAATACCCATGTTCACCGGCGTGTTCCAGCCGCCGGTTTCCTGGTCGAACGTGGCGATGTAGAGGTCTTTCGGGTCGCCCGGCGCGACCGCAAAGTCTTCCCGGGCGCTGCAATACACCATGGTGCCATCGTCAGCAAACGAGAGCTCCCCCTCGGCCCACATGGTGTTGATGGGTCCACCGAAGTTGTGCACGGCGCGCTCCACCCAGTTTTGGCCCTGCGCCCAGGAGACATTCGGCACGCTGATGGTCACCACGATCGCCAGCGCACGGACACACACTCCAACTCTTGCGGCACTCTTCGATGTCATCTTTGCTCCTCGATGCACGGTCTGGTCACGCACGACCCCGGCTATCGGTTCTCACCTGAGACTATCAGGCATTCGGCGCCGACGGGGACGCATCGGCGCCATCAGGGATCGGTCGCTGTCTCCGGGAGGCCCGCCTGGTCTGAAGATCGAAACAGCTCATACAGTCGATCGGCAATCCCCTCGCGGTCTAGAGACGTCGCATTGGCGAGCACGGCAACGCCAAGCCCATCGGCCGGATAGAGTCTGAAGATCGTGGCGAATCCCGGACCCGCCCCCGTGTGCTGATACCGATCCCCGGTCGGCGCGGGGAACACCCACCACCCGAGGCCGTGCTGCATGCCGGCACGCCGATGCGACAACGGCGCCACGTTGCTCCGGCCGGCCGGCACCCAGCCATCTTCGAGCATGGCGCGGACCGGCGCCGGTGACAACACCGGGCGACCCTCGAGACGTCCCTCGTGGAGAAAGGCACCCAGGAACTTCGTCGCGTCGGCGATGGACCCGATGGCACCGCCATAGGCGTTGGCGTCGAGGTAGAACGGCTCGAACCACATTCTCGGGTCGTCGAGTTCGCGTATGTAGGGGTCCAGGTGTCCAATACCTGGAATCAGAAACGTCTGGAAGTCGAGGAGAGGGTGGAAGCCCGCGGCCAGGTGTTCGCGCATGGTCCCGGTGAGCTCAAAACCGGTGCGATGCATGCCGAGTGGTCTCAAGATGCGTTCGACCACGTAGTCTTCGTAACCGCGACCGGATATCGCGGCGATGAGCTCTCCCAGCACCAGGTAGCCATAGTTGGAGTAGTAGCCCCGCTGACCGGGCCGAGCCCGGAGTGTCGAGTACTGCGCGAAGCTTTCAGCGAGGAGTTCGCTCGCCGGTCGCCCCGCCGTCCCTTCCGCATGCGTCCACTGCAGGACCTCGGCGCGCAGGTTCCGGAGCCCGGAGCTGTGGTTCAACAGATGCTCCACCCGGACGGGACCCGCCGGTTCTCCTGAATAGGTCGGCGCGAAGAACGGGAGATGATCGCGCACGTCGTCTGACCGGTCGAGACGCCCCTGGTCTTCGAGCTGCAGGACGGCGAGGGCGGTGAGCAGCTTGGTCAGCGACCACCACTTGTACACCGTGTCCGCTGTCGCCCGCTCCCCGGCTGGCGTATCGGCGAATCCAAAGCTCCGTTGATAGACGACGTCGTCTCCCTGAACCACGGCCGCCGACAGCCCCGGCGGGTTCCCAGAGCCCACGAGACGCTCAAGGAAGGCGTCCATCTCCGCGATGCTCGACACGGACGTCGGCGTCACGGGGGCACGCGGAACGTTGGTGAGCAGGATGGCGACGACGAGCAGAAACAATAGCAGGATCGCGGTGAGCGCCACGCCGACGCGGTGGATGGTCAAGAGGGTCGGTGGAAAAGCGCCAGGCCGCGGCCTTGACCGAATCCGCATGCCATGGAGACTACGTCGCCCGCCCCAGGCGGGCAACCCGATCGAGTCGAGGACCTGTTGACACGAAAAAGGACCGCGCGGTATACCCAGTGAACTGATGACACTCGCCTGGTGGATTCCTGCTCGTTACGCAACGCGTATCAGCCCGATTGTTGCCCTGCGTCAAGACTGACCGGCCTCACCTGATCGTGATACTGCTTCAGGCTGCGGGAAACGCACGTCTGGCTCCGCCCCCAAAGGGCAGGAACCGGTTGGTTCGACGCATGTACTGCCGGTAGTCGTCGCCGAAGTGTTCGACGAGCACCTGCTCCTCGTGCGGGACCCGGACGACAGCGATGAAGACCAGCATCGCCACCCACCAGCCTCCCACAGTCCAATTGTCGGTGAAGAGGATAAATGTCAGGCCCCACAGGAAAAACCCGCCATACATCGGATGGCGAACCCGAGAATAGGGACCGCTCGTGGCCAGCTTCATGTCATCGAAAGTGACGATATGTTTCGCTCCGGCCTTCCCGATCGTCGCGAACACCCAGACGAGAAGCGCGCTGACCGCGAGCGAGGCAGCAAAGCCGGTCCATCGGACGGCGTCGGATAAACCAAGCACCGTCCACGGCCGGGCGGTGGACGAAAGATAGTCAAACGTCGAGAACACAAGACCCACGGCGAGCGGTATGACTCCGAGCAGAAAGACCGGTGACTCTCTCCATTGACGTCCCTTCGGCTCCCCCCACGCCAGCCCGGCGAACAGGCCCCGCACCAGCAACACCCCAACGAATTCAATGGCCAAGGCCGCTCGCATGAAGTCGTCAAGCCCGTCGGACATGGCCAGAAGCTATCATGGTCCCGGAAGGCAATGCCAGTCGGTCGCGCTCGCCGAGGATCGGGCGCCGCGTGCGCCAGAGAGTAAGCAGTGACACACCACCGGCGATTCGCGGTCGCGTGCCTCGGCGCGGTGTTGGCGGTCTCGACCGCCACCCTGGGTCAGGAACCGGCGGTTGATCTCGACACGACCCTGGCTCGCGCCGGCGCGCAACTGCAGCGTCGCTACGAGCGGGCGCAACGTATCGTCTCGACCGAAACGGTATCGGTGCGGTCGTTCACGCACGAAATGCGGTCGAACGGACGGCCGCGACGACTCGTGTACGAGCGCCGGTTGGAGTGGCGCACGCAGGAAGACGGCGCGCCCGTCGTGATGGTGTTTCGCGAGCTCCGGTCGGTCAACGGACGCCCGCCGCAACAAGCCGACCTCGACGCCTGTCTCACGCCGTTGTCCGAGGTGGACGACCCGCTCTGGGTGCTCTTGCCGGCACGGCAGGCCGAGTTCGAATACTCGCTAGGCGCGCTGGAGCGAATTGACGGCCGGCTGGTGGCTCGGATCGAGTACGTACCCCGGGAGCGTGCGCCGGCCGAGATCGGCTGGGACGAGGACTGCGTGTCGATCTCACTCCCGGGGTGGTACGGCGGCGAGGCCTGGGTCGACGTCGCGTCCGGCGACGTGTTACGACTCGACGAGCATCTGCGGGGACGACTGGAATTCCGCGAGCCCCAGGATCGTTCGCCGGTGCGGCCCGGGACGATCGCGTTGGAGCGCTCAGACCTGAGCATGCGGTATCGATCGGTCGCATTCGAGAACCCGACCGAGACGCTGATGCTGCCGGACACCATCGAACGCAGTTGGACCATCCGCGGAGGTGGCTTTGTCCCGCGCTATTATCGCATCCAGGAGTTCTCTGACCACCGCCGATTCGTCACCTCGGGTCGTCTGGTGAGCGACGACTCGGTACGCGAGTAGCCCGAGCCCGGACAGACCGATCGCCTTCTCGTGCGACACGATGGGCGTGGGCCGCCGCGGAACGGTATTGAAGCAATGACACAGCAGGGATACGACTCGTGACAGCCGCCACCCTCTTGGGTTCCTTGCAGTTTCTCGGGGTGTCGGCCCCGCTCTTCGTCTGGATCGCGTGTCTCGTGGTGTTCGGCATCGCCGTGTCCTTCCTGGGCCGACTGTGGCGCCAGGTGAGGCGCGGCCGGGCGATTTTCAAGGAGGCGACCGCCGCCCTCGAAGCGGCGCCGTTCGACACGGACCGTCCACGGGGAGACGGGCTTGCGCGCGAGGCGTACGATGCGCTCGACGGCATGTTCCAGCGAGTCCCCTTTCTCTCACGCCCGGGCCGGTTGTTCCTGTCGCAGGTCATTTCGGTGCCAGAGACCTCCGGGGACAGCTCATACTTCGCCACCGATTCGGCCGAAACGACGTTCAGCGAAACCGCGGTGATCGAACCGCTCGTGAATCGCAATCTGTACAACGCGGTGCCAGGGATCCTGACCAGCATCGGACTCCTCGTCACGTTCCTGGCCATCCTGCTGGCGCTGCTCGACGTGCGGATTGTCGCGACGCGGGTCGAGGGGCTCGACCTGCTCATCTCGGGTCTGTCGGGCAAATTCGTGTCGTCGATCGCGGCGCTCTTCGCGGCGACCGTGTTCGTCGTCTTCGAACGCTCACTCCTGCACAGCCTCAACCTGGATCGACGGCGGCTCCTCGCGCGCCTCGACGCCGTGGTGCCGCGCATTTCTGCGGCGCTCCTCCTGACCCGACTCCACCACGCCTTCATGGCGCAGTCAGACGCGACACGAGCGCAGAATGAATCGCAGACGCTCGCCGCCCAACAGAGCCTCGCGGAAAGCCTGGGCGCAGCGACCGAGCGTATGACCGCGACGAGCGACGCGCTCGGCCGGTCGTTCAAGCAGATTGAGGGCGCACAGCGCGACCTGAGCGGCGACTCGAGCGAGGTGATCATGCGCGAGCTCGCCACCCAGATCAGCGGTGAAATCGAAGGACTCACCGTCGTGGTGCGGACGATCAGCGATCAGATCGGCGAGGTCACCAACCGGAGGCGGACAAGTTTTCGGCGGAGCTCGCGATCTCGCTCGAGCAGTTCATGCGCGATCAGCCGCGACGGCGGCGACCGTAGCCGGGGAAGACCGCCGTGGCGAACTCCGAGAACAGCGGCGGCAGCCTGGCCAGCTCGTTGACCGATCTGATGACGTCGCTGGCCGTCATCTTCATCCTGCTGTTCGTGGCGACGCTCAACAACGCGCAGCAGGAGACCCGACAGACGGTCACGAGCATGCTGGTGGCGTTCCAGACGCTGTTCCAGAACTATGCCGTCAGCGGCGTCGAAGTCACGGCCAATCCGCAGGATCCGCTCGGCCTGTTGATCTTGGTGCCGGAAGGTCTGTTGCAGTTCCCCGTCAATGAGGCGGACATGTCCGAGCAAGGTGTCGGATTTCTCACGGAGTTCGCGCCGCAGCTGGCGGGGGCGGTCTGCTCACAGACGTTCCGCGACGAGATCGACTCGATCGTCGTCGAGGGACACACCGACTCGTCCGGCACGGATACGATCAACCTGCCGTTGAGCCAGAACCGATCACTGGCCGTCGTGCGCGAGATCCTGCTGGTCCTCGATGAGGGTGATGACGCGCCCAGCGATGGGGACGACCTCAGGGGCTGCTTCCTCACCCTGCTATCGGCTAGCGGTCGCGGCAGCGCCGAGCCGATTTTGGACTCGAGCGGAAATCGCGACCAGGCGCGGAGCCGGCGTGTGGTCTTCAAGATCCGCGTGCGCTCGCTCGAGCAGCGCGAACTGCGCGACGTGCTCGCGGTCGGTGTCGGGCGGTCGAACTGACAGCCCAGACGAGCGCTTCGCGGTTGTCGAACTCGGCAGCGTCGTCGGTCATCTTGCACTCGTCTCTAGCAGACAGTAGATCGGGTCAGCATCCGGGCCTTCGCCACCGACCGACCGAGCTGCGATCGCCGTCTCCTGTCCCACGGTTGAAGCGGGCCGAAGCGTATGGATAGTCCGCTCCCACGATGCCACCGTCGCACTCGCCAGCCGGCGGTATGACCCAGTCACACCCGGGTGTGTTCTCCGGGCCGTTCGCCCAACACGCGACGAGCTCGTCATAGTCGGCCGCCAAGGAGCCAGGGTTGTGGGGCGGCATGTGCTCGTTGGGGTCCCAGAAGTCCCCGGTGTATTCGGCGAGGGTCTCCATGCCTATGCGATGGCAACCGAGACACCCGTTGCCCTCGATGTGAATGGTGCGCATATCCCAGTCCGGGCCCCCCACCACGTAGTAGGGCGGGTTTGGACCAGGAATGACCGGAAGGACGGGCTGCCGCGGGTCCTCAGGCAGACGAGCACCCTTGATCCAGGGGTTGTGGTTGAAGGGATCCGCCTGGTGGCACCGCACACACTGGACCCCGGGAACGGTGTAGGCCTGATCGAAGTCCGGGTCGTCGGGCCCCGGCAGCACCCCGAGCAGCCGGTTCCTGTCGTCGACCGAGGTCCACGGGCTGTTGTCGCCAGACTCGAAGAAACAGGTGGCTCCGGTCTCGTAGTTGTAACCAATCAACTGGACGGAGTCGGGCATATCGAAATTCGCGACATCGTCCCGCCCGTCGTGCCGGCAGAAGCTGACCCAGACGGCGTCGGGCCGGGGTGTGCCATCGCGGTTCCTGGCTTGGTAGCGCTGCAGGCTCGAACCGGGCATGCAGTCGCCAATCTGGAGGCTGGCATCCTCGCAGACATGCAGACCCGGGTCTTCGAACACCTCCACACCATCGACGGTGATAGGCAGCACGACGCCGAGGCCGCAGTCGACAGTCGGAGCCACCCCCAACTCAAGCTCGCACATCGCGGCGTAGTCTCGAGCATTGGCCGGCATGGGGTCGCAGTCGCCGGTCGGGATGCACTCGCCAAACGAGGGGGGCGGGGCATTTTGGCCGATCGCGCGCTCGCCGACGATCGCGACCACGCAGAGCAGCAGCACGGCCCCGAATCGTGTGTGGTGGGCTCGACGTCTCGACATGGTTCTCCAGTCCTCACGTGGCGGGTACGGCCCGGCACAGCCGGTCCCGTCGGGGCGACGCCCGACGATACCAGATCCGGAGCGACCGACCTGGTGTGGATGGGTATACTCCGCCCGTGACAGATACTGCCGATGCATTCGTCGCCGACGGGCCCTCATCACCTGAGGAGCGTAGGGCATGAAGTTGAGCCCACACTTGGTTTTCAACAGTCAGTGCCATGAAGCGTTCAGCTTCTATGAGCAAGCAGCTTGGGGGCAAGATCGTCACCATGCTGAGCTACGGGGAATCGCCGATGGCAGACCAGGTGACTCCTGAGTGGCACGACAGAATCGTCCATGCCACTCTGACGCTGGGTGATGATGTCCTGAGAGGGGTCGACGCGCTCCCGGCGGACTTCCAGCCGCCGCAGGGCTTCTACGTACTCCTCGACCCGGGGGAACCTGATGCAGGAGAACGCGTGTTCCGCCTGCTGGCGGAGCATGGCGACGTCCGCATCCCGGTCCAGAAGACCTCTTGGTCCCTCTGTTATGGCATGCTCGTCGGTCGATTCGGCATCCCATGGGAAATCAGTTGCGCCGGCGAGGGATAGCCTTCACCTGCGCCGCGGATCTCGCTGACGGAATCGTTCCGCACGTAGCCGCCACGCAACCGGCCCGTGCTTCCCAGTCCTGTCGCCAGCGGGAAGCCGTCAGCTCTGCCAGAGGAACTCCAAGTGGCGTGTCGGCGTCGGCCCACCGGGTCGGCGGGTCCACCGGTCAACAGTCTGACGGGATGACTACGGGGTCGGGAGCAACCCGGCGCGCTCCACCCACTCGCCGAGCCGCATGACCTGGTCGATCTCCAGCGTGTTCCGAATATCAGCCAGAGGATCAGCGTTGAGCACGACCAGATCGGCGACCTTGCCGGCTTCGAGGGTCCCGAAGTCGGCCTCGCCCACCGGAGGCAGCTGCGCCGCCCCCGTGGCCGTCGCGGCCACGATCGCCTGCATCGGGGTCAAGCCGGCCTCGACATACATCTCCATCTCGTGGTGCATGCCCCACCCGAACGGCACGTTCGGGGTGCCGGCGTCGTTGCCCAGCGCGACCTGGATACCGGCGTCATGAATCGTCTTGACGAAGTCCTGGAGCTGTCGGAACGCGGCCTTGCGACCCGCGAACTCTGGCGCTTCGACCACTGCCGCCCTGGTCTCCGGATCGTCCCACCGCGCCAGCGCGCCGGGATTGAACGCGGCCCGCAACGCCGGGTCATCAAGCAGTTCCGGATGCTCGGCGAAGTGCCAGCCGTTCTGGACGATCGACAGTGTCGGCGTGAAGACCACATCCTGGTCGAGCGCCATGCGCAGGAACTCCGGCGTTGGCTCCGGGTCGTCGACCGGCGCCCCACCGCCAGGGCCGAACGTCAACACGGTGGTGTGCAGGAAGTCCCGCAACCCGGCCTCGATCAACTGCCGGGCCTCGTCTTCGCCATCGATGTGAGCGACGGGCACCGCCCCGTTCTGGATCGCTTCATCGACAATCGCCGTGCGTATCTCCGGCATGATCTGTAGACCGGGCTCCGGCATCTCGGTGACCCACATCTTGATGAACTGCGCGCCAAGCGCCACCTGGTCCCGCACCAGCGCGCGCGCCTCGTCTTCGGTCTCCGGCGCATTCCGACCGGCCGCATTGAATCCGTTGGGATGGGAGAACCCCATACCGGCGGTGTACGCGCGGGGGAACCCGGGTCGACCGGCGTGGGCCTCGAGCAAGAAGGCCACGCGCTCCGGCGAGTCGCTGCCGATACTGCGGCCGGTGGTCACGCCGTAGTAGAGCTGGGTCCGGAACTGCTGCGTGATCTCTTCCGCCCCGTCGCGGTAGTGCACGTGCAGGTTGACCAACCCGGGGATGATGGTCTTGCCGGTGACGTCAATCACCTCCGCCCCGGTGGGCACCGCGGTTACGTCCCGCGCTCCGGCACTCTCAATCCGTCCATCGCGAATCACGACCACCGAATCCGCAACCGGCGCGGAACCGGTCCCGTCGATCAACTGGCCCCCGACGAGCGCGACGCCGCCGGTCTCGACGACGGGAGCCGCGCTCTCGCCACAGCCCGTCAGGGCGAGGGCCATCCCAAGTGCCACTACATGCAGTCGTCTCATGAAGCACCTCCCACGAACACGGGGCATCAACGCCAGGACGGCACTACGGCCGAACGCGAATGTACTTCTGTAGTCGGCGCGGCGCCGGCTCGCCGCCATAGATGTTCCCGTGGCGATCGACCGCCACGAACTCGGCTCCGTTGCCAACCGTGCTGCGTGGGTCACCCCACGGGTAGAGAATGAACTCCGTCACCCAGCCGGTCGCCACTTCGCCGATACGAATGCCCATCTCCCAGCCGGGGTTCTGGACGTCGTCCGACTCGGAGTCCGCCACGAAAATTCGGCCGGTGCGGTCGAAAAAGATGCCGCTCGGCCGACCAAACTGGGTCCACTGCGCCAGGAACTCCCCTTCCTGGTCGAAAATCTGGATGCGGTTGTTCGACCGGTCACCGACGTAGATCTTCCCGTCGTTGTCCATCGCGATGGCATGGAGCGTGCGAAACTCCCCCGGTCCGTATCCGGTCTTTCCCCACGCCTTGATGAAGGTGCCGTCCGACGAAAACTTCACGACGCGGTTGTTGGTGTTGTTGCCATGCCCGTCGGCCACGAAGATGTCGCCGTTGTCGGCCACGACCACCGCGGCCGGTGCGTTGAAGCTGTTGTTGCCCAGCCCCGGCTTGCCGGGGGTGCCCAGGGTCATCAGCACGTCGCCGGTGGGGCTGAACTTGATGACCTGATGCCCGCGCGTCCCCTCCGGCGTGCGGCCTTCGGCCACTGCGTCGGTCACGTAGACGTTGCCGTCGTTGTCGACGTCGATCCCATGCGGCCAGATGAAGAGGCCACCACCGAAGCTCTCGACGACCTCCCCGTCCTGGTTGAATTTGATTACCGAGTCGAGATCCGAGTCGAGACACTCGTTCCCGAATCGATCGGGAGCACTCGCGTCACAGCGAATAACGGCCCAGAGATGCTCGCCGTCCGGATCCATCGTGACCTGGCCGACGGCGCCCATCGTGCGACCACCGGGCAAACTGGCCCAGCTCTCGACTTGCCGATAGGGATTGGAGATTACCTGGGCCGACACGGTAGAGACGGCCAGCATGAGCACCAAGGCGACGCCCGCCGCACGAAAGACTGTTCTCGACATCACTCAACCTCGCTTCACGTAAACCGGCACCGGCCGGAACATTCGCTTCGAAAGTCCGCCAATCATACTTCTCTCGAGCCACAGACGCCCGTCCATCCCACCGGGCAGTACAATGTGGCCCGGAGCCACACCTCGCCCCACCCCTGTGGAGAATCCCTCATGAGCACGCTGCCGTCCTGTTTCGCGCGGCCCACCGCAACCGTCGTCACTATGGCCTGTCTGTCGCTTGGTGCGCCACACAGCCAGGCGCAGCCTCCCATCGTGCAACCGGGGGCTCCCGGCGAACCCAGTCGGCTCATCTCGTCGACCGAGGCCTCGGATCTCGCCGGGATTGGGTTCACCGACGCCGACGTGAAGTTCATGCAAGGGATGATCTCCCACCATACCCAGGCCACCGAGATGACCCAACTCCTCGCGACGCGAAGCAACAGCGACGCGATGCAGCGGATGGCGCAGCGCATCGAGATCTCTCAAGAAGACGAGATCGCGATGATGCAGGACTGGCTGCGTGCACGCGGACAAGCGGTCACCGCGCCGGACGCGCACCATGCCCCGGACTGGGAGCCGATGCCGGGGATGTTGACCGCGGAAGAGATGGACCAGCTCGACCAGACCGAAGCGGGCGAATTCGATCGACTGTTCCTCCGACTGATGATCACGCACCATCGGGGCGCGTTGACCATGGTTGACACCTTGCTCTCGCAACGCGGGGCGGCGCAGGATTCACTGCTGTTCGGATTCACCTCGGACATCACCTCCGACCAGAGCATGGAAATCGACCGCATGGACGGCATGCTGGCCGAGCTGTCACCCGATCCACGGGTCGGGCTCGCCGCCGGCTTCCACGATGCCGGGCAAGCGGCGTGGAACATGGCCTTGATCGCCACGCGTCCGAAACCGGACGGTTTTCATGATCCCAACCTGCCGGCGGGCCGGCCGACGCCGACCGAGCCCAGCGAAGAGGACGTCCCCGAGGAGAAGGATACGGACGAACCGGCGCGGAGCGGCCTGCTCAACTTTGCGAACACCGATCTCGCGTTCTCCGGCGACCTGCTGTTTGAAGGCAACTACCACGGGTTCAGCGCCTATCGCGTCGAGAGTCCGGTGTCTCCCCAACTGGTCAGCTCGGTGGTGTGCCCAGGAGGACAGGGCGATGTGTCGGTGGTCGGGGACTTGCTGATCATGTCCGTGGAGCAGACCCGGGGTCGGCTCGACTGCGGGTTGCAGGGCGTCGCGGAGCCTGTGAGCACCGAGCGCTTTCGTGGGATCCGGATTTTCGATGTCAGCGACATGCGCTTGCCGAGACAGGTCGCCGCGGTGCAAACGTGCCGTGGCTCGCATACGCATACGGTGGTGACGGATCCCGACGACGAAGGCAACATTTATGTGTACGGGTCGGGGACGAGTTCGGTGCGCCCCGGAGAGGAGCTTGACGGCTGTTCGGGCGGGGCTCCCCTCGAGAACCCGGACACCGCCCTCTTCAGAATCGACGTCATCGAGATTCCGCTGACCCGCCCCGAGGAGGCGCGTATTGTCAGCCGGCCCTACGTCTTCCGCGACTCGGAGTCCGGAGCGGTCGCCGGTCTGTGGGACGGCGGCGACCATGGGCCAGGGACGCAGCGCACGCGTGCGACCAACCAGTGCCACGACATCACCGCCTACCCGGAGATCGGTCTGGCCGCGGGGGCGTGCTCGGGCAACGGCATCCTGTTCGACATTTCTGACCCGGTCAATCCGATCCGGCTTGATGAAGTCGTGGACCCCGGCTTCGCCTACTGGCACTCGGCCACGTTCAACAACGACGGCACCAAGGTGATCTTCACCGACGAGTGGGGTGGCGGTGGGCGGGCCCGGTGTCGCGCGTCAGACCCGCGGGACTGGGGTGCGGACGCGATTTTCGACATCGTCGACGGCAAGATGCAGTTCCGCAGCCACTACAAGCTGCCGGCCCCTCAAACCGAGCAGGAAAACTGTGTCGCACACAACGGCTCGCTGGTGCCGGTGCCGGGGCGCGACATCTTTGTGCAGGCCTGGTACCAGGGAGGCATTTCCGTCATCGATTTCACCGATTCCTCGAACCCGGTCGAAATTGCCTTTTTTGACCGGGGTCCTCTCGACCCGGACGAGATCATCCTGGCCGGGTACTGGTCCGCGTATTGGTACCGCGGTTTTATCTACGGCACCGAGATTGCCAGGGGCCTCGACGTCCTCGAGCTGCTACCGAGTGAGTATTTGTCGCAAGATGAGATCGCCGCCGCGTCACTGGTGGCCCCCGAGTCCTTCAATGCGCAGCAGCAGCGGCGTATCGACTGGTCGCCGCGCCCCGTCATCGGGCGGGCCTACCTCGACCAACTCGGCCGGAGCAACGCCATCGCCGCAGAGCGTCGTCAGGCGTTGTCAGACTTGCTGGATCGAACGGACCAAGTGCTGGTCGACGGGGCCGAAGACGCCGCGCTGGCCGGACAACTCGACGCGGCCGCCGCCGCGCTCGAGCGCGACAGCCCCGGTGCGGCCACGGCGAATCAGAGACGACTCCGCGCACTATCGGAGAGCCTGACCAATCTGGCCGAACGCCTTCGGTGAGGCGACACGGCGAGCGAGTCAATCGGCCGGGGTGTCGCGGTTGATCGTCCGGTGCTTGATGCGCCACCCATCCGAGGTCCGTACAAACTCGTCGTCGTAGTAGCCGGTAAAGGTCGTCGTTGCCGGACGCGTCGTCACATCCAACAGGACGTAGTACGCGCGGCCCTTCGCCCCATCCGGGGTCGCCGTGATGAGGTAGCTCCCGGTCCGATGGCGTCGTCCCACGTCGCCGGTCTGCCCCTGATACCGCTGGGCCCGCTCAGCCCGGAGAGCCGGCATCCCCTGAATACTGCTACCGTCGGCTCGCACCATCGTGGCGTCTTCGGCGAACGCGGACACGAACAGTTCGGCGTCTCGAAAGTCACTCCCCTGACTGTAGCGAGCGTAGAGGGCTTCGATCTCGCCATAGTCCTGACCGGTCAACATACCTGAGCCCGTGGCTCGCGACTGAGCCGACACCCACCCGAATCCCGCGACAATCACTACGGCGACCGCCACCAATACTCGTATCTTCGACATGCTAGCTCCTTCTCCATTGGAACACCGATTCATTTGCGGACAGCCCGAGACCGCCGCCGTCCTGTGTCGTCGTGCTCACCCCTTGACCAAATACCCCTTTTTCTCGAGCACGTCGCGGACGCGACCCCGGAGTTCGCCTTGCACTTCCACCCCGTCATCCAGGACAGCCCCACCTGTGCCACATGATCGTTTCAGCTCGCCACACAACGACTTCAGAAACGCGGCGTTCCGCGGCAGGCCGTACACGACCGTCACCG
>JAPYUM010000198.1 GCA_029940535.1 Vicinamibacterales bacterium
GACACCGCCGGTTGAGGGGCATGCGGTCCACACGTGGGTCAAAGTCGGCAGCGACTGGGTCGTTGCCGCCCTCCAGGTCGCATGGGCTCCGCCTCGACAGTAGCCTGACGGCTGTCGACTAGACACGCGAAACCCTGCGTCCGACAACCCGGGGGTAGTTGACATCAGCGGTTGCGTCGACACCCAGTTCCGCGCCAGTCCCTAGATGTCTACCATCGCCCGCGAGTGGGACGCCGTGCACCCGCGTGAGCCGTAAGGCGCAGCGATGATGAGTGCAATGCGGCGGGTCAGTCTTTGTTTCACTAACCCGCCGCATTCGACGCCAAGGACGAGAGTGAATGTTTCCTGACTTGCCTCTGAGACTATGCAGGGAAGATGGAGCCGGTATATAGCCGAGCGGGGAGGTCGATAACTCCTTCGGTGCGAAGCCTGTCACCATTTGAGATTTCGCCATTGAAGACGACTTTCCATTTACTCTCACCTGGGAGTTGTTCCCAGGTCCCATCTGCGAGCATGCCTAACGTTGTCCCATCTGCCTGGAACGATTGGCCGGTCCAAGTGCATGTTCCACTGGTGGCACTTGCTTGCGATAGTTCTTGAGTCAAGCTCAGTGTGCCGAATGCCGCATCAAATCCCGTTCCGGCTCCTTCAAAGTGCGCATTGATAACGAGATGGCCTTCCGCTGTTCTGCTATACGTGTTACCGGTGTGCTTCGTCTCGAAGGTTCCAATTGCATCTGCCATTACGTTCTCCTCTTCGGTTAAGCGGGATTAGGTGCTATGTCAGAGCGGGTTGACGGATCCTAGCACAGGTGAACCGCGCCACATTCGTGCATCGTGGAATGATGTGGACGCAACGGCGTCACGACCTCCTGCTCTCCGTTTCTTTGTCCTTCCATCACACATCTGGAGCGAGCCGTCGGGGGTTCGCTCATCAGCAGGCGTGCACTTCAACTGCGGCGATCTGGCGTTTCAATGTCTGGCCAATGATTAGCCGGGGATGCGGGTGGTTTGGATTTGCGTGGTCTGAACTCCCACTCGCGGGCGCGCCGGCGACTTAGAAGCGAAAGAGTCGGGTCGCTTTGACGACGATGGCCCGATTCTCCAACCTGATCGATCGTGGGTCGAGTGCATCCCGCTCATCCGTGTACACAACGAACAGCTCGCTTCCTGGTTGATACTCCCACCGAAACCGCAAGTTGGTACCCAGCGCGTTGAGGCTCGAGTTGTACTGCATCAACGCCGCTACGAACATCCGTGGGGTCAGTGTGTAGGTCGTCCGCGTCGAGATGAGTTCCGTCGTGAAGTCGCCCTGTGGCAGCTTGATCCAATTGAAAGACAGTGAGGGCTCCACCGACAACTGCGGCGTGATGCCGATGCGTCCGCTGAACCACCCGACGCTGGTGCGGTCGCCTCCCCAGAACCCGCCGCGGTCGAAGGTGAAGCCACCGGAGATCGGTCGCTGGGACGCCAAGGCGTAGACCACTCGCTTGTTCACAAAGGAGTACTCACCCACCGGAATGGTGATCGCCGGGGTGATGCCGAACGGTTCCTCGAGGCGCTCGTAGGTGTCAGTCACGCCAGCGAAGATGCGGTCGCCGTTCTCGAACTCGGTCCAGAAGAGGCCCTGTTGCACTCTGGTTTCGAGGAGGCCCGCACCGTTGGTGGTGTAGTCGATGCTGCCCTCCCAGGTAACCTTGCGGACCGCCTCGATCGACTGCGGACGGGGACTGAACCGCGCGCTCGCATAGTTGCGCCTGAAATCGTCGCGTCTGAGGAACCCGATTTCCGGCCGGAAGTTGTCGCCGACGGCCAGGTGGTCGGCTACCAGCCCCCACCGGTCGCCACTGTAATCGATACGACCCCTATAGCTAAGGTCGTCTCCCCTCAGACCTGTCGTTTGGGTCTTGGAGAGGTAGGTCGTGATGTTCACGTTGTCGAAAAACGAGAAGAGACCGTCGACGCCGAAGGCCTGATTCGAACCCCCTGCCCCTGGAACGTCCGACCGACCCGTGAAGATCGCTCCCACAGTGCTTCGTCGTAGCAGGTCACGCTTCACACGGACGACAGAAAAATTTGTCGGGACAGATCCCGACACCATCTCCCCACGCGTCTGCACGTTGAGCAGGCCGATGCTGTAGGGTCCGGCCTTCCCCGTCAGACGCCCACCGGCGATGATCGGCACGGTCTGCCCGTCCTCGAGACCGATGCGGCGGCTGAAGAACACGACCGGTGCGGATTGGCCACCCCGCTGCACCCCCTGGAAGTAGAACGCCACGGGGCCGCCGGTTTCTCCGCCACCGAAATCGAAGATGCCTTGCCCCTCGAGGAAAAACTCGCGCTTCTCCGGAAAGAACAGACTGAAGCGGGTCAAGTTGACCTGCTGCTGGTCGACCTCCACCTGGGCGAAGTCGGTATTGACGGTGAAGTCTGCCGTGAGGGCGTCTGTGACGCCATACTTGACGTCGAAGCCGACGTCGCCTCCCCCCTGGT
The DNA here is from genome assembly GCA_029940535.1 of Vicinamibacterales bacterium. Classification (GTDB taxonomy): domain Bacteria; phylum Acidobacteriota; class Vicinamibacteria; order Vicinamibacterales; family UBA8438; genus UBA8438. The sequence continues at coordinate 2,493 of JAPYUM010000198.1, forward strand.
TCACCAGCGGAGGTGTTGCATTCATGTCGGTCGTGAGGTCGGTAATGCCATACGGCTTGATCTCGAGCCGAGTACCAGCCTGCGGCACTTCGAGACCCACCATGGTCGCCGCTGCCGACATCTTGAACAGCCCCTGATAGCCATCCGCGGCCGGGATCGGGGTCAGGAACGAGACCTCGTTCTTCGACGCCGCGTTCCGCTGCAGGTTCACGCCCCAGGTCTGTTGCTGGTCCGAGCCATATCGCAGCGATTTGAAGGGAATCTCCATCTCGACCGTCCAGCCCTCGTCGAAGCGGGCGGTCTTGACGTCCCATACCGTATTCCAGTCGAGATTCGAGGTGCGCTCGTCGGTGACGGTTTGATCAAAGAGCCCGCCGAGCGGGTTCGTGAGGAAGCTCAGCCCGTTGCGGCGATCATAGAAGGTGTCGAGCACCACGGCGAAGCTCTCATTGCCAAACATGCCGAAGCTGTCCCGCTTCATTTCGTTGGCCACCAGCCGGTCCGGCTCCGTGCTCCAACAGCGGGCGGAGATATACAAGGTGTCCTCGTCGTACATCATCCACACGTCGGTCCGGTCGGTGGCCGGAGCTCCCTCGTCCGGTTCCTGCTGCACAAAGTCACCCACCGGGGGCACCTCGCGATACACGGCCTCGTCAAGCTGCCCGTCAAGCAGGAGGGGGGCATCGAGCCGAATCGCCCGCAGCGTCACACGTCCCTGCCCATCGCGGGAGGCGACGGCGGGGGGCACCGGAGGCGGGGGACCATCGATCGGCGACAGAGAAGCGATAGCAAGGCCAGCGGGAGTCGTTCCGGCCGCCGGGCGCGACGAATCTGGGCCTGTCGCGGGACCCCCTGGTCGCGGAGATGTCACCGTGGAGAACTGACCAGGCCCTTCCGGGAACGCTTCTACACCGGCTCCCGGTGAGCTCGGAGGCTCCGATTCCGCCCGTGCTCGTCGGAGGGCTGCCGCCAGTTGGCTCGCCAGTTCGTCCTGCAGGGCGAATAAGTCCGAGACCACGCCGTCGACAATCAGCGAACTAGCGACTTGCCCCGACGGGACCGAGACGAGGCGAGCGGTGACCCGCAGCTTCTCGGCGATCCGCTGATAGGCGCCGTCGACACGCCAATGCTTCCCCCCGGTTGCGCCGCCAGGCGCCCCCCCGAGGTCGGCCGCGACCGACTCTGCGATCCCCAGACCGATCCATGCATCGGCCGGGTCGCCAGTCACGTTCTCGAACGTCTCAACATACAGAGGCGTGGCCTCGTCACCTCGACCGCTGAACCCTTGCGCGGAGGCGTTGAGGGAGAGACCCAGCAGGAGCAGCGTGACGAGCACACCCACGCGTTGAGCTGTCGTTCGGGGCATTATGTTTGTGTTACGTGGCTCGGATCGTCCGGGCCCGAGAGTGTCCCACACTATATCGAACGGCATAAGACGATAGGCCGACGGTGGCTCTCCGCTTTGGCGGCCTCATCGAGGCGCAGCTGCGTGCCGCCGTCGGCGACAGCGCCGTCTTCGCGAAGAGCCCAGACGGCACGTGGGCGCACATTCCTGACCCCGATGCGACCATCCTGGCGCGGGTGC
>JAPYUM010000006.1:0-22908 GCA_029940535.1 Vicinamibacterales bacterium
TGGAGGTGTTTCTTGTCCCGGCGGGCGAGACGAGCTACGAGCTCTACTGCGAGCCGCCCGACATGGACCACGCGGGCGTGACCGGCCGCCTGTTTCGCCGCGTTCGCGAGTCGCTGGCGCCCGACTCGGACGCAACCCAGAGTCGGCGTTCGGAGCTCACGGACGCGCCACGGCCCGAGGGCTGGGCTGCCCGCGTGCGCGCGGGCGTCGTGCGCGGGATGGCCGAGTGGGTGGCCGAGCAGCGTCTCCTCTGGCACTTACGGCACCAGGATACGGCGACGCTCGTGTTTCCGGACGATATTGATGCGGGCCGCGCACTGTCGATTGTCAAGACCACCCTCTGTCGCGATCGCGATCACCATCGGTTCTGGATGGTGGTGGATGGGCTGGCGACCGCGGTCTTTGGCCCCTTATTTTTCTTCGTGCCCGGGCCCAATCTCATTTCGTGGTATTTCGCCGCCAAGACCACCGGGCACTGGTTCGCGTTTCAGGGTGCCCGGCGTGGGGTCGACCTTGTGAGCTGGTCCGAGCGTCCAAGCGGGCCGCTCTCCGCGCTGCGCGCCGCCCTGAGTCTGCCCTCGACGGATCGGCATCGCCGACTCGGTGAGCTCGCCGCCGAACTTCGACTTGCCCACCTGGCCACCTTCATCCAGCGGACGGGCGGCTAGCGTCGCCCTGCGGTGGCTCGTTCGGGGCCGCCGGCACGCATGCTATACTGCGCCGATTTGAAGCTCAGCGAAGTGGCCGAGCGCCTAGCGTGCAGGCTCGACGGCGATGGTGAGGTGGACGTCCGCCGGCTGACCGGGATCGATGTTGCGCAGCCCGGCGACCTCACCTTTCTTACCAGTCCCCGCTATGTGAGCGCGCTGCGTTCGACCCACGCGGCGGCGGTGATCCTGGCTGACGACGCCGAGGCCGCCCCGTGTCCGATGTTGCGCACCGCGACGCCATCTCTCGCCGTGGCGCGTGCGGTCGGCTTGTTTGGCGACGAGATCAGACCCGCTCCCGGTGTGGACCCGGCGACGAGCATCGCCCCGGACGTGAGTCTCGGGGAGGGTGTGTCGATCGGGGCGTTCGTGTCGATGGGGGCCGGCGCCTCGGTGGGTCCACGGACGATCGTGCATCCGGGCGTGCACATCGGCCCGGGTGCCGCCATCGGCGCCGACTGTGTCATCCACTCGCACGTGGCCGTGCGGGAGCGGGTGGTGATCGGCGATCGGGTCATTGTGCAAAACGCGGCGGTGATCGGGAGTGACGGGTACGGGTTCGCCCAGCGGCCCGACGGCACCCACGAGAAGATCCCGCAGCTCGGCGATGTCGTGCTCGAGGCGGACGTGGAGATTGGCGCCCACGTGGCGATTGACCGTCCCGCGGTCGGTGAAACTCGGATCCGCGCGGGGGCCAAGATTGACAATCTCGTGCAGATTGGACACGGCGTTCGCGTCGGGCGTAACGCGTTGCTGGCGGCGCAGGTGGGTATCGCCGGCAGCACCACCGTCGAAGACTCGGTCGTGTTGGCCGGACAGGTTGGGGTCAACTCACACGTGACCATCGGCGAAGGGACCCGTGCCACGGGGCAGACCGGGATTACCAACTCTGTTGCGCCAGGATCCTTCATCTCAGGCTTACCTGCGATCGACAATCGAGCGTGGCGAAAAGCGGCGGCGTCCTTCCAGACGTTGCCGGCCTTGCGAAAGAAGGTGGCGGCGCTGGAGCGCCGCCTGGCCGACCTCGAGGCCCAACGATTATCCATGGAATAGTCGCTACCGCCCATCACCTCGGAACCACCGCACCCATGTCTCGCGTTGTTGCTGTCGCCGTCCTCTGTTTGTCTACTGTGGCCGTGAGTCCGTCGGAGGTCCTGGCTCAGACCAGTAGTGCCGCCTCCACCGCCGCGGCTCAGACACCCCCGACCCCCGGGTTCCTGACCAGCTACCGATTTCATCTGAACGCCCTGCGCCTCAATCCAGACAACGACAACTTCGTCTGGGATACAGATTTTGGCGGAGACCTGGATGTGTTCGACCTCCAATACTTTCGGGGGAACGTGCTGGTCAACTTCGAGACCATTTTTGGTCGCCAGATTCGGGCCATCGACCCCAATCAGGGTAACTACACGGTGGACTTGTCTGCGTGGTGGCGCACCCTCATCCCCGATGCTGAACTGGGCTTGACCTTTCACCATGTGTCACGCCATCTGAGCGACCGCGACAAGGACTTCTCGATCGCATGGAACATGCTGGGATTCCAGTACATCACTCCGCTGGTCGTGGCGGGGTGGGACCTCGACATCGGGTATCGTCTGCTCAAGACCGTCCGACGCTCGTTCGTGGACTACACCGGGGAGGTAGGTGGGAGCATTCAGACCGCCCGGACCCTGAATCGTCGCGTATCGCTTATCGCCGCGGGGGAGGTGACACTCGTGTCCGTGGACAGCACCGAACTGGGCCGTGGGAATCAGTTCGGTAATCGCATCGAGATTGGCCTACGATTTCCTGGGCGCGCTGGCGATGGCGAAGTGTTTCTCTCGCGGGAACAACGCATCGATGCCGACCCCTTCGATCTGGAGCCCACCTTGTTCACCATGGCTGGCTTCAGATTCCTGAGCAAGTAGGTTTCCTGGCGAGGCGTCCGTGTGGCCGCGTTGCTGCGTCCCTCGTCGCGTCTTGCCAGACGAACGCCGCTCCGCGCTCGCTTTTCCCTCGGTGTCGGACCAGGCACCCGTTAGCCCGTGCCAAGCGCTCTGGGGGCCAAGGTGAGGAGGGCTAGGCTCGTCGACCGGTTCGCGGACCGAGATGCCCGCTCCCGGCGTTCGAGGGCGCTTGCCTAGCCAGCTCTTCTCGTAGCTATGCGATAATTTGACCATGCGTCCCATCATGCGTCTGGCGTCGGGCCGGCTTCCGCGGATCTGCGCGGTCTCCGCGGTGGCCGGCATGGTCGTCTTCTCGGCCACGGTGGAGACGGCGGTCAGGCCGCCGAAATTCGACTACGAAATTCACAAGCTCGACAATGGGTTGACGGTGGTCCTGTCAGAGGACCACTCGACACCGATTGTGCGTTCGGAACTGGTGTATCACGTCGGGTCCAAGAACGAGCGGCCGGGGCGCACCGGGTTTGCGCATCTGTTCGAGCATCTGATGTTCAAGGGGTCGCGCAATGTGTTGTCCGACTCGCACTTGACGCTGATCTCGCGGGTCGGGGGCGACGGCAACGCCTACACGACAGAGGATGCCACGACCTACGTCGAGACGGTCCCATCACAGTATCTGCCACTGATTCTCTGGCTCGAGGCGGACCGGATGGCCACGCTGCGCATCGACAAGGAGACGTTCGAGTCGGAACGTCAGGTGGTCAAGGAGGAGCGTCGCTGGCGATACGAGGACACGCCGTTCGGACTCCTCTCCGAGATCATGTACGATCAGGCGTATTCGGTTCATCCCTACAAGCACACGCCGATCGGAAGCATGGCGGACCTTGAGGCGGCGTCGGTGGACGACGTGCAGGAGTTCTTCGACACCTACTACGTGCCGGAGAACGCCACGCTGGTGCTGGTGGGAGACTTCGAGTCGAGTGAAGCGTTGGCTCTGGTGAAGCAGTACTTCGATCGGGTGCCGAAGGCCGCCCATCCGGTGCCACGCGACATCCCGCGTGAGCCGGCCCAGACCGGTGAACGACGCATCACGCTGACCCAGACCGAAAATTGGCCGCTCCCGGCCGTGATTGTGGCGCACCATATCACCTACGATGGGCATCCCGATGCCTATCCGCTGCACATCGCCGTGAAGGTGTTGTCCGATGGACAGAGCTCGCGGATCTACCAGCGGCTCATGTATGACGAACAGCTCGCGGTGTCGGCGTTCGGCCAGGGCACTATCATCGACGACCCGAACCTGTTCTACGCCGTCTCGCTGGTGCAGCCGGGTCGTACACCGGCCGAATCCGAGCAGGCGCTGATTGGCCAGCTCGACCGGTTGAAGAACGAGTTCATTTCCGACCGGGAACTGCAGCAGGCCAAGAATCAGTTCGCGCGCGACTATGTCTTTACCCGAGCCACGGTCGAGCAGAAGGCCAGCCATTTGTCCCATGCGGCCGTCATCCATGACGACATCACGACCGCCGACGCCGAGTTCGATATTTTCATGAATATTACCAAGGAGGACGTGCAACGGGTGGCGCGGACCTATTTCACCGAGGAGAACCGACTCGTGTTGACGATCCAGCCGCCGGCACCCGCCGGTCGGTCGTTCCTCAGACCGGGAGACGAGGAATGAGCCGCCGATGGGGAGGCTGGGCCGTCATCGTGCTGGTGCTGGGGTGCGCAACCGCGTCCGCGCAGCAACCACTCGATTGGCCACGTGAAAGCCCGCCACCGCCGCTGCCGGCCCGACAGGTGCACTTTCCGCCGTACGAGATCCGGACGCTGCCCAACGGGTTGCAGGTCGTGGTGGTGATGCACCACGAGCAGCCGGCCGTCAATTTGCGGCTGATGATTGGCGCCGGCGCCGCGTCCGATCCCGTTGGCAAGAAGGGCGTGGCCGCGCTGGCGGGCCAGTTGCTCGACCAGGGCACCGCGACGCGGACGGCACCCGAGATCGCGGAAGCGATCGACTACGTCGGCGGGGCGCTCAGCGTGGGAGCCGGCACGGATCTGAGTTTCGTCAACGTGCTCGTCATGCGAGACAGCTTCGACTTCGCGGTTGATCTGCTGGCCGAGATTACCCGGACGCCATCGTTCGCACCGGCTGAGATCGAGCGCCAACGCCAGCAGGTACTGTCGGGCATTCAGGTCAGCCTCGATGATCCGGCCTATCTGGCCGGTGTGGTGTTTGGTCGGCTGGTCTACGGGGAGCATCCGTATGGCATGCCGCATAACGGCACGCCGCAGTCGGTGCTGAGCATTTCGCGTGAGGATCTCCAAGCCTTCCACGAGGCCCACTATGCGCCGAACAACGCCCTGTTGGCTATTGTGGGTGACGTCACGGCCGAGCAGGCGTTCGCGTCGGTGGAGCGGGTGTTCGGCGACTGGGAGCGTCGAGCGCTTCCGCCGTCGCCCAGCGCACAGCTACCCGAGCCCACCCGTCGTGTCGTGGTGGTCGACAAGCCCGGTTCAGTGCAGACGGCGATTCGAGTCGGGCATGTCGCGTTACCCCGCGCCAGTCCGGATCATCTGGCGTTCGATGTGGCGATGAAGATTCTGGGTGGCGAAGGGGGGAACCGGCTGGGCAGTGTGCTGCGTACCGAACGGTCGCTGACCTACGCCGCTTCGGCCGATGTCGCAAGCCGCCGCTTTGGTGGCGACTTCATGGCGAAGACCGACACCCGATCCGAGGCCACGGCCGAAGCGCTGCGACTCATGGTTGAAGAGATTTCGCGTTTGCGGCGCGAACGGGTCGGGCGCCGTGAACTGGAAAACGCGCAAGCGTATCTGTCGGGCACGTTCCCACTGACGATCGAGGCGCCGAATGCCATTGCCGCGCAGGTACTCGAGTCGCTCCTGTATGGTCTCGACCTCGACGATCTGCCGATGTATCCGCAGCGGATCAACGCGGTGACGGTCGACGACATCCAACGCGTGTCGCGCGAGTATCTCCAGCCGGAACGGTTGTCGGTCGTGCTCGTCGGCGAGGCGGCGACGTTCATTGATGATCTGGCCGGGGTCGGGCTCGACGATGTGGAGGTGCTGTCAGTGTCCGATCTCGATCGGTTTCTCGGACCAGGCACGGCCCAAGCCGTCTTCGACGCTCCGCTGTTGGCTCCCTGACACTCGCGCACCGCCTCGAACGCACAAGGGCTTCTTCCGCCACCAGACGTCGCATGGCTGCCACCCCATGGGGCCAGGTCATGCAGACGGCCTTTTTATGATACCTGGCATGAAGGTGATGCTGTCGTGTGGGGAACCGTCGGGCGATGTGTATGCCGGTGCGCTGACCTCCGAGATTCGACGGCTCGAGCCGACCGCCGAGGTATTTGGCCTGGGAGGCGCGTGTCTGGCGTCGGCCGGTGGGCGGTTGGTGGCCGACTACCGCGGGCTGGCCGTCACCGGCCTGACGGAGGTGCTGCCGGCGCTTCCACGACTGTGGGCGACATATCGTCGCCTGCTACGGGTCGCGGGCGAGGAGCGTCCGGACGTGTTCGTGGCGATCGACTATTCGGGGTTCAACTTTCGGCTCTGTCGCGCGATTGCGGCGCTCGGCATCCCCGTGGTGTACTACGTCAGCCCACAGGTGTGGGCCTGGCGCAGGGGCCGGCTCAAAGCGATGCAGCGGTTCGTGACCCGTGCTCTGGTGATTTTTCCGTTCGAGGAGCGGCTGTATCGCGACCGCGGCATTCCAGTCACTTTTGTCGGGCATCCGCTGCTCGATCTGGCGACACCCACTGTGCCCCGGGACGCGTTCCGACAGGAACAGGGGCTCGATCTCCAGGCGCCGACGGTCGCGGTGCTCCCGGGCAGTCGGTCGAACGAGGTGCGTCGCATTCTGCCCGACCTGGTGGGTGCGGCGGAGCGCATCGCGCGCGCGGTGCCGACGGTGCAGTTCGTCGTGGCTCGCGCGCCGCATGTGACGGACGCCCTGCTCGAGCCACTTCGCGCACTGGCGATCGCCACCTCGCGACCGGCGTGTATCGTCGACGGACGGACGAACGACGTGCTGGCCGCCGCCGACGTCGTGCTGACGGCGTCCGGCACCGCGACGGTGCAAACCGCCATCCACGAGCGGCCGATGGTTGTGGTCTACCGCCTATCACCGCTGACCTATCTGTTGGGTCGGCGTTTTGTGCGCGTGGATGCGTTCGGGATGGTGAACCTGGTGGCCGGGCGGAAGATCGTCCCCGAGTTTCTGCAAGAAGACTTCACGCCCGAGGTGGTGGCGGCCGAGGCGGTGCGGTTTCTGACCGACCAGCCGCATGCCGAACGAGCGCGGGACGACCTGCGGGCAGTTCGTAAGAAGCTCGGCGGGTCAGGCGCCAGCCGCCGCGCCGCTGAACAGGTGCTAGCGGTGGCAGCCGAGGCCCGGGGCGGGTCGGTATAGTTCGCTTTGTCCCGATCGCTGCTACAGGACTCTAGTCTAGCCCCCTGTAGCCGTGATTCGTGGCATCACGCCTGACTGCGTTGTTCCGCGCTCACAAATACTCAATTTGCTCCCTTGTCACGCCTTTTCAACCGCGCGCCGCGCCACCGACTTATGCCACGAATCACGGATACGGGGGACAAGCAGGCTGCGGAAAAGACTCAGCTTGGGCGCGCACATGCGCGCCCCGCGGCCATGGAGTGGGGCTCTCGGGGTCCCCGCGGAGTGGCTGCGTGGGGTTCGGGGCGTAGCTCCGTCTGAGTACTAGAAGAGGAGGCCGATCGGGCCGGTGCCCGATGTGAGGCAGTAGGCGCCCAGGCTGATGATGGTCGTCGTGAGGCTGACAGTCACGAATGTGCCCAGCACGATGGCGGCGCCGATGCGCAATCCGCGCGAGTAGACCCGCGCGGTAACGGCGTAGTCGTCAGGGTGTTCGACGAGGCCGACTGGATTGACTCGCGGAAGCTTCATATCTGATTAGATGCCGGTTGCTCAACCATGGTTACGCCATGACCCAGAACGCATCACAGGTTGACGCCGCTCCCAGAGCGCGCGGCAGATGGACCCGCGTCGGGGTGGTGCTCATGGCGGGATCGCTGCCCCTGTGGGTAGTGCTGCTGGGGGTGCCGTTTCTGCCCTTGAGCGTTGCCGCGCGCGGCGTCGTGGCTACCAGTATCGTCATCGTCGCCGAGGTCGCGTTCTGGGGCGGAGCGGTCATGGCGGGGCCAGAGGCAGCTAGACGCATGAAGTCCTGGTGGCGCCGTCCAGTTTCCACTACGGGTGGTCGCGCCGATCCGGAATCCAGGATCGCCACGCCCGATTGACGCCCGGGCCACCCCGCAATGGCGTGCGGTCGCCTCTGCCAGCGCCAGAGCCCCGCGGGCCCCGTCCGATGTGGGTTGGCAGGGTTTGTGCTGCTGGGTCCCACAACGTGGCGCCGTGCGACACACAGAACTGGATACCATGATGATTGTGACGATGGACAGACAGATGGGTCACAAGATCATGATGAGAAGAAGTGCGGTGTTTCTGCTGTCCGGGATACTGGCGGGGGCCTGGGTGCTACCCGCCGGTGCGGCGGGGTCAGACGAAGCCGGCGCGCAGTCGCCCCGCGTGATCGAGATCGCCGCGTCGCGGTTCGCATTCGAGCCCGCGGACCTCGAGGTGCTCGTCGGTGAAAGCGTGCAATTGGTGGTGCATTCGACTGACGTGCAGCACGGCTTTTCCATTCCTACCCTGGGGATTCGCGAGACGATTCCGCCGGATGGCACCCCGGTCGCCATCGACTTCGTGGCGGGCGAGGCCGGGCGCCATCAAATCGCGTGCAGCGTCTTCTGCGGTGCGGGCCACGGGGGGATGTCGGGGGTCTTGTCCATCGTGGGATCCGCGGGCGGTGCACGGCCGACGGACGGTCCCGACCAGGTCGCGGACCTCGAGGTTGACGTGCTGGAGCCGGACTTCACTCTGATTACTCTGCCGACCACGCTCCGGTTGCCGCAAGGCAAGTTCACCTTCCGTCTTACGCACCGTTTCAGTCGACCCCTGGACGGACGGGAGGGCGACGGGGGCCTGGTCAAGAACTTCCTCGGGTTCGATTCGCCGGCAATCATCGGGATCGAATTTCGGTACGGCCTGTTGCCCGGTACGCAGGTAGGGTTCTATCGCAGCAACACTCGGCACATCCAGCTCTTTGCCCGGCAGAACATCCTGTGGCAACGTGGGCCGCGTGGGATCGGACTCGACATCCAGGCGTCACTTGAGGGGCTCGACAACCTCAGTGATGACCATGGCGGGTCCGTGCAGGCCATTCTCTCGAAACGACTCGGGAACCGAGCGTCCGTGTATGTCGAACCGACCTTTGTCGGCAACGTGAACAACGCCCTCTTCTTTCATCCGGCGCCGCCCGAACTGGATGACGACGACGATGGCAGCGAGGACGCGACCTTCATGATTGGGCTCGGGGCGCGGCTCCGGGTGCGTCCGACGGTCTATCTGATCGGCGAGTTCGTGCCCAGGGTCAGCGGATTCGACGACGGCGCGCATCACATGTCATTCGGTATCGAGAAGAGGACGGGTGGTCACTCGTTTCAGCTGAATTTTTCGAACTCGCTCGGCACGACGCCACTGCACCAGGCGCAGGGTGCAAACGAGGACGACTGGTTCATTGGATTCAACATCGCACGCAAGTTCTTCTAGTGTTCTGAAACCGCGATTAAAGATGGTCGGTTCACGATCAGGGGATGGGTGTCTCTCGTTCGCCCCGGGCGGGCGGCTCGGTCGTAGTGAACGTCCGGGAGGGACGCGGCCGGAGCGAATCGCGGGAGTGGTCTGCCTAATCTGTCTGGTGGGCGCGCTGGCCGGAGTGTCGGCGCAGACCAACACCGGCGAGATCGGCGGCCTGGTACTCGACAGCACTGGCGGCGTGCTTCCGGGTGCGACGGTGCGCGCGAGTCATCCGGCCAGCGGCTTCACGATTGCACGCGTGACCGACACCGAGGGACGCTTCTTTCTGCCGACCCTCCCGACCGGCAACTGGGACGTGACCGCCGAGTTGCCCGGTTTCCGGCGTGCGACACAGACCGGCGTCGTGCTCGAGCTCGGCCGCACGATTCAGCTGGAATTCACCCTATCGCTCGGGGCCATGAGCGAGGAGGTGACCGTCGAGGTGTCCACGCCCTTGTTGCAGACGACCACTGCGGAGGTCAGCGATGTCATTGAGACGCGCGAGGTCGAGCAGATTCCGTTGAACGGTCGTCAGTTTCTCCAGTTGGCCCAGCTCAGTGACGCAGTGGTCATTCCGCCCGGCGGGACGAGGGGCGGGGCGCTGCAGCAAGCAGGCCCGCTGCCCAATGTCGGCGGCCAGCGGGCCGGTCACAACATCTATCTGCTCGACGGCTTCAAAGTGACCGACGAGTTGTTCAACAATCTGGTCATCAATCCCTCGGTGGATTCCATCCAGGAGTTCAAGATTCAGAAGTCGCAGTACCCGCCGGAATTTGGTGGGAAGGCGTCGGCACTCATCAACGTCGCGACCAAGACGGGGGCGAACCGATTCCACGGCAGCGCCTTCGAATTTATCCGGGACGACCGATTCGATGCGTACAATTTCTTCGACGACCGGAGCCAGCCGGTACCCCCCCTCGACCAGCAGCAATACGGCGGGTCACTGGGCGGACCGATCGTCAAGGACCGGACGTTCTTCTTTCTGAGCTACGAGCGCCAGGACACGCGACGCTCGCTGACCAGTACGTTCTCGGTGCCTGACGCGGCCGCGCGCGGCGGTGACTTCTCAGGCTGGGATCCGATTTGTGATCCCAGCACCATCAACCGCGCGACCGGGGCGTGCACGCCGTTCGCCGGAAACCAGATTCCTGCCGACCGGCTCGACCCGCTCGCCTTGACGTTCCTTGGGAACGTGCCGTTGCCCAACGGCGCGGGGCAGTTCCAGAACTTGACGTCGGCCGAGGCGCAAGACAAGGACGTTCACCAGTTCAGTGTCCGCGTCGACCATCGGCTGACTGAGCGTGATCAACTGTTTGTCCGGTTTAGCAGCTTCGACGCCGACGAGGTGCAGCCGTTCGGCACCAGCGTGTTGCAAGAAACGCTGGTGCCCGGCTTCGGGCGCACGCTTGACACCACGACTCGCAACCTGGGGATCAGTCATACGCGCACCATCGGCGTCAACATGGTCAACGAGCTTCGGTTCGGTTTCATGAGGGTGAATGGAGGGCAGAGGAGCGTCAACGTCGGCTCTGACTTCGCTACTCAAGTCGGCCTGCTGGGGGTGAGCACCAATCCGCGCGACACCGGGTTTCCGCAGATTTCAACCGCCGGGTTGTTCAGCACGATGGGAGACCCCACCAGCTTCGTGTCGCGAGAGAACGAGCACTTCGAGCTGTATGACAACTTCCTGATCGACCGTGGCGCGCATCGTCTGAAGTTCGGCGGCTATCTGTTTCACCTGCGGTTCCGCCCTGTCAATGCCGACACCGCGCGTGGCGCCTTCAGCTACACCGGCCAATGGACCGGCAACGCGCTCGCCGACTTTCTGCTCGGTTTTCCGACGTCGGCCCGGTCCGGGGTTGGGGGTGGTGACGAGAATGCGCGCACGACCTGGCTGCATCTGTATGCACAGGACGACTGGCGCGCGCGAGACAACCTGACCATCAACTATGGTCTGCGCTACGAGTACAACTCGCATATGAAGGATGTCGACAACCGGTTGTCGACGGTCGATTTTTCGGTGCCAGGCGGACGGTACGTCATCGCCAGCGACGATGCCGGTAACATCTCGCCGGAGGCGGAGGCGATGCTGCCGTTGATTCCGATTCCCTGGGTGACGTCGGCCGAAGCCGGCTGGGACCGGAGTCTGCTGCGCCCAAGCAAGCTGCGGCTGGCGCCACGACTTGGCGTCGCGCTGGCGCTCGACGGCGAGCGGCCAGCGGTCATTCGCGGTGGCTACGGTGTATTCCTCAACCAATGGGCCTACAGCGTGCAGACGGCGTTCACGCGGAACCTGCCGTTTTTCTCACTGAAGCAGGTCGATGCTCCGTCGGACCAGTTGGTGCCCACCTTGCGGACCAGGGACATCCTTGCCGGCGATGCCACGGGCAACATCGGCGGTACGATCATGGACAACAACTACCAGGTCGAATACACCCAGACCTGGAGCGGTGGACTCCAGATTGAGGCACTGCCGCAGACGATGTTTGAGATCGCCTACATGGGGTCGTACACCACTGGGGCCGACAATTCGACGATTCGTAACGTGCCGGTGCCGGGACCCGGGCCGATAGACGAACGGCGACCGATTCCGCAGCTGAGCGCGGTTCGTGCGATTCGATTCGATGGCACATCGATCTATCATGCCGTGACGCTCAAGGCCGAGCGGCGGTTCAACGGGCGCTTCTCGTTCAACACCGCGTATACGTTGTCGCAGTCTCGCGACGACGCGTCGAGTCCGGGGGCCACGGCATTCGAAGCGAACGTGCCGCAGGACGTCCGCAACATCTTTCCTGGGGAGGAGGCGCTCTCGAGCTTCCATCACCGACACCAATTCGTGGCCAGCGGCAGCTACCACTTGCCGTTCTTCGAAGGTGCTGGTGGGGCAGCCGAGGCCCTGGGGGCCGGGTGGCGGGTCACTGTCATTGCCACGTTGCAGTCGGGAGCGCCGTTTACCGTCAATCTGGGTCAGGATGTCGCAAACATCGGCGCTGGGCCGGCCCAGCGTCCAGACCAGATCGGCGATCCGACCCTGCCGGCGAGCCAGCGCTCGGCAGAGCAGTGGTTTAACACCGGTGTCTTCATGCAGCCGGACCTATTCACGTTCGGGTCTGCGCTGCGCAACAGCGTGTTCGCGCCAGGTCTGGCCGTGGTCGATCTGTCGATCCAGAAGGACTGGCCGATCGGCGATGATGGTCGCTTCGAGGTGCGCTGGGAGATCTTTAACCTCCTGAATCGGGCGAACTTCGATGTGCCGAATCGGATCTTCGGGACGCCGAACTTCGGTCGCATCTTTAGCGCCCAGAACGCCAGGGAAATGCAACTCGGCCTCCGCTACAGTTTCTAGGTCGCCTGGCGTCTGGTGTTGCTTCCTCGGTTGCAGGGCAGTAGCGTCGGGGCTCACCATGGTGACCGCTGAATCGATCAAGACGCGCGCATCGGAACTTGGCTTCGACCTGTGTGGTATCGCGTCGGTCGAGGACCATCCCCGGCTGCCCTTCTTTCGGGATTGGATCGACCGGGGCTATGCCGGAGAGATGGGCTATCTGGCCCGTACCGCTGAGCGCCGGGCCGACGTGCGGGTCCTCATGCCGTCGGTCCGTTCGGTCGTGGTACTTGGGACGCTGTACAACACCGACCGTCCGTACTCGACCGAGATCCGCGACCCCGGCGAAGCGCTGATCTCGCGATACGCGTGGGGCGACGACTACCACGATGTGCTGGGGGCGCGCACCGACGCACTCAGCCAGTGGATGGTTCAGGCCCATGGCGCGCCGTTGGAGACCAGGGCGTACGTGGACACCGGTCCGATACAGGAAAAGCTCTACGCCGAGCAGGCGGGGCTGGGGTGGGTCGGGAAGAACACCTGCCTCATCAGTCCCGAGCTTGGGTCGTGGGTCTTTCTTTCCGAGATCCTCTGCAGCGCCGGATTCGCGACCGACGAGCCCGGGCTTGATCAATGTGGCACGTGCACGTTGTGCTTGGACGCCTGCCCGACCGAGGCGTTTCCGGAGCCGGGAGTGCTCGACGCGACCCGGTGCTTGTCCTACCTCACCATCGAAACCAAAGCGGCCATTCCCGCCACCGACCGCCCCGGGTTGAGTAACCACATCTACGGGTGCGACGTCTGTCAGGATGTCTGCCCGTACAACCACGGGGCTCCGGTGACCGACGATCCGGTCTGGCAACCGCGCGTGGCGCTCGACCGCCCGCGTCTGGCCGAGTTGTGGACACGGTCAGACGGCCAGTTGCGCGACGCCATCCGTCGTGGCGCGATGATGCGGGTGCGGGTGAAACGGCTGCGGCGAAACCTGGCGGTGGCGTTGGGCAATAGCGGCACAGCCGAGGCGGCGGCCGCGCTGGAGCCGGCGCTCGCCGAGACGGTCGGCACCGAGTCGGTCGATGAGCCGCTGGTCGCCGAGCACGTCGCCTGGGCTCGTGCGCGGTTGGGCGAGCGCTGAGGATCCGGCCAGGGCCCTTGAGGTCGCCCCTTTTTGCTCTTTTACACTGGCTAACGCGACCTACTAAGATGGACCGACGCGGTGATGGCGGTCCTCGAGAGCGACCGGTAGCCCACGATACGCTCATGACCAAGGTTGGAAACGGAACATCGCTGGCGCCGACGCTGCTCCTCTCGATGCCGCAGCTCTGTGATCCGAATTTCAAACAGACGGTGGTGCTGTTGTGCGAGCACGGCGCGGACGGGGCGTTCGGACTGGTGCTGAATCGTCAAACCGACACGCCTGCCTCATCGGTGGTGCGGCTCACCCCTCCGGTCGAGAGCGACAACGGTCTGCAGCTCTGGAGCGGCGGCCCAGTTGAGCCGGAGCGCGGGTGGATTCTGATGGGACAGGAGCCGGATGGGGCGGAATCGGTGGAAGTGTGTGACGGACTCTATCTATCGACGTCGCCAGAGCTCCTACGGCGCTTGCTGAGCGACCAACCACCGAACCGTACGCGGCTGTTGACGGGCTATGCCGGCTGGGGTGCCGGCCAGCTCGATGAAGAGCTGTCGTCGTCGTCGTGGCTCATTGCCGACGTAGAACTCGATCTGATTTTCGACACCCAGTCGACTCAGATGTGGGAAACCGCCATTCGACGCCTCGGTGCTGAGCCCTCGATGCTACAAATGGGCCGCGGCGTCCACTAGGTTTCCTGGCGAGGCGTCCGGCTGGCGGTGTTGCCGCGTCGGTCACAGCCTGCTTGGCTGCTCCCTCCTTGCGCCTTGCCAGCCGAACGCCTCGCCAGGAAACCGGTTCTGCGCGGAGGGTGGGCTTTGCGGTCCGGCCCGTTGGTCACAGCCTGCGCGGTCGGATCAGGCGGCTTGAGTCGCCGGCACAAACGTCGGGTCGGTGCCGGTTTCGCACAGAGGATGCCCGGAACGGAGCGCACCGTCAACATCAGACCGTCACGCCGCAGTGGTGCCAGCGTGTTCGAGTTGGAGCACCAACGATTCGACGAAACGGTCAGGGCGCGGATGGGGTATCGTTCGGCCGAGATGACACGCGCGAGCGACGGGAATGCGGCGGCGAACGACAACGACGGACCGACGCGATGGTCGCGGTCTACCCGGGCCGCCGTGGCCGGGTGGGCTCCGCTGGCCACGGTCGCCAAGGTGGCAACGCTGACGGCTGGGTGCGCCGTGCTGTCGGGCGGCTGGACCGGGTCCGTCGCGATGGCACAGCCTGTGGACGACGCGCTGCGCACGGAGCTGTCCGCCCTTGCGGCGCTGGCCGGAGAACCGCGATTCGTCAGCGCAGGCGGGGTGACCCGTGATGAGACGCCGCTGCTCACGCTCGAGAACGGTGCGTCGTTTGACCCCGAGGATACACACCGCCGGCTGGTCCTTGTCGGGGGTCTCGACGGAGACCCTCGCAGCGCACGGATTGTGCTGGACGCGGTCCGGTGGTTCAAGACGTCGGCGCCAGACAACGCTCGGGCCAGCTGGACCCTCAGCGCGCTGCCTCTGGCGCATCCGGGGAGGACCGGTCCGCGAGCACCGCATCGCTTTCCACCCGTCGAGGACTTCTTCGATGCGTCTGAGAGGCCCGAGACTCACTACACGTGGCGTTGGGTGACATACCAGGCGCCCGACCTCATCGTGGTGGTCAGCGCCGGCGACGGGTTTCGCGCCCGCCCGGGGGCGGAGGCCGACGAGACGCGGCCGGGTGGTGCGCTGGCGCGGGCGCTTGTGTCACGCGGCCCCGAGTCTGGTCTCGGTTCGGTCGAGACGCTCCACGTAACCGCGAGCGAGTCTGACGGTGCGGCCATGATAGGGGTGTTGCGCGATCGGCTGGCGCGGGTTCCTCGTCGCTCGCCGCTACGTGAAGCAATCGCCGAGCGGCTGGCGCGCGACCCACTTCGAGTCGCGCGGCTGCTCGCCGAACGCTATCCAGGGACGGTCGGTATGAGCTACATCCCGGCCGTGGCCTGGGTACACACGTTGAAGCTGGCTGACGTGACGGGCGATGCATCCTGGCGAGACAAGGTCCGTGGTCAAGTTCGTCCCTGGCTGAGTGGTGAGCGGCCCCTGGTCGGCGAGCGGGTCAGTTTCGCGTCGGTCGCTGGCGCGATGGTGTTCGCCGAGATCGCGAAACTGGCGGGCGCCGACCGCGAAGCCGCGTCCCGTTTGGCCGCCGAGGCGGTTGCCCTTGGCGCAGCTGAAACGGCTCCAGGTGTGCCGGAGCACGGCTCTGGGTGGACCGACGACATGTTCCTGGGGACGGTTGTCGCCGCCCGTGCGCTCGACGCCGCGGGTCTTGCCGCGGCGACCCGGCTGATCACCAACTACGCCGGTCGCCTGCAACAGCCGGACGGCGTGTTCCATCACGCCCCCGATGCCCCGGTGGCGTGGGGGCGGGGCAACGGCTTTGCCGCGCTGGGGCTGGCCGAAGTCCTCACCGCTCTACCTGAGGACCACCCGGACCGGCCGGGTCTTCTGGACATGTATCGCCGCCAGATGGTCGCCATGCGGCGTTACCAGGCGCCGGACGGGATGTGGTCGCAGGTCGTGGATATACCCGGTAGCTATCGTGAGGCGAGTGTGACGGCGCTCACGCTGACCGCGATGGCCCGGGGCATCAGACACGGGTGGCTGGACCAGTCGTACCGGCGCGTGGCCGAGCGAGCCTGGCGTGCGCTCCTGGCCCATGTCCGGATCGATGGCACGCTCGTGGACGTCTGCATCAGTACCGGCGCCGGACCGACGCGTCGATACTATCTCGATCGTACCGCGGTCAACGGAGCTGACGACCGCGGGGGCGCGCTTATTCTTGGGGCTGCGCTCGAGTTCCACGCACTCGACTGATAAGGTCGGTCGCTTCTCGGTGGGCGGTAGCGCGTCTCTGACGCCGGCCGTTCACCCCTTGTCGGTGAGCCGGTTGTTGCGCATGGACCGCATGGCACGGTGCACCGTCTTGGTCCGGTGCTGTTCTTCGATTCTGGCCAGTTCGTCCCGTCTCTGTTGTAGCTGGGCCCCTTCTTCTTTGAGTCCCTTGTAGTGCTCGACGCGTTGGCGACTGAGCTGTCCGGCGTCGACGGCGGACCGGACGGCGCAGCCCGGTTCCTTGCCGTGCGCGCAGTCGCGAAAGCGGCAATCGGTAGCCAGGGCGTCAATGTCGTCGAATGCTTCGTCGAGCGCCTGTGCGCTATCCCAGAGCTGCAGTTCGCGCATGCCCGGCGTGTCGATTAGCAGGCCGCCGCCGGGCATCAAAATCAGTTCTCGTTGCGTGGTGGTGTGACGGCCGCGGCCGTCCTTCGGCCGGACCGTGCGGGTCCGCTGACGGTCGACGCCGAGCAGCTGGTTGATGATGGTCGACTTCCCAACTCCGGACGATCCGATCAGCGCGATGGTGTGACCTCGGGTCAGGTAGACCCTCAACGGGTCTATCCCGTTGTCCTCGAGACAGCTGATGACGTGGAAGGGAGCGCCGGCCGCAATCGACGCGGTGGCCACGCGGGCGGCCTCGAGGTCCGGGCAGGCGTCCGCCTTGTTCAGGACGATGACGGCGGCGGCGCCGCTTTCCTGAATGGCCACCAGGTAGCGTTCGATCCGCCGCACATTGA
Source organism: Vicinamibacterales bacterium (assembly GCA_029940535.1). GTDB lineage: Bacteria > Acidobacteriota > Vicinamibacteria > Vicinamibacterales > UBA8438 > UBA8438. Next base: position 17,355 of record JAPYUM010000006.1, read on the forward strand.
AATCGTCGTCGAGGCCGCAGACAAGGAAGATCGTGTCGATGTTGGCGGCGACGAGCTGGCGTCGGGTGGTCTCCCCGGGCGCCTTCCTGGAGAAGGACGTCCGCCGAGGGAGGACCGCCTCGATGGTGGCCTTGTGCTCGGACTGACTGGGCTTGATGGCCACCCAGTCGCCCACGACAGGTCTGTTCTCCGGGATGTCACCTTGGTGGCGGAGGCGGCCGGACACCTCCGCCATCAGTTCACCGTCTGTACCGGTCAGTTGGTAGAGGTAGTTGTGCGCCACCGCCACCCGGGCCGCGTGCAATCCCTGCGCCGCGTGGGTCTGGAACGGCTCGTCGAAATCGACGTGCCAGCCGAGGGTGTCGAGGTCGACGAGGCCGTTGCCATCGTCAGCAGGTCGGGTCATGGGGGGGAAAGAACCGGGGACACGTTGTCTCTTCTTACCACAGGGGCTTCTCGTGGGTCACGCGCCATTCAGGTACACTGGCGAGATGTTGCCACAGTACAGCCGCGGGCGTGGTCCCGTCGGAAACGGGGGGCGGTGCATCACCGCACTGACGATGCTGGGTCTCGTCGCGCTCCTGAGTCCCGCGGGTGCCGCGGCTCAGGGCGACAGCGACTACGTCACGCAGGGCGAATGGCGGCAATTTGGTGGGCCCGGTCGGGACTTTCAGGTCGAGGCGAGCGGTCTGGCCGAGAGCTGGCCGGAGAGTGGGCCCACCCAGGTGTGGAGTCGTCCGTTGGGGCCAGGTCACTCCTCGGTCATCGTCGACGACGGACGCCTGTTCACCATGTATCGCCCCGGAGCCCAGGGCGAGCCCTGGGCGGATACGGAAACGGTGATCGCGCTCGACGCCGCCACCGGAGACACGGTGTGGGAGTACTCCTACCCTTCGGCACCGTTGAATTTCGGTTTTGGCGCCGGTCCGCACGCGAGCCCGCTGGTCGTCGGGGACCGGGTCTTCACGACCGGGACCAACAAGCAGCTGCATGCCTTTGACAAGCGCACCGGTGAGGTGCTGTGGTCGCACGATCTCGTCGCTGATTTTGGTGCCCCGCCCACGCTGATCCGACCGGCCGTGAAGGCGGGCTACGGGACGAGCCCGACCCCCTACAAGCATCTCGTCATCGTCACCGCGGGTGGATCCAACCAGTCGGTCATGGCGTTCCGCCAGGACGATGGGGCAGTGGTGTGGCGGAGCGGCCAGTTCCTGATCGCACCTGCCACACCGATTCTGGCGGATGTAGACGGCCAGACCCAGCTCATTGTCTATGGCGGGCAGACCATCAACGGTCTCGACCCAGACACGGGTGACGTGTTGTGGACCCACGAGCACGAGACGCAGGGCGACATGAACAACAGCACGCCGGTTTGGGGTGATGACAACGTGCTGTTCATGACCGCCGCCTACAACAGCGGCAGCCGTGCCATCCGGTTGATGCGAGACGGTGAGGGTACCCAGGTCGAGGAGCTGTACTACACAACTCGTCTGAAGGCGATGTTCGGCAACGTGTTGCGGCTCGGCGACTACGTCTACGGGAGCAGCGGCGATTTCGGCCCCACGTTCCAGGTGGCCCTCAACGTGACGACCGGTGAAGAGGTCTGGCGCCTCCGAGGCTATGGTCGGTCGAGCTTTGTGTACGCTGACGGGAAGGCCATCATGCTGACGGAGGACGGGCAGTTGGTGCTGGCCCGGTTGTCGCCGGACGGGATGACCGTACTCGCGTCGGCCGAACTGTTGGAGACGACCGCGTGGACGGCCCCCACGTTGGTGGGTACCCGGCTCTATGTGCGTGATCGGGCCCAGATCATGGCGCTTGATCTCGGCGAGTGACCGGCAGTAGTTAGCCTTCGGTCGGGGTGCGGGTCACGCTGGTCACGCTGCCGAGCAGATACTGCAGCGTAATCCGGTCGCCCGGCTCGAGGTGGCGGTCGACAGCCTCGGGGCCCACCCGCGCCATCTGGACGGGGCCATCCTCTTCATCGGCGTTGGTGAAGAAGACGTCCGAAGAAATCTGTCCGTGGATGCTGAGTGGCTGCACCCTCTTGAGGATGCCGTCCCGGCTGCCTTTGAGCATGCCCGGATCTTACTCGCAACCGCCCGTCACAACGGTAGGGTCGGATGCTCCTGCTCTCGTCCGACCCCCTCGTCGCCCATGAGATTGTGCAGACTGACGCCGAGCAGGCGGACCGGGCGGGCGCCCGCCTCGGTGGCGTCGACCAGTCGCAGCGCGCGGGCGGCCAGACGATCGGCGTCTCGCGTCGCCGGTCGTTCGCTGTGGCTCCGCGTAATGGTGGTGAAGTCCGAGTATCGGACCTTGATGGTGACGGTGCGAGCGCACAACGTCTTGCGTCCGAGCCAGTCCGCCCCGCGTCGCGCCATCCGGTCCACCTCGGTCCGAATCGTGTCGAGGTTCGTGAGGTCTTCGGCGTAGGTGTTCTCCGACCCGGATGACTTGGCTGACCGGTTCGGGGTCACCGGTCGGTCGTCGATCCCGTCGGCGAGCCGCCGTAACCAATCGGCCTGACTCCCGACCGTGCTCCGCAGCACGTCGACCGGAACCGCGCGCACGTCAACGAGTTGGGTGATGCCGGCGGCCCGGAGCCGTCTGGCGGTGACGGGCCCGACCCCCCAGAGCGCCTCCACCGGCAGTTGCTGGAGAAAGGCCTCCACACGTTGCGTCGGGATGACGGTCAGTCCATCCGGCTTGTCCCAGTCCGAGGCAATCTTGGCCAGGAACTTGTTGGGCGCCGCGCCGGCCGAGACAGTCAATCCCGTCTCGTCGTGGATCCAACGCTTGAGCCGTTTCGCCACCGTGGTGGCTAACGGTTCACCCCAGGTGTTCGCCGTCACGTCTAGATACGCCTCGTCAAGCGAGAGTGGCTCGACCAGCGGCGTCACGGTTCGGTACATCTCGAAGACCTGCGACGAGACCGCGCGGTAACGGCCGAAGTCAGGTTTCACGATGATCAGCTCTGGACACAACCGAACGGCTTTGGCCATCGACATCGCCGATCGCACCCCGAACGTGCGCGCCTCATAGCTGGCCGCGGCCACCACCCCGCGCCCTTCCGGACGACCACCCACCGCCACCGGTTTGTCCCGTATGGCCGGATCATCCCGCTGCTCGACGGACGTGTAGAACGCGTCCATATCGAGGTGCAAGATACGCCGGCCAGGTGAAGCCATGGCGAAAGTCTAATACGGTACAATCGAGGCACTCGCGTTGCCGCTTGTGGTCAGGCTCCCCGGTCACGCATGGGCCCCGCCAGGCACTCACGCTCGGTCGCGACAGATTCGGGGAATGATGGCGGACGAGACACCGCAGCAGGTCAAGAAAAAAGCCTTCGCGACGCCGGGCGCCTGGGCCGAAGCGCGCACCCTGGTTCGCACGCATCGGAATCGGCTCGTCCTTGGCATGGGGTTGATGCTGATCAGCCGAGGGGCCGGTTTTGTGGTGCCTGCCATGTCCGCCTATGTCGTCGACGACGTGATTGGCAACGGGCAATCGGACTTGCTCGTGTGGTTGGCACTCGGCGCGGCTGCCGCCACCCTGGTGCAGGCCAGCACCGGATTTGCCCTGTCGCAGGTGCTCGGCGTGGCTGCCCAGCGCGCCATTACTGAGATGCGGAAGCGGGTGCAGCGTCATGTCACCCGACTTCCGGTCAGCTACTTCGATTCGACCAAGACCGGCGTCCTGATCTCACGAGTGATGACGGATGCGGAGGGCATCCGCAACCTGGTGGGGACCGGGCTCGCTCAACTCGTTGGCGGCTTCTTGACGGCGACGGTCGGACTGGCCGCGTTGTTCTACCTCAACTGGCGGCTGACGGTGGTGACCCTGAGCATCCTGGTCCTTTTTGGCCTGGTCATGACCACCATGTTCAAGAAGTTGCGGCCGCTGTTCCGCGAGCGCGGGAAGATCAACGCGGAGGTCACCGGCCGACTGGGCGAGACGCTGGGCGGCGTGCGGATCATCAAGGCCTACAGCGTCGAGAAGCGAGAACAGTTGGTGTTCGCCAAGGGCGCGCATCGATTGTTGCGCAACGTGGCGCAGACCGTGACCGGGGTGTCGGCCAGCACGTCGGCCGCCTCGCTCGCTATCGGCATGATCGGCGCGCTGATGATCCTGATGGGCGGCCGCGCCATCATTGCCGGCGACTGGACGGTGGGCGCGATGCTGCAGTACATGGTGTTCACCGGCGTCGTCGTGGCCCCAGTCATCTCCATTGCTTCGATCGGTACTCAGATCACCGAGGCGTTCGCGGGTCTGGACCGGATCCGGGAAATCCTGGGCACGTCGACCGAACTCGACGAGGACGCATCGCGTGCGTCGATCGAGGAGTTGCACGGGGACGTCGCGCTCGACGGGGTGACCTTCGCCTACAACGAGGGTGAGCCGGTGCTGCGGGATGTGTCGCTGTCGGCGTCGGCCGGCACTACGACCGCGTTGGTCGGGTCGAGCGGCTCCGGCAAGAGCACACTGGTGAGTCTGGTCATGGCGTTCAACCGGCCGCAGGAAGGGCGGGTGCTGGTGGACGGCCGAGACCTCTCGACCCTGAAGCTGGCTGACTTTCGGCGTCAACTGGGCGTGGTGCTCCAGGAGAATTTTCTCTTTGACGGTTCGGTCGCGTCGAATATCAGCTTCGCGCGACGTCACGCCACCCGGGCCGAAATCGAGGAGGTGAGTCGTATCGCTCACGCCGACGATTTCATCCGGGGTTTTCCGGAGGGCTACGACACCATCGTCGGCGAGCGGGGTATCAAGTTGTCGGGAGGCCAGCGGCAACGGGTGGCCATTGCGCGCGCGATTCTGGCCGACCCGCGCATTCTGATTCTCGACGAGGCGACGTCGAGTCTCGACAGCGAGAGTGAGTCGTTGATTCAAGACGGATTGCGCGCCCTGCGGCGCGGCCGCACGACCTTTGTCATCGCCCACCGTCTGTCCACGATTCAGAGCGCGGACCAGATCGTGGTGCTCGAGCATGGACAGATTGTCGAGCGCGGCACCCACGCCGAGCTACTGGCGGCGGCGGGCCGATATCGGGAGCTGTACGATACGCAATACCGTTTCGAGGAGGACCGCTTCATCAACCCCGGCGAGGACTTCACGCCGGAGCCAGAGCCCGTCGAATTGCCAAAGGCGCGTTAAGTCAATCCGACGATGGTCGGGGCGATCACTGTTCCAGGAGGCTAGCAGCCGGTCTCTCCTGCGACTAGACCAGGTCCTTAGAGGCGGGTTGCATGTTCGAGTTGTGACCGCTGGTACTCGGACCGACGGAGCCTCCAGATTGCCGCATGTCGTCGGCCGCCAGCGCGCCATCGTCGGTTCGCGTTCGGATCAACTCCTTGGCTCGGGCCATTCTGGAATGCACGGTGCCCAGCGGCACGTGCAGCAGACTGGCGATCTCGGCGTAGCTCAGCGCGTCTCGAAAGCGGAACTTGAGCACTTCCCGCTGCGGCGTCGGCAACCGCTTGATGTGCGTGGCCACCGCTGACCAGTCCGCTTCGAGACCGTCTTGCGTGGCGGTTCCATCAATCCGTTCGCCGGC
>JAPYUM010000006.1:23008-86401 GCA_029940535.1 Vicinamibacterales bacterium
ACCAGTCCGCTTCGAGACCGTCTTGCGTGGCGGTTCCATCAATCCGTTCGCCGGCTGTGGTCTGAGCCGACCTGCCTGCTGCACGGCCTGCTCATGACGCAACGGGCGCCGTGCGTCGACCCCGACGAGGTAGCGACCCGCAGGAGCCCTGAGATGATGCATGTATGGCTTGTCGATCATCCACGTGGAGCGTTCGCAACCGAGATGTGGATTGAACCGAGCTTGCTCAGTGGGCTCCTCGAGCGAAGATTGGCTGAACGCGGCTGGTGAACCGACAGCGGGGCACGTCGACGTGGCCACGACAGCACGGACAGCACAATTCCGGGGCGGTCACTCGGGCGGTGGGGTAGAGTAGTTTCATGGACAGGCGGCGCCGCGTAGGCACGTTGATGACGGCACTGGCGGTCGCCTGTGCGCTCGTCGCGGCGACAGGCCTCGAGGGTGGGGCTCAGGGTACCGGCACCATCACCGGTGCGGTGACCATGAACGACCCGCCGCCGGCAAGCACGCTGGCGGCGACCGCGGACCAAGCGGTGTGCGGCGACACCGCGCCCAACGAGGCCATCGTCGCGGATTCCGATGGACACGTGGCGAATGCGGTGGTCCGGGTGACCGGGTTGGCGTGGCCCGATGGCGGGCCTCCGCCGACGATCAACAACGTCGACTGCCGGTTCGTGCCGCATGTCCAAATCGCCAGGACCCGCAGCCAGCTCGAGATTACAAGCGCGGATGACACGCTGCATTCGACGCACGCCTACGACGATCGCAATCGTACCGATTTCAACATCGCGATGCCCTTCGCCGGCATGAATGTCACTCGTCCGCTGCGCCGGCCCGGCGCTGTGCGCATCGAGTGCGACTCCCACAAATGGATGCGCGGGTGGGTGGTGGTCAGCAACGACCGGGGCACCGTTAGCACGCCAGACGGCATGTTCACGATTCAGGACGTGCCGGTCGGCACCCACGAGGTGACGGTCTGGCATGAGACGCTGGGCGCTCAGCCGCAATCGGTCACGGTCACCGCCGGTGAGACGACGGCGGTGGAGTTCACACTGCAGTAAGGTCGCAGTACTTAGGCTGCGGGGCCGATTCGCCAGTGGCGTGCTACCCGGCTCTGTCTGCCTGCCATTGCATTCCCGCGTCCAGGATCTGCTGCAGCAACGCTTCGTACGGCACACCGTCGTGGTGGGCCGACTCGGCGAAGTCCTCACCGTACGCGAGCTGAGGATTGGCGTTCGCCTCCAGCACCCACGGCTGTCCGTCGGCGTCCAGCCGGATGTCAATCCGACCGTACCCGTTCATCTGCAGGGAGTGAAACGTGCGGGTGGCGAGGTGCTGTAGATATTCGGCCACGCCGCGACGCGGCAGGCGAGCCCGGCCACAGCGGATGCCGTGCTTCTGCTGATAGGACCCGCTCCACTTGACCCGTTCGGTGGCGATGCGGTGCAGGTCGCGCGGCATATCGGTGAACTTCATCTCCCAGACCGGGAACGCACGCAGCCGGTCATTCCCGATGACCCCCACATACAGCTCGCGTCCCTCGATGTATTGCTCGACGATGGCGTCGGTGCCGAGCCCGTCGTGGACATACGCCACACGTTCCGCGAGTTTGGCGTCGTTGGTGACCACCGAGGCTTGTGAGATGCCGTACGAGGCATCCTGGGTCAGGGACTTCACGATGAGTGGGTAGGTGAGGCGGCTCGGTCGCCGGGCCGGACGACCCACCGGCACGATGGCGAACGCCGGAATCGGAATGCCATCGTAGGTCAGCACTTTTTTTGCCAGCGCCTTGTCGCGCGACAGAATCATGCCGCGCGGGTTGCAGCCGGTATAGTGCAGCCGCAAGAGTTCGAGGTGACTCACCACGTTCTGGTCGAACGTGCCGACTTCGTGAAATGCCTCCATCAAGTTAAAGGCGAGGTGTGGCCTCACCTCCGCTATCGCCTCGCTGATGACCTCCAGGGTGTCGTCGAGCCCGACGATGTAGACGTCGTGTCCCATCGCGGCCAGCGTGTTCGTGACGTCGTACTCGGTCTTCCAGCTGGCATTGACCACGTCAACGCCGCGGACATCGTCAGGGGGGACCAGATACTCGTGTAGGAGGGCGAGCACGCGACGCTTCTTCACACTCACTCCGGGGTGAGGGCCCCCGGTGCGGTTGCCACCGGCGGCGAATCTGACATGCAGTAGACTGGTTCGCCGTCGGCCACGGTGCGTGACCCGGTCGGACAACCCTGGGTCGTGCCGCACCGTGCGCCCGGGCGACCGTGACTGTATCGTATTTTCCTGGCTTTGACATCCTGCTGATTTCTGTTTTCTGGAAGATCTGAATGGCTCACCAATACGTCTACACCATGCACCGTCTCGGCAAGTCCTACGGGCAGGGGCAAGAGGTGTTGAAAGACATCTCCCTGTCCTTCCTGCCCGGCGCCAAGATCGGAGTGCTCGGACTTAACGGGGCCGGCAAGAGCACCCTGTTGAAGATCATGGCCGGTGAGCTGACCGATTTTTCCGGCGAGGCGTTCCTCTCCGACGGGTTGACGGTCGGCTACCTGCCGCAAGAGCCACAGTTGAATCCGGATAAGACGGTTCGGGGCAACGTCGAGGAAGGCGTGGCCGAGCACAAGGGACTGCTGAAGGCCTACGACGACGTGGTCGCCAGTTTCAACTATGGTCTCAGCGGCGATGAGCTCCAGGAGGCGATGGACGAGCAAGGCCGCTTGCAAGACCAGATCGAGGCGGTAGGCGCCTGGGACCTCGACTCGCGGGTCGACATGGCCATGGACACCCTACGGCTCCCGCCGCCGCGTTCGTCGGTCGAGAACCTGTCGGGCGGCGAGCGGCGCCGAGTGGCGCTGTGCCGACTGATGCTGCAGTCTCCCGATCTGCTGTTGTTGGATGAGCCGACGAATCATCTGGACGCGGAGACTGTTGGCTGGCTCGAGCGGCACCTGCAGCAATACAAGGGCACGGTGGTGGCGATCACGCACGACCGTTACTTTCTCGACAACGTGGCCGGTTGGATTCTCGAGCTCGACCGCGGTGAGGGCATTCCGTGGGAGGGGAACTACTCCTCCTGGCTCGACCAGAAGCAGAAGCGACTCGGGGTCGAGCAAAAGCAGGCGGGCAAGCGCCAACGCACTCTGCAGCGCGAACTGGAGTGGATTCAGATGTCCCCGCGGGCTCGCCAGGCCAAGGGAAAGGCGCGGCTCAACGCCTACGAGGAACTGTTGAATCAGGACGTGGCCGCGAAGATGGAGACGGTCGAGATTTACATCCCACCCGGTCCCCGTCTCGGTGACGCGGTTGTCGAAGTCAAGAACATCCGGAAGGGCTACGGCGAGCGGTGTCTCATTCAGGACCTGAGTTTCACGTTGCCGCCAGCCGGCATCGTCGGGGTCATCGGCGCCAACGGCGCCGGCAAGACCACGATGTTCCGGATGATCGCCGGTGCAGAGACCCCGGACGCCGGCACCCTCACGCTTGGAGACTCCGTCAAGCTGGGCCATGTCGACCAGAGCCGCGAGCTGGACCCGGAGAAGACCGTCTGGGAGGTGATCTCCGAAGGCGAGGAGGAGATCAGACTGGGGCATCGGACGGTCGCCTCACGCGCCTACTGTTCCTGGTTCAACTTCAAGGGGCGAGACCAGCAACGGAAGGTCAGCGAGCTATCCGGCGGCGAGCGGAACCGTGTGCATCTCGCCACGCTGCTCAAGACCGGCGCCAACGTGTTGTTGCTCGACGAGCCGACGAACGACCTCGACGTCGACACCCTGCGCGCGCTCGAAGACGCCTTGCTGGAGTTTGCCGGCTGTGTCGTCGTCATCAGCCACGACCGCTGGTTCCTCGACCGCATCTCCACCCACATTCTGGCCTTCGAGGGCGATAGCCAGGTCGTGTGGTTCCAGGGCAACTACCAGGATTATTCAGCCGACCGTCGCCGCCGGCTTGGCTCGGCCGCCGACCGCCCCCATCGGATCAAATACCGCCGCCTCGTCCGTGCGTAGGTCCGAGGGGGTTTTCTGACGAGGCGTCTGTCTGGAGGGAGCAGCCAGGTGGGCTGTGACCGACGAAGTAGCGCCGCCAAACGGGCGCCTCGTCGGAAAACCTATGGGGCATTCCAATCACTCGCCAGTATTTCACTGGCGACGATTCGATGCCCGAGTGCGTTCCAGTGCCTACCGTCCGGACCGGTTACCCTACGTTGGCCCGCGAGCAGAGCCGGTGTCAGATCGGCGACGGGAAGGTCGAGTTCTTCGAAGGCGCCAAAGAGCCGCGGTATGACCGGCGCCTGCCTTGTGTCGTGAAAAAAGAGCTTCGGGATGATACCGGCTTGTCGCGCCTCCGCCTGGACCGCGGCAAGGCACGCCGCCACGATGGCCTGCCCGTTCCCAGCGTTCTTCTTGGGTTGGTCGAGAAAGTAGCGCGATAGCGCACTGACGTAGCTGTAGTCGGCCTGCTCGTTCTCGAGAAACCGACGAAACGCCATCAACTGTTGATTGGTCCCATAACCCTGCACACCGAGGTTGATGACGTGGAATCCGCTTCGAGCCAGATGCGCCGCGACCGTCTCGCTGTCGTTGACACCTTCGCCGAAGGCGAAAGAGTCACCCAGGAGGACCACGGTTGTCGCGTCGTCTGGGCTTGGGTTGTCTGGGACTACCCGGCGGCCGGCCCGGTCGGTTCTGAAGCACCAGGTCACGCCATAGAGGTTTCGGCACACGTCGAGGTCTGACCGAAGCCGGTAACCGAGTTCCACATCAGTCTCATACACCAGCGGGCGTCGAAGCACCGTGACCGCCGCACGGACAGCGAGTTCCGCCAGCATCAGGGAAACGAGAAGAACTATCGTCGTAAAGACGAGCTTCCGTTTCAGCGTCATCTGGAGCGGCTGTCCTCCGGCGTGGGATGTCATCGCTCTGGGCTAGCTGCCGTGGTCATCTTCTGACGGCCTCCGGTCAGTTCCCGAGTGTTCGTTGCCACTACGCGGCTGCGGCGGCGCTCTTCGTTCGACTCAGGTGCAATGCGATGGCAGCGACGAATAGGACGGCGCCGACTAGGTCGGTCATCGTTGTCGCGTAGAACAGCAACAACCCACCGGCGACCGCGATCGTCCGCTCGACCATGGTAGCCGCCTGTCGCAGCCACCCGCCAAACCCCATCGCCAGCGCCAGGATGCCGACCACGGCGGTCGACACGGTCTTGACGGTGTCCACCAACGGCGCCTGGAGCAGCACGCCAAGCCCTTCCGGACTCAACGTAAAGGCGAACGGGACCAGGAACGCCGGCAGGGTGTACTTCCAGGTCAGCATCATCGTCTTGAACGGGTTGCCGCCGGTGATGGCCGCCGCCGCGAACGGCGACAAGGCCGTCGGTGGACTGACCTCGGACAGCACCGCGTAGTAGAAGATGAACATGTGCGCCGCCACCTCCGGCACCCCGACCTCGGTCAGGGCTGGTGCGATCATCACCGCCGCGATGATGTAGGAGGCGGTGACCGGCACGGCCAGGCCCAGCATCCAGACGGCCACGGCCGCATAGAACACCGTGAAGAAGACGCTGCCGCCGGCCAGATCCACGATGATGTTCGAGATCTTCAGGCCCAGTCCGGTCAACGTGACGACCCCGACGATGACGCCGGCCGTGGCGGTGGTGGCGACCACCCCGAGCACCGCACGGCCGCCGGTTTCGAGGGCCGTGACGAGCCGCTTCGGTTTCAGGGCGGTTTCACTCCGCACGAAGCTGAGCACGATCGCCAGCATCGTCGCGTAGAAAACCGCGCGGAACGGTGTCATCCCAGACACGAGCAGCACGACGATCGCGATCAGGGGGAGGAAGTGATAGCCGGACTGAAGCGTCAGTTCCCTCACCGACGGCAGGTCGACATCGACCGCCTTCGTCCCCAGCCGGCGGGCGTCCGCCTCGATCATCAATATGATCGACAGGTAGTAGAGCACGGCCGGTACGATGGCCATCAGAATCACCTGAAGGTAGGTGACCTTCAGGAACTCGGCGATGAGAAACGCGGCGGCGCCCATGGTGGGCGGAGCCATGATGGCGCCGATGCCGCTGGCCGACAGAATGCCCCCCCCGACCTCGGGCGAAAACCCGGCGCGTCGAAGCATCGGCCAGGCGACGGCTCCCAGTGTCACCGTGGTGGCGACGCCGCTGCCGGACACGGTGCCGAGCAGGAATCCGGACAGTGCGACCGTTCGTCCCGGTCCGGCGCCGCTCTTGGAACGTCCGAATGCCGACATCGTCCAGGTAATGAAGAACTGCCCCGCGCCCGAGTGCTGCAGCATGGCGCCGAAAATGGTAAACAGGACGATATAGGTAGCGGCCACATTCAGCGGCACACCGAAAATGCCCTCCAGCGTCATGTACAACGTCCCGACGAGACGCGCCAGGGTGTAGCCCCGGTGCGCGAAAATCTCCATCCTGATCAGCTCGAAATAGGGACCGTAGTAGCCGTAGAGCAGGAACGCGACGGCGGTGACGGGCAAAATCGAGCCAACGGTGCGCCGCGTGGCTTCGAGCACGAGCAGCGTCGTGATGGCGCCGAACAGAATGTCGATGCCGGTGGGGGTCGCCGCGCGACGGACGAACTCGTCGAAGTCGACGATCGGGAAGGCCAGCACGGCCACCGTGATCGCGGCTAGCGCCCAATCGAGCGCCGACACCCGCCTCCGCGTCGCCGACCGCGCAGGATAGAGGATGAAGGTGAGGACCAACGAGATCAGCAGAAAGCTGAGTCGATAGATCTGCGCTGGTACGATCCGGACGGTCCAGTACAGCGCGTACACCGACAATCCCGCCGCCAGCACAGTGACCAGACGCTCCGTGACGCCGGTCAGACGTCTGGTCTGGATCTCGGCGTCCGGATCGTCGCGGGGATCGATCGGTGGGGCAGGAGGATTCGCCAGGGCAGGGCTCCGGTGGCTTGGGCCTAGTTGCCTGGCCAGGCGTTCTGCTCGCGGTAGTAGCGGATGGCGCCCTCGTGGAACGGCACCGTGGACCCGAGCACGGCGCTCTCGAGAGTAAGCTTGGCCGCTTCTGCGTGCACGGCGGCGAGTTGGCCGTGATGTTCGAACAGCGCCTGCGTGATCTGGTAGGCCAGCTCCTCGGACATCGATTCGTGAGCGACCAGCACGTTGGCCACGCCGATCACGTCTGCGTCAGCCGCCATGCCGGGGTACGTGATGCTCGGGATGGTGACACTGTGATACACCGCGTCGCCGTGCTGCTCGAACAGGACCGGGAGCGTGTCGGTGTTCGATATCAGCTTGACCGTCCGGCCAGGCGTCGACGCCAGATCGAGCACCGCGCCCGTGGGGATGCCGCCGCTCCAGAAGAACGCGTCGATCTTGTCGTCCTTGAGCGCGTCGACCGACTCGGAGACGCCGAGACTCTGTTGGCGAATGTCGGTGCCGGGGTTCAACCCGGCCGCCTCGAGCACGCGCACGGCCGTGATCTCGGTGCCGCTGCCGGGTGCGCCCGTCGACACGACCCGATCGCGGAGATCGGCGACCGTCTCGATACCCGTGCCTTCCAGTGTCACCAGCTGATTCAGATTGTCGTAGAGCACCGCGATGGCTCGCGCCGGCACCACGCCGAAGTCGGCGAAAACGCCACGACCGGCCGCCGCATCATCGAGCGAGTCTGCCAGCGCGAACGCCAAGTCGGCGCCCTGATTGGCGAGGAACTTCAGGTTGTCGACCGTGCCGGCCGTCACTTCTGCCGTCGCTTCGACCCCGTCGACGTGGTCGCTGATGACCTGGGCGACCCCGCCGCCGTAGGGATAGTAGACGCCACCCGTGCCGCCGGTGGCGACAGACAATCGCTGCGTCAGCCCGCCGCCGCTGGGCGGGGCACAGGCCGCGACCACGCCGAACAATGCCACCGTGAGGATCGCAGGAAGACCAACACGCTTCATCATCAAGTCGCCGCTCCAGATCAATGCGGACCAGGTGCTGAGGGTCCCTATTCTACTCCCGCGCGGTTGTGGGTCCCGCCCGCGGAGGTCATGCCCCTGAGTACGGGCACTATGATAGTCGGAGATGTGCCGATGTCCTCTCCACGGTTGAGGGACGGACGGCCTCCGGCGGACGCAGGGCCCGTCGATTCTTGCTGATGCTGACAGCCATGCTCCGGCGCACGATTTCGGCTCTGGCGCTCACGACTCTGGGCGTCCTCAGTCTGGCGGCCCAGCCGTCATCCGGTCTGCGCTTCGAAGTCATGCTCGACCCATCGTTGCCAGCGCAGCCGCCCGGTCGTCTGCTCGTCGTGCTCGTCGGTGTCGGGGGCGGCTCCAGCGACCGGGTCGAGCCGCGACGCTTCATCGGACGCGCGGGCCGCGGCGCCGTACCCACCCTCGGCGCCGACGCCCCCGCCCTCGGCCCCGGCGCCCTGGTCATCGTCGATGCGGCCGCCGCTGCGATGTTTCCCCTCGAACGCTTCACTGACTTGCCAGCCGGCGATTATCGGGTGCAGGCGGTTCTCAGTACCAACCGCGATCTCCGGGCTCCAGACGCACCCGGCAACCTCTACAGCGATTCCGTGCGTGTCACCCTTGGCCCGCCACGTGCCGCTCCCGTTCGTTTGACGCTGACTCGGCGCATCCCCGACGAGGCGTTGCCGCCCGACACGTCGTTCTTGCGGTTCATCAAGTTCCGGTCCGAGCTGCTGTCCGCGTTCCACGGCCGTCCCATCTATCTGCGCGCGGGCGTCATCCTCCCCGAGGGCTACGATCAGGAGACCGACCGCCGTTACCCGCTTCGCGTGCGCATCGGAGGCTACGGAGACCGCTACACTGCGGTCCAAGCGATGATGCGGCCCGGGTCGTCCTTCAGAGCGGCGTGGACCGCGTCCGACGCGCCGTCCATGTTGCTGCTGCATCTCGATGGCGCCGGTCCATTCGGCGACCCGTATCAGGTCAACTCCGCCAACAACGGTCCATTCGGCGACGCCGTGACTCAGGAGCTGATCCCACACATCGAGCGCGAATTCCGTGGGGTTGGGGCGCCCCACGCGCGGGTCCTCGACGGAGCTTCGACTGGCGGCTGGGTCTCACTCGCGCTGCAGATGTTCTATCCCGACGTCTTCAACGGTGCCTGGGCGTCCTGCCCCGATAGCGTCGACTTTCGTGCCTTCCAGCGTGTCGACGTCTATGCCGGCGACAGCGCGTATGTCGACGAACGGGGCGTCGACCTGCCGAGTGCGCGCAACCTCGACGGCAGCGTCCGCTTCACGATGCGTCACGAACTGCGGATGGAAAACGTGCTCGGCGTCGGCGACAGCTGGACGGCGTCCGGCCGCCAGTGGGGCGCCTGGAACGCCGCCTATGGACCGCGTGGCGCGGACGGCCGGCCGGTGCCGCTCTGGGATCCGCAGACCGGGAGAATCAACCGGCCCGTGGCTCGCCACTGGGAGCGTTACGACCTCCGCTTGCGGCTCGAGCGTGAGTGGGACGCGCTGGCGCCCCAGTTACGAGGGAAACTCAACATCTGGGTGGGAGAGATGGACGACTACTTTCTCAACGATGCCGTCCATCTCTTCGATCAATTTCTCGCGACCAAGCCACCACTCGACGCGCGCGTCGTCTATGGACCGAGCCGGGGTCACTGCTGGACCGGCATCTCCGAGGCGGAGATGATGCGAGAGATGGCGCGGGCCATGTCGCGCTGAGGCGTGCTGCCGTAGTTGTGACCGGCAGTAATAAGCCTCACCGCGGCTCGGATGGTTCGTTCAGCCAGTGCGTGAACCAGCTTCGCATCCGCTCCAATCGATCGACCAACAGCCAGGGCTCGCCTGACCTCGACAATCCATGACTCGATCGGGGATACCGCACCATTTCGGTCGGAATCTGTCGCTTCTTCAGAGCCATGAACCACTTCTCGCCGTCCCCGATGGGGGTGCGGTAGTCGTTCTCGCTGTGAATGATGAGCGTCGGGGCGGTGACGTTCTCGACATACGTGATCGGCGACAGCCGGTCGTACCGTTCTGGCTGCTCCCATGGCGGGCCTTCGAACGCGAAGTCCAACAACGACTGCGCGTCGGTCGAACCATACAGACTGGTCCAGTCGGCGATCGATCGGCTGGTGACGGCGGCGGCGAATCGGTTGGTCGTGGCGGTGAGCCAGTTGCTCATGAAGCCCCCGTAGCTACCGCCCGAGACGCCGATTCGGTCCGGGTCGATGTCCGGATACGCCTCGAGTGCGATGTCGACACCGGCCAGGTAATCCTCCGCGTCGATCTCACCCCAGCCGGGCGTTGTGGCGTACATGAAGTCGTGGCCGTACCCGGTCGACCCCCGCGGGTTCGTGTACAACACGAAGAAGCCGGCGTTCGACAGCACGTGGAACGTCCGGAAGAACGTGTTGCGATACGCTCCGTACGGGCCGCCGTGGATTTTTAAGATCATGGGGTACTGCCGGCCCGCTTCGTACCCGACGGGTTTGATGAGCCAGCCTTCGACCTGGCTGCCGTCCGTGAGCGTCCAGGCGAGCTTCTCGGCCGGTTGGAGGGTGACCTCGGCGAGCCACTCCTCGTTGAACGAGGTGACCGGGCGTTGGCCGCTGCCGTCGCGTCGGTTGACGAATACTTCGGCCGGGGTAACGACGTCAGACGCGCTGTAGGCCATGACCAGACCGTCGCTCGAGGCCGAGAGCGATTGCACGTCTCGGTCTCCACTCGTGACTTGGCGAATGAGATCACCGGTGGCGGTCACTTCGTACAGATGCCGGTTCCCCCTCACGCCCGCGAGAAAGCGAACCGCATCGCCGGTGGGGGCCCAGGTCGGCGCGCCGGGCACGAACGGCCAGTCGGACGTCAGGGTCCGCGGGAGTCCACGCACCCTGCCGTCGGCGGTCAGGTCGACCACCCGGACGTCGGTCTCCTCGCCTCGAGCGCGCGTGTGCAGGAACGTGAGTGCAGTGCCGTCCGGGGAGACGTGTGGCGACAACTCGTCCCCTGGGTTCGAGGTCAGAGTGTGTGGGTCGCCCGTTTCCCGGTCGATGACGTAGATGTCGGTGGTGAGGTCGTCGCTGTACTCGTCATCCTCGAGCGCGTCGCCCGTGAAATACAGCCGCTGGGTGTCCGGCGACCAGACAAGTTCGCCGACGTCGTACGCCAGGTCCGTTCGCTGGACGGCCGGTCCGCCTGCCGCCGATACGATAAAGAGCTGACGCTTGGCGGGCGTCGACGGATGTGGCAACAGCGTCAGTGTGCCGTCGCGCTTGTAGGCCATGGTAGTGATGACGCGCCCGTCGAAACGCTCGGCACTCAGCGTGTTGGTGATGGCATCCGGCGCGATCCAGCCCCGTCGTTCCGCGGCTACACCATCGGTGGCGTCACTTGGCCGCTTGAGAAAGGCGATCCACTGGCCGTCCGGCGACCAGATCGGGGCGCCCTCGACGCCCTCTATCTGAAAGGCCTCGCCACCCGGGAATGTGATGCGGGCGAACCAGGTGGGGTTGGTGTCCTCAGTCTCATCACTGTCTGTCTCGCGACGTGGCGACTGGAAGCTCAGGAGGCGGCTATCGGGTGACCAGACGGGTGCGCTGGCCTCGCGTGTCGGGTCGGTAAACCGAAATGGGTCACCGGACGGTTGCCCGCCAGCGAGTTCCTGCATCCAGATCTCCCGGTGCCGCCGATTGGCGTCTTCGTCGATGGTGGTGACGGTGAAGGCGACCAGCGCGCCGTCCGGCGAGATGGCGACCTCGCCGACACCGATCTCGCGGTAGAAGTCGTCCGGCACGAGTCCGCGACTCTGGGCACCGACAGACAATGGGGACAGCGCGACGGCGGTAACGGCCAGTGCGGCGACGGTGGCATGGGGGTGGCGGTTCAGCATGAAGAGAACTCCTCGATTCGTTCGAAAAGTGTATGCGATCATGACGACATGACTAACCGGAAGCGACGTGGTTTCGCCTGCGGCATTGTTGGAGCCGTTGCGGTCGCGTGGGTGGCGCTCGCGCCGACGCTGCTGGTGGGGAGCACGCGCCCGATCCGCGCTCGGCAGGCGATGGTGGTGTCGCAGGACGCACTGGCCTCGCGCGTCGGTGATCAGGTGCTGCGGGACGGGGGCAACGCCGTGGACGCCGCGGTCGCGACCGCGTTTGCGCTGGCGGTCACCTATCCCACGGCAGGAAATATTGGCGGTGGTGGGTTTCTGGTCTACCGGCCGGCCGTGGGCGACGCGGTGGCGTATGACTTCCGAGAAACCGCACCGGCTTCGGCTACGCCCACGATGTTCATGCGTGGGGGCGAGTACGACCGGCGCGTGCACCATAACAGCCATCTGGCCGTCGGCGTGCCGGGGACCGTGGCGGGATTGCATCAGGCCTGGTCAGAGCACGGGTCGCTGTCGTGGGAGCGTCTGGTTGAGCCGGCGATGACGTTGGCGCGCGAGGGGTTCGTGGTGAGGGACTCTTTGGCCCGCTCATTGGCCGCCGTCCTGCCGCGGATGGCCGACTACCCCGCGTCAGTGGCGCAGTTTTCGAACCAGGGTCAGCCCTACCGGGTCGGCGAGACGCTTCGCCAGCCGGATCTGGCGCGGACACTCTCGCGGATCGCGCTTCAGGGACCGGCCGGGTTCTACACGGGTGAGACGGCCGAACTCCTTGCCGCCGAGATGGCGGCGAACGGCGGCATCATGACCCAGGCCGACCTGGCCGCGTACCGGGCGGTGCGTCGCGCGCCGATGACAGGCACCTACCGCGGTTACGACATCATCTCCATGCCGCCGGTGAGCTCTGGCGGGCCGGCTCTCATCCAGATGCTCAATGTGCTGGAAGGCTATGACTTGGCGGCGTCCGGCAGCGGGTCGGCGGCGACCACCCATCTCATCATCGAGGCGATGCGGCGGGCCTTCGCCGACCGGGCTCAGAATCTGGGCGATCCGGCCTTCAACGCCAACATGCCGATCGATAGATTGATTTCGAAGGACTACGCCGCCGAGCTCCGATTGACCATCGATGCCGACCGGGCCTCGGTGTCGTCACCTGACAGCTTCTCCTGGCCGGTCGAAAGCGAGGAGACGACGCATCTGTCGGTGGTCGATGCCGCGCGCAACGCGGTGTCGCTCACCTACACGTTGGAGCAGGGGTATGGGTCGAAGATCACCGTGCCGGGCGCCGGCTTCCTGCTGAACAATGAGATGGGCGACTTCAATGCGGCCCCCGGGTTGACGACCCAGACCGGGCTGATCGGCACTGGTCCCAACCTGGCTGAGCCTGGCAAGCGGATGCTATCCAGCATGACCCCGACCATCGTGGCCCGCGAGGGTCAATTGGTCATGGTCACCGGTAGCCCCGGTGGTCGGACCATCATCAACACGGTGCTGATGACGATTCTGAACGTGGTCGACTTCGGGATGAACATTCAAGAGGCGGTAGATGCGCCCCGGTTGCATCACCAGTGGCTGCCAGACCAGACACGGTATGAGCGGTGGGGGTTCTCGCCGGATACCCTGGCGCTGCTCGGGCAGCGCGGCCACCGCATGACCGAGATCGGTGTGCAGGGTGCGGTGTCGGCCATCCTCTACAACGCCGAAGAGGATATTTTAGAGGCGGCTGAAGATCGTCGGCGAACAAGCTCGGCTATCGGTTTTTAGATCGGTTCTGACCTCTTGCCGAGGCGAATTCTTCTGGACAGGAGATTTGGATGGCTATCAGCGAAGCGTTGCTTCCGGAGTTCGATCAGGAGATGGCCGGCGTGCGGAAGACGTTGGAACGGGTGCCGGCCGACAAGCGCCGACGAGTGTGGACGAGCTGCTCGCGATATTTGACAAGAACCTGGCGGAGGCCCGGGCTGCGATTGCGGGCGCCACCGACGAGACCCTGATGCCACCGTGGACGTTGCTCCACAATGGGCTCACCACGTTCAGAATGCCGCGGGTCGCAATGATACGCAGCTTCGTGATGAATTACCTGATCCACCACCGGGCCCAGCTTGGCGTGCATCTCCGCTTGAACGACGCACCGGTCCCATCTATCTACGGGCCGTCGGCCGATGAGGATCCGTTCGCGTAGACTCGGTGGTAACCGGCCACGTTGGCTAGTACCTCGCGGACGAACCGGCGGGTCTCGCTGTACGGGATGGTGTCGACGAAGAGATCCTCGGGCAGGTCCCGAGCCGATTCCCACCAAATAGCCACGCGCTCCTCGCCCGCATTGTAGGAGGCGATCACCGGGGCGAGGGCGCCGCCAAACATCGCGAACAGATCACCGGCCAGGGTGGCCGCAATCGCCGCGTTCACCCGTGGTTGGAGCAACACCGTTTCATCCTCGAAGTCGGCCGCTGACAGTCCGTCGAGTCCGGCGCGCGGGCCGAGTTCGGTCGCCTTGTACGGCATGATCTGAAAGAGCCCCAGGGCGCCGACGAACGATCGCGCGTTGGGGTCGAAACGCGATTCCTGCCGCATCAGCGAGAACATCAACGCCGGGTCGAGGTCGCGCCCGCCGGCCGCTCGTTCGACCGCGTTGAGAAACGGGCGTGGATACACCAGAGCATAGAAGTCGTCCGGTAGGTCGTCGGCCGGGCGCTGCAGGAAGCCGGTGAAATGGTTCGCCAGGAGACGTGCGACGGCGCGGTGGTCACCGGCCTCGGCCGAGGCGCGAGCCGCCAGCAGCGCCAGGCCGCGGTCGCCGCGCCGCCGTTCGACGAGTCGCCGCAGATACCAGGCGGCATCCACGGCCAGTCCCGCGCGCGCCAGTGTCATCGCGGCCTTGAACTCGGCTCTGGTCTGTGAGGTTTCTTCGACAGCGAGGACGGGAAACCGACGAGTCGGTGGCGCCGGGACCGCCGCGTCACCGCCAAGTGCCCCTAGCCGCGCGCGGGCCTGCAATCCGTAATAGTTGTAGGGCTGTGTTTGGACCAGCGACCGGAAGCGGCGGGTCGCGGCTTCCGGCTGCCCGGTCCGCAGTTCGGCGATCGCCTGCCAGTATTGACCAGCCGGCTCCAGGTCGCCGGTCGGTCCCCGTTGGTTCAGGGCGCGGAGGTTGACCAGGGCGCGGTCGTTGTCACCGGCTCGCAACGCGGCGACCCCCGCCTTCCACAGCATCATCCGCTGGCCGTCGGCGTCGGCAGCCCGCTGAAACAGCTGACGATACAGGTCGAGGCCGTCTTCCACGTCGCCCACGGCCACCAGATACGCGGCGAGCAGTTCACCGGCACTGAACCGTTGCGCCGCCGTGGCTCCGGGCACCCCGCCGTCGAAGAGGCGGAGCCCGAGGCGACGGGCCGTGTCGGTGTTCCCCATCCGGACCGCGAGCCGAAACTCGGTCAGCTTGACGCCCGGCAGGAGCGGACTCGACGGATGACGCGAGGCGAAGGCGGCACACTGCGCGACCGCCTCCTGGTTCGTACGGCTCTCGTAGAGCACACCGATCAGCTCGACGTCGAGACGGGCCTCGGCGTCCGGTGCCACGGCCCGCCAGGCGTCGATGATCGCGGCCGCTTCGGCGTAGCGAGAATAGCCGCGGAGGCGCCCCGTCAACGTGCGGTACTGGCTGGCGGTGAACGGAGCCGGTAGCGCGCCGTCCCGCTCGCGCAGACGGCGCTCGGCCGATCGGGCCTCGGCGTAGCCGGCACCCGTCCGGTGTTCGAGCTGGGTTTCGCGCAGCGTGGCGATCGCGCCACTCAGATCTCCGGCGCCCTCTTGGGCGCGGGCCAGCCCGAGCCGCGCCCGATCGGCCATCGCGCCGCGCCGCTGCTGTGACAGAGCCTGCCGAAACAGGACGGACGCGCGGTCGAACTCCTCTCGCGCGAGATGCGCGTCGGCGACGTCAAGCGTGAGGTCCAGATGTCGCACTGGGTCCGAGCCGTGCAGTTCTGACAGGATTGGCCTCGCCAGCGTTGGTTCGCCCCGAGCCGCCATGCTCGCGACCAGCGCGCGTCGTGAGAAGGTGCGCATCCACACCTCCCGGTCGATGACCTGTCGCCACGCCGCCTCTGCCTCCGCCCTACGCCCGGCAGCATTCAGCAGGGTGGCGCGCAGGACCAGGGCGTCCAGCGGCTCAGGAGCGGTGTCGCCGACGGCGCGGTCCAGGCTTGCCAAGGCCGCGGCGTAGTCGCCGGACGTGGACAGGGCGACGACGTCTGGGTAGGTGAGAGCCGGGAGTCTGAGCGTGGTGTCGACCGTACCCGGTTCGACAGTCTGGCCGGCCTGGGAGGGCGTAGCCTGAATCGTCGCTGATCCGAACGCCACCCAGAGGGCGACGAGCAGACCTGCGTAGGGGGTGATCATGTCGCGCTTCCATATCCAGGCGGCGGCACACCCGTTCAGCTGCGGGTCCATAGCGGTTTGCGGTACTGTCAGGGCGTGCGACCATGCGCGCCCCGCGCCCGCCGAGGTTGACTCGACGTTACAATTCGCTGTCGTGGCCTACACGTACCATCCGAGAATACTCGACGAACTGGGTCAATTCGGCCTACGCCCCACCCCCTGTACGTCGCCGGCTCTCGCCAAGGAGTTCGTGAACGACCTCTACCGTCATGAGCTCCGCGCGTTGAGCGCCCGGCTCAAGTCGCGGGAGATACCCAAGGACGGCTATACGGACCGCGTGGTCGCGCTGCGCCAGAAATATTTCCTACTCTCGATCCGCCTCGAACTGTGGACGACCAAGCCGGACCGCGCTACGCAATCGTGACGCCGTCGGCCAGATAGACGTTCTGAATCGAGTTCAGCAAGGCAATGCCGTCGGCCATTGGACGTTGGAACGCCTTGCGGCCCGAGATGAGACCGGTGCCCCCGGCGCGCTTGTTGATGACCGCCGTCTTCACCGCTTCCTGCAGGTCGCTTTCGCCGCCCGAGGCGCCGCCGGAGTTGATGAGACCGGCCCGGCCCATGTAGCAATTCGCCACCTGGTAACGCGTGAGATCGATGGGGTGATCGGTCGTCAAGTCCGAGTACACGGCCTTGTGGGTCTTGCCGAATTTGAGTGCGTTGAAGCCGCCGTTGGTGTCCGGTAGCTTCTGTTTGATGATGTCGGCCTGGATGGTCACGCCGAGGTGGTTGGCCTGTCCGGTCATGTCGGCCGCCGTGTGATAGTCGGTCCCCGCCGTCTTGAAATCGGAGTTCCGGAGATAACACCACAGCACCGTGAACATCCCGAGCTCATGCGCCTGCTGGAACAGTTCCGACACCTCCACCAGTTGCCGTTTCGATTCCTCCGACCCGAAATAGATGGTGGCCCCGACACCCATGGCACCCATGTCGAACGCTTGCTCGACGCTGGCGAAGCGGATCTGGTCGAACGAGTTCGGGTATGAGATGAACTCGTTGTGGTTGAACTTCATGATGAATGGAATCTTGTGTGCGTACTGCCGTGACACCGCACCCAGCACGCCCAACGTGGACGCCACCGCGTTGCACCCGCCCTCCAGCGCCAGCTTGGCGATGTTCGATGGGTCGAAGTAGGCGGGGTTGGGCGCGAACGAGGCACCGGCGGAATGTTCGATGCCCTGGTCGACGGGGAGGATGGACAGATAGCCGGTGTTCGCGAGTCGTCCAGAACCGAACATCGCGCTCAAGCTCGTGAGAACACGGGCCGGCCGGTCCGACTGGGCGACACAGCGGTCGATGAAGTCTGGACCCGGAAGGTGCAGACTCGATGCGGGAATTGTCTGACACTCATGATCGAGCAGTGCGGCGTCGTCACCCAGGACGCCCACAATTTCATCTACCCCGGACACACTCAACCCTGTAGACACTCTGTCACCTCTGCTCCGAAAGGGCCGGTGCGTGACGAACTTCTCGCCGGCGCTCGGCGCGTTGCCGTGGACACGCCCGATGCGTGGCTGAAATGTATGTGTATCAAGGTGTTACGAGTATTCTGGAGGGATCACACTGGCGTTGCCGCTTCACAGAACGACAATTTTCCGTCGCCCGCAGCTAAATTACAAGTCCACCGTGGCCAGAGCGTAGCAAGATGGTCGTCGGGCCGCTACCGTCCGAACGTCCATCGAAGGACGGGCATCAGTGGAATGGTCGGGGCCCTGAACTCCTTCGGTTCCCACATGTCGATGAAGTCGGCGTGGGTTGGTCCGCCGAATGGCACCGCGCCGTATTGGGTGTCGAATCTTTGCAGCAGTTCGATCTTCGGTGCGACACCGAAGACAGACAGCCGGTAATCGAGACGAAACAGCGACCCAGGCCCCTCGCGTTCCCGCAACAGGGCCAGCCTGTGTTTCACGCGGGTGAGGTTCAGCGCCACAACCGGTTCGGCGGAGTCCCCGACCCCCGCCGCCGCCACGGCGAGGTCCTGCGCGGCGCTGGCGGCCGGCAGAATCAGCCCCACCGCTGATACGAGCAGCAAGGCCGTTCCGAAGGTGATCACGTGGATGCGCATGTGCGTCACATCGACACTACCACTGCGAGATGACGTCGGCAATCGGGACGCCCGCCGTGTGTCAGTTGGCGTGGTCCCCGCAGAACCGACCAGCTAGGTGCCGCCGCCACAAAGGTAGGACGTCGACTCGGGTAGAATGGTCGCCCCAAGTGTGTGAAGGACATCACCGACACGATGACTGAGAAGACTGACGCTCCTCCGGCTCCTCCCACCCACGGCGGTCGTCCTCCATCGACGATGGAGACGTTTGTGCCCGACCTTGTCGAACATGGTGCGACCGTGCGCGGCGAACCGCAGACCCTCGACACGCGGTTGTTCGTGCAATTGCACGTCTTCACTGACTGTCTCGATACCGGTGCGGTGGTCTCGGCCGTGCGCGACAGCGGGCTCGAGGCGGTGGTCTACGCCAATCTCAACGATCCACGCGGGGTCGGCGTGGTGCTGATGTCGGAGGATCCGAACCTGTTCGCGGACGCCGGTCGGGCGTTGCTCACCGGGCCGGCCTTCGCCGGCCTCACGCCGCTGCCCGACTTCACGATGATCGGTCGGACCTATGCGGGTGGTCGTGAAGCGGACCTGACGGACTTCCTGCTGCACAAAGTGCGGCGGCATGCTCTGAACCCCGACTACCCATGGGGCATCTGGTATCCGCTCCGTCGGATCGGCGCGTTCAACCGCCTGCCACGGGGCGACCAGGGCCGCATCCTCATGGAGCACGGGACGGTCGGCCGCGGCTACGGCAACCTGGGGCTCGCGGTCGACGTTCGGCTCGAGTGCCACGGCCTCGACCGCGACGACAACGAGTTCGTCATCGGTCTGATCGGTCCGGAGCTCTATCCTTTGTCCAAGCTGGTCAAGGACATGCGCCCCACCATTCAGACCTCCGAATACATCAAAGAGATGGGTCCCTTCTTCGTCGGCCGGGTGCTGTATCAAGCCCCGGTTCCGGAGGCGGTCAGGGCGAGCGAGACTTCCGGGTACTAGAGCGGACCGTACCGGCCCACTAGTACGCCACCGCCCAGCCTTCACGTCGGCGGTCCGCGCCGGCGCGTCGGCGGCCGGAGATCTGGTCGACCAGCACCGCCTGAGCGCCGCCGAATTCGGCGGTGAGCCCGCTGCGGGCGTGCACTGTATAGCCGCGCGCTACGAGGGCGTCGCGGACTTCCTGGGGCACCGCTTCCTCGATCGCCAACGACCCGTCGTTCAGACGGCGGAGCCGCGGGGCGTCAATCGCCTCCTGGGGCGTCATGCCGAACACCGCGATGTTGTTGATGACCTGGGTGAGGGTATGCGTCTGGCCGTCGCCGCCTGGGGTGCCGACCGCGAGCCAGGGCAGATCGTTGCTGAGCACAATGACGGGACACAGGGTGTGGAACGGTCGTCGCCGTGGCGCGAAGACATTCGGGTGGTCTTCTTCGAATCGAAAAAGCGACCCACGATTTTGGAGCACGATGCCCGTCTCGGGCACAACCAACCCTGAGCCGAAGGTGGCGAACAGGCTCTGAATCAGCGACACCACGTTGCCGTACTGATCGACGGCGATGACGTAGACGGTGTTCGGGTGATCTGGACTGGTTGCGACGTCGAGTGACGGCGCGCGGCCACCGGGTGTGATCGACCCAGCGAGTTGCCGAATGCGAGCGGGCTCGAGCAGTTCGTCGGTCGTGACCCGCATGGCGCGCGGGTCAGCCACCTCATGGTCGCGGTCGACGAATGCCAGTCTGATGGCCTCGGAGATGGTGTGCAGATAGTCGGCGCTGTTGTGTCCGAGGGCGGCCAGGTCGTGGTGCTGCAACATCGCGAGCTCTTCGAGGAGCGTGACCCCCTGGGTGTTCGGGGGGACGACCTGCACTTCGAACCCCTGGTAACGAGCGCTGACCGGCTGCGTCCACTCAGGCATGTACATGGTCATGTCGTTCGGCCTGACCAGACCGCCTCGGTCCTGGATGAAACGGACGACCTTGCGACCTAGCGCCCCGGTGTACAGTTCCTCGGCGCCTTTTTCCTGGAGCGTCAGCAGGGTCTGCGCCAGGTCGGGCCGAGCCAGGACATCACCGGGCTGAGGCGGGCGTCCACCAGGGAGAAAAATCCGCGCCGCTTCCGGCTCCTCTCGGAGCTTGGCTTCCGCCCCAGCGATGTCCGACGCCAGTCGTTCAGAGACTGGCAGACCCGCCTGCGCGAGTCTGGACGCCGGTTCCAGGGCCTCGGCAAACGAGATGGTTCCGAAGCGGCGCAACGCTTCAGACCAGGCGCCGACCGCACCTGGCACCGATACGCTCAGTGGACCGGAACTCGGCATGCGGTCCAGGCCGTCCGCCTTCAGTTCCTCGAGGGTCTTCGCGCTACCCGACTTGCCCGAGCCGTTGAGCGCATAGGTGAGCCTGGTGGCCGAGTCGTGATAGAGCAGGAACATGTCGCCGCCGATCCCGTTCATGTGCGGGCGGGCGACCGCGAGCACGGCGGCGGCGGTGATCGCGGCATCCATCGCCAGTCCGCCGGACTGCAAGACGGCCAGACCGGCCTCCGCCGCGAGCGGGTGACCGGCGGTGACCGCTCCCGCGTTGCCCGCCGCGTCGCGCCCCGGTTCGGTATCTCGGGTGATCGATGAAGCGCACCCGATCAAGAACATGATTAGCACAGCGGCAACCGCGCGGCTCGCGGTGCGCCCGGTCGTTCGGATGGAATGTCGGTGTTCGCGCATGGGGTCCTCCCGGCTCCGGCGCGAAGCCGGGCTCCAGAGCCTTGGACCTCTGGTCAGAGGCCCAAGCGCCATCTTACTGCCTCCGCCCTGTCGAATCGACTGCGCCGGCCCGCCACTCATGCTCGATATCAGCCGCCTCACTCAGCGATTCCGGATCGCGGTTCCGACTCTGGTAGGATGACGCGCATGCCAGACAAGTCAGACGGGTTCAACTCGCTTCAGCTGCCGGAAACCAGTCCTCGCGGTCTGCTCCGCCACTTTGGCCCTGGACTCATTTTGATGATGACGGGTATCGGCACCAGCCACCTGGTGACCGCGCCAGCGGCGGGTGGACGGTTTGGGTACGCGTTGCTCTGGTGTATCCCGGTGGCCTATATCTTCAAGTACTACGGCTTCGAGATGGCGTTCCGGTTCACGAACGCGACCGGGCGCAGCATGCTCGACGCCTACTCCACCGCGCCCGGTAAGTGGCCGGTCTGGTACGTCCTCGTCACGACGCTGATTCAGTGCGCGCTGGGTCAGGCTGGCCGGCTGGCGGCGGCCGCGGCGGTCCTGTTTTTCGTGTTTTCCGAGTATCTCGGGCTCGGGTTGTCGAGTTGGGTCTATGGACTCGGGCTGGGGGCCCTGGCGGTGGCTATCATCCTCTATGGTCGGTACGCCATCGTCGAGCTGTCTACCAAGATCCTGGCCGGTATCTTGTTCGTCTCGACCGTCGGGGTCTACGCCGTCGAGCCGGCGCCGCTGTCGGCGATGGGAGAATTCTTCAGGGTGCAGATCCCGGGCGGGTCGTGGCTGATCATTGCCGCCTTCCTCGGACTGCTGCCGACTGGTATGGACGTGTCGCTCCAGGCCTCTGAGTGGGGGAAAGCGAAACGGGTCGGCATGGGGCGGATTCGTGAGGAGCTTGAAAAGCAAGGCCTGGCGCGGCCCTTCGATGCGTTCAGCTCGACCAAGTCCGATCTGAGTGTCGACGTGTCGAAGCTGCCAGCGCACGCGCAGGAATACTGCCGGCGCTGGTTCCGCATCGGCATCCTTGATTTCACCCTTGGTCACATCGTGTCGTTTATTCTGGCCACCGTCTTCTTGCTGTTGGCGGCCGTGTGGCTCTATCCAAGCGAGGTGTCTGGCACCGGCGTCATTGGCGAGATCGCGCGCATCTTCACTGATAGTGTCGGCCCCGGCATGATGTTCGTGTTTCTGGGCGGGGCGTTCGCGGCCACGTTCTCCACCGCGTTCAACTACTTCGATGGGTGGCCCAGAGTGGTCGCGGCCTGTTGTCGCAACCTCTTCAGGGCGACCGCTGCGTTGCCGGGCATCGCGGCGCACGAGTTGACCACGGCGCACCGGGGAACGGCGTCGTCCGAGTACAACATCTACCGGATCACGATGTTCTACTCGTTGATCGCCGCCACGTTGATCATCGCGGGGGTGCCGCGGCCGGTGTTCCTGGTGCTGGTGTCGTCGGCGCTTGCGTTTTTCATCGCGCCCATCATTTTCTTCCTCAATCTGTACTACTGCCTGACCGTGATTCCGAAAACGGACACGGCGTTCTATCCGTCGAAGCCGGTCATCTGGTTCAGTTGGCTGAGTCTGGCGGTGTTCACCGGCTTGACGGTCATCCTCATCATGGCCCGCGTGTTCGACTTGACGCTGTTCGGCGGCTAGGACACTGACCAGGTTATTCTGGCCAGTGTCCCAACGCGGGGCGATACACCACTCGTCGCTTGGAGTAGTTCCGTGTTCACGCATCCGATGCCACCCCGTCCGAGTCATACCGCCCTCCGCCCTGCGGCGTGGAGTGCCCTGATCAGAACGGTGGCGTTCGCGTTGCTCTGGCTCCCGACCCCGGCCGCGGCCCAGTCGTTCACGGCTGAGATTACCCATCAGGCACGCGGGGTGTTCCCGGGCGAAGCGGTACTCGTCAGGGTCGTGCCGTCGGTGCCGGTGGCCGATATTCGGGGCGCCGTGTTTGGCGGGATCGTCCGTTTCTATCAGGCCGGCGAGACGTCCTGGGAGGGTCTGGTTGGCGTCGATCTACTGGTCGAGCCCGGGTCCTACGACTTGGCCCTGCAGATCACGCCGGTTGCTGGCTCACCGGTCGAGCGCGACTACCCGCTTCTGGTCGAGGACAAGGCGTATCCGACGCGGCAACTCACCGTGGCGCCGCGATATGTCGAACCGCCCCCCGACGTCAGCGCTCGGATCGCGCGCGAGTCCCAAGAGCAGCGGGCCATCTTCGCCAGTGCTTCGGACGAACGCCTGTGGCGTGGCCCCTGGGGCACCCCGGTGCCGGGACGCGCCACCAGCGCGTTCGGCAGCCGCAGCGTGTTCAACGGCCAACCGCGGAATCCCCACAGCGGCGCCGACTTCCGGGCGGCCGAGGGCACCCCGGTTGTCGCGCCGAACGTGGGTCGGGTGGTGCTGACCGGCGATACCTACTTCTCCGGTGGTTCGGTCATCCTCGACCATGGTTGGGGGCTGTATTCCTACTTTGCCCACCTCTCGAAGATCTTGGTCGACAAGGGAGACCTGGTCGAACCAGGTCAACCCGTCGGTCAGGCCGGCGCGACCGGTCGCGTGACCGGCCCGCATCTGCACTGGACCCTACGTCTGAACTCCGCCCGAGTCGACCCGCTGTCGGTGATCGAGCTACTCGCGCGGTAGGCACGCGCGTGTCGGTGGATGGTGCTGGGTGGGTGCCGGCAACACTAGAATCTGAAGCGCACGCCGCTGGTGATCTGCAGTCCTCCGAGGTCTACCTCGATCGGTTGTCCGTCGATCTGAAGCATGACCACACCCCGAACGTAGCGTGCCAGCAGACCCACGCCGATATGCCTCATCACGGCGAAGTTGCGAAGGAACGGGAGTCGGTGGAGGAAGAATGAGTCGATATCGACGCCGCCGTTGAGTCCCGTGGTCGTTTTCGACTGCGCCCTCACCGTGTGGTCGGAGAAGACGATGTCGCTGAACGGAAACCCCACCTCGGTGTGCTGAACCGCCGTGACCAGGTCCTGCTTTGCGCTGATGATGCTGGGACCGGCGGAAACGGAGACGACGAGCCAGTCAGCGAACTGAGTCACCCAGAGCGCGCGGATGTGGAGGCCGAGTTCCTGGCGCTCGAGACCACCGGCGCGGCCCGTGGTGGTCCGCGGCAGATCGAAAAAAAATGGATGCGGCACTTCGGAGGAGATCCGAGCTTCGTGGATGGTACGGAAATGGGACACGTCGAGCCCGATCCCGAGGTTGCGCCACAGGAGGTATGAGACGCCTCCATCGACGACGCCGCCGTCCTTGAGCTCGTAGTCCGCTGCGAATTGCCCCTGCTCCTGATGGGCCGTGAACACCCGCGTGCCGGCGAAGGTCCGTGATGCCGGCCGCCACCCGGAGTCGAGTCGCGCGACGATGCGGTCGGTTGGCGTGAGCTGAGCCGTCGCTTCAGGCGCGGCGACCAGCAGTCCGGCGATGAGCCAGAGGGCCGGCGCCACGGGCCCGCGACACAAGGAAATAGCTTGCCGAGTCCGCACGTGTCTTGCTCCTTCGATTGGGACCCGGATCTTCAGTTGACCCCGACGGCGGCCCAGGCATCGGTGACGGCTCGCTCCGGCGCGCTATTGACGCCGTAGAGATCGCGCGCCGACTGGATGGTGGCGGCACGGGCGGCCGCGAAGTTGGAGTTCCGGGTCATCAGGACGGTGAACGCTCGAAAGAAGATCTGTTCGATTTGTTCCCGGTTGCCGGCGCCAACCCCGGCGACGCTCAACCCGGACACTCTATTCGCGCCGCCTTCGATCGCGAGATAGAAGGCGTGCCCCGGGATCAGCGAATTCGTATGCACCCCGCCGTTGTCGTCCTTGCCGAGGAACCGTAGGCTGTAATGGTCTGGGTCGCCGAACTGTATGGGGTTGGCGAGCGAGCGGATGCCACCCGGCTCGATGACGTCCTCGCCAAGCGCATAGTCGGCGACGCCGGCCCCGTCACGGAACAACGACTCCGCGTAGAACTCCACACCGACTCCGATGACATCTGAAAACGCTTCGTTCAGCGCGCCCGACTCGTCCACGTAGAGCAGCGCGGAGGTGAAATCCGTGACCGCGTGGGCTAGTTCGTGGGCCACGATATCGAGCGCGCCGGAGAAGAAGTCGAATCGCTGGCCCCCAAGCAGGATGTTGGGAGGCAGCCCTTCGCCGAAGACCGCGACGCCAACCCCATCGGGGCCGCAGAGCCCGCAGTAGAACGCGTTGAGGTAGAACAGCCCGATCTCTTCGGCTGTCGCCGTGAAGATATCCCCTCGATTCACGGGGTGGACCAGGCTGATCATGCGGACGTTCTGATTATTCAGGCCCTGACGGCCGAACCGTATGGACAGGTAGTCGTATGTCCACCCCATGCCGACGTGCGCGTCGACGCTCGCGCCGTCGCGCCATTGGTTGTCGCTATCGGTCGACAGGTCCGCGTCGAACAGTTGCGAGAGTCCGTTGAGCACTAGTTGGGTGCGGGGCAGATCGCCGTCCATGTCGAACGTGAACACCTCCGCCGGGCGAAGCTGATCGTGTGCGAGGAACGCTCCGCCCACGGTCGTGACGCTCATTTTCTTGCGA
Source organism: Vicinamibacterales bacterium (assembly GCA_029940535.1). Lineage (GTDB taxonomy): Bacteria > Acidobacteriota > Vicinamibacteria > Vicinamibacterales > UBA8438 > UBA8438. The sequence continues at coordinate 48,658 of JAPYUM010000006.1, forward strand.
TCGCTCTTGATCCCGAAGCCCTCGCCGATGACGCACTGCGAGCACGGTAAGACTGGTTGCTGGGTCTTGAGATCGTTGTACGACCAGACGAGGGCGCCCGTCGCCGCGTCGACGAAGTAAACCATGAGTTGCGAGTTGGTGAACGTCCGCGCCTCGTAGACCAGCCGGTAGGTGCGCGCGTTGGCCCTGTCGGGGAGGACCACCAACCGAGGAGGCGCCGAACGGAACAGCGTCCGGCCGCTCAGATCTTGAACTACCGCGGCCGCGTCGTCGGCCGAGAGCCTCGGGGTGGTTTCCAGATCGATCGCGAGGTGTACGGTGCCGAACAGGGAAACGAGTAGCCCACGTGCCGTTTGGCGCGTGACTTCCGCCCCGTAGACCGGGACCCCTTCGTGAAACTGTTGCAGCCGTTCGTGCGAACGGTCCGGCACCAGCGGGTCATCAGTCTGCGCGGTGAGCCGAAGCGATCCATCGCGCGTCAACTGATTCACCAACGTGTCAGACTCACGCAGCGCGGCGATGGTTGCGCCCGTACCGGCCGACAGCGTGACGACTCCATCGGGGGCCTGCAGTTGGGCTGTCGCCGACGCCGGGAGGGTCAAGAGTGCGAGCGCAATGGCACCGCAGACGGGTCGATTCAACGCGTGCATAGGGTAGTTCCAGCTGTGGCGCTGGGTCGGGGCTGCTCAATTGTAGCGGATCCGGAGGGCCAGCCGGCTGATCCGGATGTCGGATGTACAATTCGTCCGACGAAAGAGGAGCGGAAAGTGAGCAAGATTGTGCACAGCAGTATGCGGATGGCGGCCGTTCTGGGCGTGTGCCTATCGGTGACCGTCGGCGTGAACGCCCAGACCGGCGGTCCCGTCGTCGGCCCGCCCAGCGGGGCCCTGGTGGTCGTCGGGGGCGCGATGCGCGACCCCGCCATTCTCGAACAATTTGTGCGGCTGGCCGGTGGACCTGGCTCACCGATTGTCGTGATACCGACCGCGGGCGGGGCCGAGACCTACGATCAGTCGTATCCGGGGTTGCAGGCGTTTCGCGACGCGGGCGTCACGGACCTTGTCGTGTTGCACACAACCGACCGCGACGTGGCCGACAGTGAAGTCTTCGTGTCCCCGCTGCGTCGTGCGCGTGGGGTCTGGTTTCCTGGCGGGCGGCAGTGGCGTCTGGCCGACGCGTATCTCGACACCGAGGTACAGGAGGCGCTCCGCGATGTCCTACGCCGCGGCGGCGTGGTCGGGGGATCATCGGCTGGGGCGACTATTCTGGGTTCATATCTCGCGCGCGGAGACTCGGCCACCAACACCATCATGATGGGCGACCACGTGGTGGGATTCGGATTCCTGAGGGATACAGCCATCGATCAGCATCTGCTTCGGCGGAACCGGCAGTTCGACCTGCTCAGCGTCATTGAGGCGCACCCCGAACTGCTTGGGATCGGGCTCGACGAGGACACCGCGATCGTGGTGCGCGGCGATGAATTCGAGGTGATCGGCCGCAGCTATGTGGCAATTTACGACCACGCGCGGCAGCTCGACTCCGGCGGACGATTCTATTTTCTTGGAGCCGGCGACCGGTTCGATCTGCGCAACCGTCGGGCGTTCCGGTTCGAGCGCGAGCGCCGGCCGCTGGACCGCGTAGTCGAGCGTCCCTGGTAGGTTTCCTGGCGAGGCGTCCGTCTGGCGGCGTTGCTGCGGCTTCTTCAGACGAGGCTCCGCCCCGAACCCCACGCGGGCCCTCGCGGGCCCCCCAACCCCACTCCGGTCCCGCGGGGCGCGCATTGTCGCGCGCCTTCGCCTTGGCAGCCCGTCACACGCGACACCAGGGCAGGCGGTGGGACCGAGCCGCCCGCTCCCGCCGCCCATTCGTAGAGCCTCGCCCCGGAACCACCTTTGGGCCAGTGTCCCTATTCCGCCAGCGCGTCAAGTAACGCGTCCACGTCCGCGGCGTCGTTGTAGAGATTGGGGGAGATTCGAATCGCGTCTCCCCGCAGCGAGACCGAGACGTGACGCGCGTGCAGCCGTTCGGCCAGGACGGCCGTGTTCCCGGCATGATCCGGGCGTACGCCAAAGAGGTGCGCGCCGCGCCAGCTGTCGTCTTCAATCCAATATCCGCGTTCTCGCAGGGTCTGGGTGACCTCACTTGTCAGATTGCGGCAATATTCCTGAATCGCCGGTACCGTCCACTGGAGCACCAACTCGAGTGCCGACGCCAACATCGGCAACAGCGTGAAGTTGGACCGCTCACCGACGTCATAGCGGACGGCCGCTCCCTGGTAGTCGTCTCGGTACCGAACCAGGTCGGCGAACGCCTCGCTGTCGCGTCGGGTAATCCAGCCCTCCTCCAACGGGGTACCGTCGTCGAACGCCTGCCCGTAGTACGCCAAGCCGACCGAGTAGGGACCGAGCAGCCACTTGTAGCCGGCGCAGACCAACGCGTCCGGTCGAATTCGCTGAATGTCGAATGGCAACGCTCCCACCGACTGCGTACCGTCCACCACGAAGAGCGCGCGACACTCACGGGCCCGCTGTCCGATCCGTTCCAGGTCGAACCGCGTGCCGTCGGTCCAGTGAATCTGGGGGAGCGCTACGACGGCTGTCCTGCGGTCGATGGCGGTCAGCACGCGCGCGTTCCACTCCACCGCCCGATCGCCGTCCTGGTGCGGCGGTGGCGGAACTGTTCGCAGCGTGAGTCCCCGGTCCGCGCACAGTCGTCGCCACGTGTAGACGTTGCTGGGAAACTGTTCCTCGAGCACCACGATGTTGTCGCCCGATGTCGCGCGCACGTTCCGCGCAACCGTGGCCAGGCCATACGACACCGATGGCAGGATCGCGATGCGGTTCGGATCCGGAGCGTTGACGATCCGGGAGAAGAGGCACCGGACCAGGTCGCTCTCTTCGAAGAAGTCGCGGGGGCGGATCAGGTGCGGCGTCGCACGCCGGTCGATACCCACAATGCCCGCCGCGTGCACCGCTCGGGCGAGCGGCGCCATGAAGGCACAGTTCAGATAGTGCACCCCCTCGGGCACCGTGAAATGGGATTTCTGGCAAGCAAGCATGGCCGGGCGAATCGCCGCGCCAGTATACGCCGCGTGTGGCATTCTAGAATGGAGGCGCCAAGGGAGACGGGGATGAGACACGAGAAAGCGAAGTGGCTGGGCGGGGTCGCCTCCGCATGCATCGGGGTCCTGGCGGCGGGATGCGGGGGGGCGGTACCGGTACCGGCACCACCATCAGAGACGGAGGTCGACGCCGCCCTGATCGAGCGCGCGCGCGACCTGCACGCCCGGGTGTTGACCATCGATACCCACGACGATATTCCGCTCGACTTCGCGACGCCCGAGGTCGACCCCGGCGTGCGCGGCGACCGTAAGGTGGATCTACCCAAGATGGAGGAGGGCGGGCTCGATGCCGGATTCTTCATCGTGTACGTGGGGCAGACCGCGCGAACGCCGGAGAACTACGCGCAGGCCCAGGCCGACGCCATGCGCAAGTTCGCGGCGATTCACCGGATGGCCGACACGCTGTACCCGGACCGGATCGAAATTGCCTACACGGCGGACGACTTCGAACGGATTGCGGCTGACGGGAAGCTCGTGGCGGCCATTGGCATCGAGAACGGGTATGTCATCGGCACCGATCTCACGCTGCTCGAGACCTACTATGAGCTGGGCGCGCGCTATTTGGGGCTTGCCCACAACGGACACAACGACATCGCCGACTCGGCTGGGCCGCGTGAAGATCTGGGGGACGCCGTCTCCGAGCATGATGGCGTCAGCCCGTTCGGCGAAGAGGTCATCGCCGAATTGAACCGGCTGGGCATCATGGTCGACGTGTCGCATGTGTCGAAGGCGGCGATGCTCGATGCGGTCCGATTGTCCCGGGCACCCGTGATCGCGTCTCACTCCAGTACCCGCGCGCTGGCCGATCACGCCCGCAACCTGGATGACGAGCAGCTCCTCGCGCTGCGCGACAACGGCGGGGTCATGCAGACGGTGGCGCTCGGCAGTTTTATCAGTAGCACGGCCGCGGCTCGGGCCGACGCGGTGCGGCGTCTCCGGACCGATGTCGGGCTGTCGCCACGAGGCGGGAGCGGTCAGGCGGACCTTCCGGCTCCGCGACGAGCTGAGTACGACCGTCGGATGGCGGACATCGACCGGGAGTGGCCGTCGGCTGATGTCGCGACGTTTGTCGATCACATCGACTACGCCGTGCAGTTGATCGGAATCGACCACGTCGGTATCAGTTCCGATTTCGACGGCGGTGGCGGCATCAGCGGGTGGAACGACGCGAGCGAGACCGTCAACGTGACGATCGAGCTCGTCCGTCGCGGCTACACCGATGAGGAGATCGCCAAGATCTGGGGAGGCAATCTCCTCCGGGTGCTGGGCGAGGTCGAACGCGTGGCCGCCGCGGCTGGCTCGTAGCGTCTTGTGGCGAAACTGGTTCTTCGATGACGTCGGCTCCCAGCGCCGTTGCGGCGTCTCCGTCCGCACCGTCAGGGCGCCCTGCGCTCGCCTTCTTGCCGCCGACACGACTGCCTCTCTGGTACTTCGGTCTGGCGCACACCTCCTTGTTGGTGGCCCTGGCGGTGGTGGCGGTCGATCCGCGTGGCGTGAGCGGCTTCTTCTACCATCCGCGCATGTTGGGAGTGGTGCATCTCATCACGCTGGGGTGGATCACCGGGGCCATTTTGGGGGCCATCCGTGTGGTTGCGCCGTTGGTTCTCCGGGTCTCGATTCCGGTCACACGGGGCGACTACTGGGCGCTGTCGTTCGTCGCCATCGGCACGAGCGGCATGGTGTCTCACTTCTGGCTCGAGACCTTCAACGGGATGGCCTGGTCGGCGGGGATGGTCGTGCTCGGACTGCTGCATGCCGTGGCTCGGCTCGCCGTTCGGCTGCGGTCCGTCACCATCGACCGGCCGATTGCCGTGCACCTGTGGCTGGCATGCCTGAACCTGCTGTTGGCCGGCACCGCTGGCGTCGTGATTGCGATCGACAAGGTGACGGACATCGTCCCGGGGTACGCACTCTCCAACGTGTACGCCCATGCCCACCTGGCTGCTGTCGGGTGGGCATCGATGATGGTGGTTGGGGTTGGATACCGCCTGTTGCCGATGGTCTTGCCGTCGGCCGTGCCTCGCGGACGGGGGCTCTACGGAAGCGCGATGTTCCTGGAGACCGGGTTGATCGGGTTTGTCGTCACGCTGGTCACCGGGTGGCCAGGCATGCCCGTGTTCGCGGTTGGTATCGTGGCGGGGCTTGTGGTGTTCTTGGGCCAGGTGGTGTGGATGACCCGCCATCGCCGAACCCCACCGGCTGAGCGAGCCAGGCCGGATTTCGGGGCCATTCAAGCCGGACACGCGATGGTCTATCTCATGCTGGCCGCCGGCTGCGGACTCTGGCTGGTCGCGTCACCGACATCGAGCTCGACACCCGCGCTGATGATGCTGTACGGCGTGTTCGGACTGGTTGGGTTTCTCGCCCAACTCGTCGTCGCGATGGAAATGCGCCTGTTGCCCCTGCTGGCCTGGTACGCCGCCTTCGCAGAGGGCGGATTCACGGCCCCAGAGCTGTCTACTCACGTGTTGCCGGCCCAATCGGTGGCGACTCTTGCGTTCGCCGGGTGGGTCCTGGGGCTTCCGTTACTCGCTGGCGGGCTCGCGATGGACAAACCGTCTGGCGTCGCCATTGGGGCCGGGGTGCTGCTCGCGGCGGTGGCACTCAACACTGGGCATGCGGTGTGGATGCTGCGTCCGCTCGTACGGCGGCGACACTGATGCTGTTGTCCCCACGGGAGCGCGGCGTCACCTCACCAAGCCCGCCACCAACGCACCGGTCGCATAGGCCACGCCGGCCACCGCGGCGCCCAGGGCGAGCATCTCCAGGCCGGTTCTCCACCATCGGTCGGTTGTCACCAGCGCCCGAGCGGCCCCGACCGCGAAGAGTGTCGCCAGCGCGGCCGCTGCCGCCCAACCGAATCGCCGGCTCGTGGCCCCGGAGACGAGGTAGGGGACCAGCGGGACGACACCGGCCAGGACGAACGCGAGGAACGTCGCCGCGCCGTGTCTCGCCGGACGCGCTTCACGTTCGGCCAGCCCCTGCGCAGCCCGGACGCTCTCTTCGGCTTGAATACCCAGGTAGTTGCCGACACCCATCGACATGCCGTCAGCCAGCAGATTGGCGATACCGACCACAAGCACCGTGCCGGCAGACAACGTGCCGCCAGTGACCCCCGCCACCACGGCGAAGGTCGTCAGCACCCCGTCGTTCGCGCCGTAGATCAGATCGCGGATGTAGTGTCGGACCGTGTCCTCCACGCCCGTGGGATCCACGTGCAGGGAGGGGCCGCGTGCACCGGCGCCGATCAGGTCACGAGTGTCCGACATCCCGCCCGCGTGGTCCAATTGCGTCCGAGCCTTGCTCGTCCGGGTCTGGTACGACGCTGTCGGCTGGGTCCCATCGGAGGCAATCCGTACAGGTCTCGCCGGCGAGAAGCTGATCGCCGTCAGGACGAGCTGGGTGCGCGCAGCTCCAGAACGACGTTGGGGTTGACGCACGTCCAGGTGCGACAACGTGGCCGAAGCGGGCCCAGCGACAGGTCCACGGTCGATGTAGGACGGTGTGCGCTTCCATCTGTCACCACCTAGATTGGTGCGGCGTCATCACGGCGTCGCGGTGATACCGACGCACGCCTCGACGGCTTGTGCGGTGGCGTCGCGTTCGCCGGCCGCGTCCACCCTAGTCCAGTCGAGGTCCCCGATGCCTCTCGCGAGTTGCTCTCGGAGCACGGCCGGCGTGGCGTCCGAGACATCGCCGGACCGTCGCGCGATTCGGTCGGCGCGGGTGTCGACGGGGGCGTGGAGCCAGACCCCGGTAAACGGGACGCCAGCGGTACGGGCGACATCGGCGATCACGACTCGGTCGCGGGGGTCGGCGAACACCGCGTCGACGATGACGGAGTGGCCCGCCGCGGCCGCGGTGGCGGCCCGGACCGCCAGTTCGCGATACACGCTACGAGTGACTCCCTCAGTATAGCCCTCCGAGCCAAGGCGGTCGGCCGGCCCCACGCCGAGCAGTGATTTCCGTATTACGTCGCTCCGGAGCACCAGGGCGCCCGGCGCCGCGCCGATGGTCGGGGCCAGCCGCTTGGCAACCACAGACTTGCCGGCGCCGCTGAGCCCTCCGATGGCGACGAGTCGGGCGGGCGCCGGGTCAATCAGCGACAAGGCCAGGGTGAGATAGTCCTGGGCCGCCTGCCGCTGCACCGCTTGCGCTGTGGGGGTGCTCTGGAGCCGGGCCGCCGTCGCACTGGTCTTGGCCCGGACCGCGGCGCGGACGGAGAGAAACAGCGGCATCAGCGCGAGTCCATCGAGGTCCGCCGTCGCGGTGACGTACTCGTTGCACACCGCGTGAGCGTGTTGACCCAATCCGCGATGAAGCAGGTCCATGACGAGGAAGGCGAGGTCGTAGAGCACATCAATGCAGGCGATCTGGTCGCTGAACTCGATGCAGTCGAACAGTATGGGGCGTCCCTCGAGGAGACAGACGTTCCGTAGGTGCAGATCGCCGTGGCAGCGACGCACGAATCCCTCGGCGCGTCGCGTCATCAGACGGTCGGCCTGTCGGGAGAGTGCTTCGTGCGATCGCGTTGTGAGTCGGAGGCAGGCGGCGGGGTCGAGCACACCCGGGCCATAATCGTGGAATCCGTCCGCGTTCCCGTCGATGACCCACGCCATGCCTCGCCGACCGCCATGGTCGAATCGCCACTCTGCGATGGCGTGCAGCCGTGCCACCGCTCGTGCGAGATTCGGCATCAGCGCCAGGTCCAGCGCGCCTCGTTCGGCCATACCGTCGAGCACATCGGACTGGTCGAAACGCGACATTTCAATGAGCCATTCCACGGCGGGGCCGTCCCCGTCCAGCGCGAGGGATCCGTTCGCGTCGCAGGTCACCGCGCGCACTCGATGATACACGGACGGGGCCGTGCGCCGGTTCAGGCGCACTTCCGCCAGGCAGCACTCGCGTCGGCGCTCAACGGTGGAGTAGTTGAGATAGTCGTATTGCAGCGCGCGTTTCAGCTTGAACGCCCGCTCATCGACAAGGAACACCACTGAACAGTGTGTGTCGATGCGCTCCACCGTTCCGGCGGTCGACCCGTACGCGGCGGGGAACCCGAGAAAGGCGATGACGTCGCGCTGGTTGACCGTCGCCCCCTGACTGGGGTCGTGGGGGCTGTCGGGTTCGACCGCGGTTGTCGTGGAGCGCATGGTGCCGTCTCTTCCATTACGTTATTTAGCAACACGCGTGCCACGGATGTCGCCCGGACGGGACGGGGCGCCATGCGCGAGGCGGGTGTCTCGCCCATCGATCCGAAGAGGGCCGCGGGAAATTTTTCGTCGCTGTGGCGCGGAAAATCACCCACATCGAATGCGACCAGAGACGGGCTTGGGGCCTGGCTCGTGGCACGTCGATTGCTAGGTTGTCATCCAGACGCGTAGCCAAGAGGCCAACGAAGGGATGCCGAGATGACGGAGCTTCTGGAAGCGGTTGGGAGTAGCGGCTTCAGTATGGCCTGGAAACAGTCGACGACCGGATTCGTGTCCATGCTGGCCTTTCACAGCATCGGCCTCGCCTTTGTGATGGGCATCAGCTGTGCGATTGCCATGCGCGTGCTCGGCGTGGCGCGCGCGATACCACTGGCGCCGTTGGAGGACTTTCTCCCGCTCATGACCGCAGGCTTCTGGGTCAGTGCGGTCACCGGCGTCATGCTACTGGTCATGGACCCGGTCCGTATCGTCCCGGATGCGACGCTCTACATCAAGCTGGGGGCGGTCGCGTGGGTCATGGTCCTCATCCGAAGATTCCGAGCGCACATCTTCGGTGAGGGAGCCAAACTGGATTCCCCGGCGGGAGTGAAGCGCGCCAAGACACTGGCGACACAGGTGCTGCTCGTCTGGGGTGTCGCGTTGGTGTCCGGGAAGGTCATGGCCTATACCTGGGTCGCCGGATACCAGACGGCGATCGCGGTCATCATCGTCACCGTCGCGGCGGGGCTGGTCGGGCGTTTTCTGCTGGGGTGGGGCAAGCCGGTTAACCAAGCCGATCCGTCTAGGCAGGCCGCGTAAGTGTCGACCGACCTACGAGTGTACGGAAACAAGGGGGCGCGACCATGGACCTGGAGTCTGGAATTGCTTACTGGCTGAGGTGGCCCAGCGTCGAGGCGTTTCTGGCCGCCTACACTTGGGCCTGGCCGCTGATGGAGATCCTGCACATCGCCGGTCTCGTTCTCCTCGTCGGTATCGTGGGCATGTTCGACTTGCGATTGATGGGCGTGGCGAAACGCCTGCCGATCGCGCCCTTGCGCCAGCTCCTGCCGTGGGCCGCGTTCGGGTTCATCCTGTGTGTCGGCTCCGGGCTGGTCTTTGTGACAGGTCTCATGCAGAACGTCAGCATGCATCCCTATGTCGCGATCAAGGTGGACCTCTACCTGCAGATCAAGCTGCTGTTCATTCTTCTCGCCGGTATCAACCTGCTCGTGTTCTATCAGAGCGGCATGTCTCGGGCGGTCGACGGCCTGGGGGCCGGCGATGACGCGCCCCCGCTGGCCAGAGCCATCGGTGGAATCTCGCTGTTTCTGTGGATTGGCGTCGTGTACTGGGGCCGGCTGGTCCCATGGGGCATTTAGTGAGGAGTGGGCATGTCTAAGGCGTGGCGCACTGTCCTGTTCGTCCTGATTCTTGCGGTGTTCGTGAACGTGGGGTTCACCTATCTGTCGGAGATTTTCCCTCAGATGTGGCCCCCGCTTCCCGGGTACTAGGTTGTCCGACGAGGCGTCCGTCTGGCGGCGTTGCTTCGTCGGTCGCCCCCGCCCGGCCGGGCGGGGCGACCGCCTGCGTGGTGTTTTCCCCACTGGCTGCGGAAAAATCCAGCCAACCACGGCGGGGCGGCCACAACACCCAAGCTGTGTCCGGCATTTCCCGCGACTTGGGGTGCGGCATCACTGTTGCAAACAGAGAGATGACTTGGTTACGAAATGACAGAACAGCGGGTCTTGCGGGAAAGGACGGAGACGATGGTGCGCTTGAAATCATGGCGGTTCGGTCTGACGGCGGCTCTCCTTGGGCTTGCGCTCATGTGTCCGGTCGTTGCGTCAGCGGCTGAGGCGGTAGACGAGCAGCCTTCGTTCACGAAAGACATCGCTCCGATCTTTCGTGACAAGTGCGAGGCCTGCCATCGGCCGGGATACATCGCGCCGATGTCCTTGCAGACCTACGCCGAAGTGAGGCCCTGGGCCCGGTCGATCAAGCAGCGCGTCGAATCGCGACAGATGCCACCGTGGCACATCGACAAGGCGGTTGGGGTCCAGTCGTTCAAGAACGACCGCTCGATGACCGACGCGGAAATCGAAACCGTCGTTCGGTGGGTCGACAATGGGGCGCCGCAAGGCAATCCGTCAGATCTGCCGCCGGCCGCCGTGTTCGCGGATGACGATGTTTGGAACTATGCGGACTTCTTTGGCGGTCCCCCTGACGTGGTCATCCACTCCACACCCTACACGATGCCGGCGCTCGCCCAGGACCACTGGTGGAAACCGGAAGTATCCACGGGTCTGACCGAGGACCGCTGGATCCGTGGCATAGAGATCCGGCCCACCACGGTGCCTGGCCGCCGCATTACGCACCACGCGTTGGCGCGCCTTCAGCAAGAAGAAGAGGATGAGGCGCTGGGCGCAGCCTCCGACATCGGTCCCGGCCTGTTGATGGAGTGGGCGGTCGGCAAGCAGGGCGAGATCATGCGTCCGAACAGCGGCAAATTGATCAAGGCCGGCTCGAGCATCGTCTGGGATATCCACTATCACGCCGTCGGCGAGCAGATCACGGACACCGTGGAGCTTGGTCTGTATCTCTACCCGAAGGGGGAGGAGCCGAAGTTCAGACAGGTGCTGGCGGCGTTCAGCACGTTCGAAGGGGGGCGCGAAGCGCTCTCGATTCTGCCGAATCAGGTCACCGTCACCGAGGCCTTTCATGTCATGAAGCAGAACGGCCGGATCGAGAACTTCCAGCCGCACCTGCACCTGCGAGGTCGCGGGATGCAGATGGAAGCGATTCTGCCTGACGGTGAACGGCGGGTGTTGAGCCTGGTCAGCAAGTTCGACTTCAACTGGCACAACAACTACGTCTATGCCGACGACGCGGCGCCGCTGCTGCCCAAGGGGACCGTGCTGGCGTTCAAGGCCTGGTACGACAACACCGCCGGGTTGCGGGGCAACCCAGATCCGAACCAGTGGGTTGGCTGGGGCGACCGAACGGTGGACGAAATGGGCCATGCCTGGGTCAACGTCACCTATCTCGACGATGCCGACTTCGAGGCCGCCACCGCCGAGCGCGCAGCGACACTCGAAACCGCGACGGACGAGGAATAGCACGTAGCTGGTGCCGGAGACGACAAGGAAAGGGAGACGTTCATGCGCACGAACAGAGTGGTCGGTCTGATAGCGCTCGCGGTTGCCGGCGTCATGCTGGCCGGCGTCGGCGCCGTGGCCCAGCCACTACCGCTCGAGCCGCCCCACAAGGCGTTCGGTCAAGCGGTGTGGCCGGCTTACGAAGGCTGGTATGACAATCCGGACGGGAGCTACACCTTTCTGATCGGGTATTTCAACCCGAACAAGGAGCAGGCGTTCGACATTCCGGTGGGCGAGGACAATTTCTTCTCACCCGGAGAGCCTGACCGCGGCCAGCCGACACATTTTGCCACCACGCGTGGGTGGGCGGTGTTCGCGGTCGTGTTGGGGAAGGAATACGTTGACACGGCGAAGCAGTTGACCTGGACCCTCGTCACCAACGACCAACGGGCCTCGATTCCGATGCACACGGACCCGGGGTGGTATGTGGAGCCGTTTGAGGACGCCGCGAACAAGAACCGGCCGCCGGCGCTGCGATTCACGGCGACCGGGCAGTCCTTCGAGGGCCCACCGGTGAGTGGAATCGCGTCGTCGTACTCGACCACGGTGTCGAAACCGCTCACGGTGAAGCTCTGGACGAGTGACGTCGAGCCGACCGGTTACGCAACGGAACCCCAACAGATCGTCGCTAGCGATCAGCCTCCGCGGGACAGCCGGCGGCGGCGACCCGGTCTGGTGTTGCGGTGGATGAAGCTGCGAGGGCCGGGAGACGTGACGTTCAGCGAACAGAGACAGTCGTTCGACACGGCCGACCAGACTCCCGAGACCGAGGTGACGTTTTCGGCCGCCGGCGAGTATGTCCTGCGGGTGGAAGCGCTCGATTCGACCGGCTCTGGCGGCAGTGGATCGCAGTGCTGCTGGACCTCGGCCCACATCGCGGTGAGTGTCGCGGCTCCCCTGGAAACGACCGGCGGCTAGCATCCGTCGGGAAGAGCGGTTGGCGCGTCGGTCGGGGTTGAGGGGCCCCGGCCGGCGCGTCGTTGTGTACGCGCCTCGTCGGTCAACACTGGCCCCATCTGACCCGCTTTCTGACCACCACCTGGTGCACGGTCCCGCGTGATCCTCCCGGTGCGCCGCGTTAAACTCCCCACCCGAGAACCCCCACGACCCGGTTCGGATGCGACATTCGGTATCAACGCCCTGGTACACCGCTTGCTATAGATGACGGGCAGGCGTAGCGGTCTGGTGGGTATCACGCGTCGGACTAGGCGGAGGAGATTTGTGACAGCGGATGACAGTGTGACGCGGTCGGATTCTGGGCGGTGGTCGGCCGAAGGAATGGCGCTCGGCGCGCTCTTCGTCTTGGTCGGTCTGCTCGGCGTTGCCTACGGTGCCCGGTCCTGGTTTCCGGAGCTGGCGTCGCGCCACGGTGCCGGCATCGACGCGATGCTCAACTACCTGCTGGTGTCGACCGGTGGACTGTTTCTCGTCGGACACCTGGTCTTGGGCCTGTTCATCTGGCAGGGCAGCCGGAGACAGCGTGTCAGTCGACGGTCGGCGACACCTCGGGCCGAGCGGCGCCTGTCGGTCGGCCTCGGTATGTTGATGGCGCTGATCGCGGAAGGCGGCGTCCTCGCGATCGGCATCCCTGTCTGGGGCGAGTACTACATGTCCGACACGCCGGACGACGCAGTGGTGATCGAGGTGACCGGGACCCAGTTCATGTGGCACGCGCGATACCCGGGACCAGATGGGCAGTTTGGTCGCCTCCGCCCGGAACTGATCGATTCGGCGTCCAATCCGATCGGCCTCGATGCCGACGACCGGCGCGCCGCCGACGACGTGGTGTGGACGGGCGAGGTCTATGCCCCCGTCGACCGCACCATCCTGATTCGACTCCGTTCGACCGACGTCATCCACAGCTTCTTCGTACCCAGCCTGCGGGTGAAGCAGGACGTGGTGCCCGGGATGACACCGGACGTCCAGTTTGTCGCCACCCGTGAAGGGCGATTCGATATTGCCTGCGCGGAACTATGCGGCCTGGGCCACTACCGCATGCAGGGGTTCTTCAACGTCGTGACTGACACCGAGTTCGATCGGTGGCTGCGCGAGCAAGGGTCATAGCCGGATGGACGAGCCGCGGGGATTCCTACGCCGATACGTGTTCAGTACCGACCACAAGGTCATCGGCATCCAGTACATCCTGACCGGTCTGGTCATGGGGTTGTTCGGCGCCGGTCTCGCGGTGCTGATCCGCCTGCAACTGGGCTGGCCGGAGGTGCCCAAGACGCTGCTTGGTGTGTGGCTGCCGAACGGGATGCCGGGCGGCATCATGACGCCGGAGTTCTACCTGGCCGTCGTGACCATGCATGGCACCATCATGGTCTTCTTCTTCATCTCGTACGTGCTGGTCAGCGGATTCGGCAACTATCTCGTCCCGCTCCAGATCGGCGCCAAGGACATGGCGTTCCCCCTGCTCAACATGCTGTCGTTCTGGGTGGCCTTGTTGTCGGCGGTGGTCATGTTGTTGTCGTTTCTGGTGGAGGGGGGCGCCGCCGCGGCCGGGTGGACGGCCTACCCGCCGCTCAGCGCCGTCGCCTCCGCGGTGCCGGGGTCGGCTCTCGGGCAAAGCGTCTGGCTGCTCAGCATGGCCTTGTTCATCGCGTCATTCACGATGAGCGGCCTCAACATTGTCGCCACCGTCTTCAGCCTGCGCGCGCCCGGGATGTCGATGATGCGGCTGCCCTTGACGGTCTGGTCGTACTTCATCGCGTCCATTCTTGGCGTCCTCGCGTTCCCACCGTTGACGGCCGCCGCGATCATGCTGCTGTTCGACCGGCATCTTGGCACCAGCTTCTTCTTACCGGCTGGGCTTGTCATCGGCGGCACGGTTCTCCCGCACCAGGGCGGGTCGCCGTTGCTCTGGCAGCACCTGTTCTGGTTTCTGGGGCATCCGGAGGTGTATGTCCTGATCTTGCCGGCCCTGGGGATTGCCGCCGACATCCTGCCGGTCTTCACTCGCAAGCCGCCGTTCGGATATCGCTGGTCGGTCTACTCGCTCATCGCGGTCGGTGCGCTCAGCATGGTCGTCTGGGGCCACCACATGTTCGTCAGCGGGATGAGTCCGTTCACCGGTGAGTACTTCTCGCTGGCGACGTTGACCATCACGGTCCCGATGGCGATCTACGGCGTCAACATGCTCGGTAGCGTCTGGGGGGGAGCCGTGCGTCTGACGTCTCCCATGGTGTGGTCCCTGGGCGTCATCGCGCTGTTCGGAAGTGGCGGCTTCGGGGGCATCTACCTGGGAAACGCGACCGCCGACATGCAGCTCCACGACACCTACTTCGTCGTCGGACACTTCCACCTGATGATCGGTGGGGTGACGATGTTCGGCATGTTCGCCGGTATCTATTACTGGTTCCCGAAGATGTTCGGGCGCTTGATGCACGAAGGCCTGGGGAAGGCGCACTTCTGGGCGACGTTCGTGCCGTTCTTCATGGTGTTCTTCGCGCAGCACTTCCAGGGACTGCAGGGCATGCCACGTCGCTATTACGCGTTCTCGACCTACGAGTACCTGCGAGAGGCGGCGGCACAGAACGGCGTGATTTCCATGCTGGCGATAGCGGTCGTCGCCGGACAATTCATCTTCCTGGCGAATTTTCTGTGGAGCCTGTTTCGTGGCCGCGTGGCCGGGGAGGATCCGTGGCAGGCGACCACCCTCGAGTGGACCGTGCCATCACCGCCGCCGCACGGGAACTTCGTGGCCCAGCCGATAGTCCGCCGTTGGCCCTACGACTACAGTGTCGACGGCGTGAGCCACGACTACGTGCCACAGACGGCGACGGCGTCCGAGGCCGCGGTGACATCGTAGGCGTCCACGGGGACCTTTGCGTGCCGCTCGGTTCGAATGCTGCATGACCTTCGTCTCGGGCGGCGAAACGGTTGAGGAGAACGTGATGACCACTCTGCGCGCCACCACCACTACCTGGACCGGCCCGGGACGCATCGAGCGGGAGCAGCTCGTCCAGTTCGGCGTGTGGATGTTTCTCGCCACGGTGGTGATGCTCTTTGCGGCGTTCACGAGCGCCTACATCGTCCGACGCGCCGGCACCGACTGGCGGTCGATCGCCATGCCGTCGGTGCTGTGGCTCAACACCATCGTGCTTGGCGCCAGCAGTCTCGCGGCTGAGGTGGGTCGACGCGCGGCTGAGCGGTCTCGATGGAGTGCAGCGCGAAAGGGGTTCATCGGTGCGGTGTTGCTAGGGGTCGTGTTCTTGGGCGGGCAGCTTGCCGGCTGGCGCGCACTCGCGGAGTTGGGGGTGTTCGTGCCGACGTCGCCGCAGGCGTCGTTCTTCTACATGTTGACCGGGGTGCACGCCGTGCACCTCATGGCCGGTCTGGTCGTCCTGCTGGTGACGTTGCCGGCGCTCCGCGCCGCGGGCGGGCCGACCCTCGGCGCCGTGTCTCCTGGAGTCCGCGCACGACTGGCGGCGACGTTCTGGCATTTCTTCGGCGCGCTCTGGGTCTACCTCTTCGTGCTGTTTGCCTGGTTCTGAGTTATGGAAACAACCGCGCACATCGCTGACCGTTGGGGTGGCGGCACCTGTCCCTTCGATGCGGGCTGGAAGAAGGTGATGATGTGGTCCTTCATCGTCACCGACGGTCTGCTCTTCGCCGGTTTCCTCGGCGGCTACGGTTACGCGCGCACCATGGCGACCGTCTGGCCGGACCAGGCGACCGTCTTCACGTTGCCGTTCATCGCGGCGATGACCTTCGTGCTCATTTCGAGCAGTGCCACCATGGCCAGCGCGGTCTGGTCCGCGCGGCACAATCAGCGCGCGGCCGCGGTGCGCTACGTGTGGCTGACTCTGGCTGGGGCCGTTCTGTTTCTCGGCATGCAGGCCTACGAATGGACCCATCTCATCAACGAGGGCGCCACCCTGAGTAGCAATCCGTGGGGCGACCCTCTGTTCGGTGCCTACTTCTTTGTCACGACCGGATTCCACGGGAGCCACGTGCTGATCGGCGCCATCGTTCTGCTGGTCCTCGGGATCAATCTCGCGCGCGGGAGGACAACGACGGAGAACGTCGAGATGGCCGGGCTCTATTGGCATTTTGTCGACCTCGTGTGGGTGTTCATATTCACCTGCTACTACCTGCTGTGACGCTGTGAGGGAGCCGCCCATGACGGAGCACGCGGACGTCGGCCTCAAGACCTACTGGGTCACCTGGGGCATCTTGCTCGGGCTAACGCTGGTGATGGTCGGGCTGGACCAGGCCCCGATGTCACGGCAGTTGTTCGTGGTCCTGATGCTGGCCGCCATGCTGGTGAAGGCCACGCTCATCGCCGGGACGTTCATGCATCTCAGGGTCGAACGCGTGGCGTTTGTGCTGATGGTCGTGGTGGGACTGTTCGTCAATAGCCTGATCCTCTTCGGTCTTATCGTGCCGGATGCGTTCAGGATTCTCGAGATGAACCAGGTGACTCCATGACCCTGCGCCATCTTGCGCTCGTTGCCTTGGTGGGTGTGCTTGCCTCTGGGTTCGTCTGGCCCGAGAGTGCCGAGGCCCAGTGCTCGATGTGTCGACGCGCCTTCGACTCCCCAGAGGGGAGACAGTTGGTCGCCGCGTTCCGGTCCGGCATCCTCTTTCTGCTTGCCGCCCCCTTCGTGGCCTTCGGGGTGGTGGCGACGCTGGCCGTGCGGGGACAACGTCGCGTCGGTCGGTCTGCGTCGAGCTCGTCGGAGCCGATCTGACGACCCCCGGTTACCAGTCCCCGATCTGACCGGCGTCACACCCGGGCGACATCACCTTGTGCGGTGCGCGTGATCGACGAACTGAGTCATTTCGACCCCGTCGTCCAGGCGCTGATCGCCGGCGTCGCGACGTGGGGCGTCACGGCGCTCGGTGCCGCCCTCGTCTTTCTGACCCGTAGCGTCTCCGCGGCGTTGCTCGATGCCATGCTCGGCTTTGCCGCCGGCGTCATGATCGCGGCCAGCGTCTGGTCGCTGCTCGTGCCCGCGATCGAGCTGTCCGTTCGGCTCGGCTATCCCGCGTGGCTGCCCGTCGCCATCGGATTTTTGCTGGGTGGTCTCTGTCTGCGCGCCGTCGACCAGGTCCTGCCTCACCTCCACCCGAGGCTGGCGGATAGCGAGGCGGAAGGCGTTCACACGACCTGGCGCCGAACGACGCTGCTGGTCATGGCGATTACGCTGCACAACCTGCCGGAGGGACTGGCCGTTGGGGTGGCCTTTGGCGCGGCCGCGACCCCGATGGGTGCCGCGAGCGGGGCAACATTTGCTGCCGCGGTCACCTTGGCCATCGGCATCGGTCTCCAGAACTTTCCCGAGGGGGTAGCCGTGTCCATGCCGCTCCGCCGCGAAGGCGTCTCGGCCTGGAAGAGTTTTCATGCCGGTCAACTCTCCGCCGCGATCGAACCGGTTGCCGCCGTCGCCGGGGCGGCCGCCGTCGTCACGGTCGAGGGTTTGCTGCCGTTTGCGCTGGCGTTTGCGGCCGGCGCCATGCTGTTCGTGGTCGTCGAAGAACTGATCCCCGAATCGCAGCGAGGAGGGCATGGGGATCTGGCCACCATGATGACCCTGGTTGGGTTTGTCGTGATGATGGTGCTTGACGTCGGCTTTGGCTAGTACAGGCGGGATCCGAGGTGAAACTTTTCGATGCCGCCATGAAATTTTCCCCGCCGCTTTGCCGTGCGTGACCGGTAATTCCCCCACCTGGCCCGCGCCGGACCCCTTTGGCGAAAAGACACCTGGATCGAAGTATGCAATCTCCAGCACGTCGACGCGTGTGCGGACGGCACACGTAACCAGACGATTCGGCACAATCAATGGTATGCACGTTCAAGAGGGAGAGACCAATGCGAGCAGCGCTTCTCGTGGTGATGATGTTCGGTCTGACGGCAGGCAGCGTAGGGGCACAGACGTCTCTGGAGACGCCGCCGGTTGGCACCCTGGCTCAGATCATGCGCGGCATCTATTTTCCGAACTCGAACATCATCTTCGATACACAGATGCAGGACCCGGACGCGGAGCCGGAGAAGAACGCCACCGGGGGGACGGTCAGCAGCACATTCGCCGGTATTTACACCGGCTGGCCGGTGGTCGAGAACGCGGCCCTCGTGCTGGCTGAAGGGGCGAGCCTCATCAATAAGCCGGGGCGTCTCTGCGAGAACGGGCGGATGGCTCCGGTCCAGCGGTACGACTGGCTGAAGTACTCACGCGAGATGACCGACGTCGGCTGGGCGATCTATCAGGCCGCGCTTGAAAAGGACCAAGAGGCAGTTGGCGAACTGACGAACGACCTCGCGCAAGCCTGCGACAACTGTCATCGGGTCTATCGCAGTAACGCACAGGGAGCCTCCCTGCGCTGTCTGGGAAGCGGCATCATCCTTCCCTAGTGATCTCGTGTGAAGTGGGTGCCGCCCTGACTACAGGGGCCACGTCAGAGGCGGCACCCAGTGCACGGCAGCACGCCGTCGCTCGTCACGCGCCTCACTTGACCAGCAGGACCGGGCATGCCACCAACACCCCCACCTTGTAGCTGAGGGTGCCCCAACTCGACCCTGGCTCTTCCCGATTGACTGGGTGTGACGCGAGCACCACCAAGTCGATGTCGCGTTCTTCGCTCAGTCGGAGAATCTCGGTGGCCGGGGTGCCATACGCCACCTCCGTTCGCACGGCCACCGTGGCGTCCGTATGACGGGCCAGCAATGCGGCAAGCCGCCTGCGCGCGCGGGTCTCCAACTCGGCGTAGAACGACTTCATCTCGCGAAACTCGACGCCTTGAATCGTCTGGATGACGTGCACCAGCGTGACGGTCCCGCCGGTCGGTTTCAAGAGGTCGACCGCGATATCGACGGCGCGTTCTGCACGGGGGGTCAGGTCGGTCGGAATCAGGATGTGATTGAACATGCGGTCCTCCGTCTCTCCACGACACGAGGAGCCAGGTGATGACCGTGTCACGACACCGTCGGTGCGAAGAAGATGCCGATCACCCAGAAGGTCGCCACAAAGATGGTCCACCTGGTCGCGCACACCCCGAACGCCCGTAAGGGGCTCGTGAAGTCGAGCGCGTGCTGAACGGCGACGACCATGGCCGCGAGAAGCCAGAGGAAGGCGACGGCCGTCACGGTGGGCCCCAGGCCCGGCACCAACCCCAGCACCCCCAGGAGACCGGGGGCCGCGGCAAAACCGAGGACCCGGAGCAATTCACCGGGGTCCGTGCGTGTTTGCGGCTCGGCGAAGAACCGCGTGCCGATGACGTAGGTCAGCAGTGCCCAGGTGATCCAGCCGGCGATGGAGACCAGCGTCAGCGCAAGGACGGCCCCGAAGCGACCTGGTTGGAGTCCGGTCCACCCCAATCCCAACCCTGCGCTCGCCAACACCACGACCGCCAACGCCTGTCCGGTGGCGTTGTGGTCCGCTTCGACCGTCTCATAGGTGTTCGAGTCCAGCCTGGCCGCGCCGATCACCCGTGTGATGAATGTCGTCATGTCTACCCCGCGGCTTATTCGAGACGCTGACTCACGTAGCGAGATACTTCGCTACCGTCGTGAAATGGTTCGTACTCTCACGGAGCCGCACCGCGTGATTTCACGCGGTCAGGGTCAATCTGTGCGAGTTCCGGCCACGGCCGGTCTGCGAGGCCTTGTGCTTGCCGCACACCTCGCACGTGTTTATGGCACTCGACGCATTGCAGGGTCAGCTCAACGTAGGCCAGTGTGGCGGCATCGAGGTTCCGATCGAGCCCGGCCTGTGACAACCGGTTGGCGGTGTCGCGGAAGCCGGCGCTGTAGCGCTGATACTCCGGTGTGCGCAGGACGTTCCAGCTCGACAGATCACTGAGAATTCGCAGGTCGTTGGCATTCCGCTCGATGGTTTCAAAACGCTCGAGTACGAGTCCCTCGATCAGTTGTCGTGAGTGCTCCAGTTTTTGCCGCATGATCTCGGGCAGGGTGGGCGCCTGGCGCGCCTCCGCCACGGTGCCTGCGGTCGTGATCAGCAGCACCGCCCCCGACAGCCAAATCCCGCGTACATGTCGTGGCATCGCATCCTCCCGAGTTCCTAGGTGGTGTCTCGGACCACCAGTACCGGCGTGTCACACGTGCGACACACTCGCTCGGTGACACTCCCGATGAGCATGTGCGGCAGCCCGGTCAGGCCGCGCGTGCCCATCACGACAAGATCCGCCCGTCGGTTCTTGGCCATACGAGCGATCTCGACCGGTGCGCTTCCGTCCGTCACGGTCCAGGTGGCGCCCTCGATCTCCCCCGACCACTCCCGGAGGCTCCGGTCCAGGAGCCGGTGGAGGTCACCCGACGCCACCAGCCCGCCATCGCTGTTCCCGCCGTAGTAGAACGCCGGAATCGGTTC
The DNA here is from genome assembly GCA_029940535.1 of Vicinamibacterales bacterium. Classification (GTDB taxonomy): domain Bacteria; phylum Acidobacteriota; class Vicinamibacteria; order Vicinamibacterales; family UBA8438; genus UBA8438. Next base: position 69,455 of record JAPYUM010000006.1, read on the forward strand.
GACGACGTGCAGCAGATCCAGTCGGGCGTTGGTCCCGGTCGTGAGCCACCGGGCCATGTCGAGCGCCCGCGCCGAGCCGGCTGAGAGATCGACCGGGACGAGGATGCGGCGCGGGCGCCCTTGCTCGTCTTCCGCAGGCGGCGGCTCGGGGTGGACGACGCTGCGCACCGTCACTACGTGTCCCGTCCAATGGCGCACGATCTTCTCAGCGGTGCTGCCGATGAGCAGGCGTCCCAGGCCGCTTCGACCGTGGGTGCCCATCACGACGAGGTCCGGTCGCAGCTCGGTGGCGCGCTCCATGACCGCTTCGAAGGCGGATACCGCCGGACGGTGCGAGAGCTGCACCGTCGGCACGCGCCGGGTGGGGTCCTGTTCTGCCAGCCGGTTGGCCTCGGCGCTGACGGTCTCGGCGAGGGCTTCCAGCGGCGGCTCGGATCCACTCGAGGAGTGCAGCAGTTGACTGTGAAACAGATGGAGTTCGGCGCCGTACCGCGTGGCGAACTCGACCGCGACCCTGCGGGCCTTCGCGGCGCTGTCTGAGAAATCCGTCGGATGGAGGATCGTGTCAATCCGCATGGCGTTCGCTCACTCTGTACGTACCCAAAGTCCGTGCCGCCGTGCAGGCCCGAAGTTGGCACACGGTTTGCGATAGTTTCTGGTACCAGCCCTGAGCTGGGACGGGACCGCAGGGAAGAGGAGGCGGACATGATTACGATGAAAACGATTCTTGCGCCGACCGACTTCAGCACGACGTCCAATGTCGCGCTGGACCATGCCAAGGCGCTCGCCGAGAAATTCGGCGCCACGCTGCATCTCATCCATGTGTTGCCAGACCCGCATGCCCAGGCGTGGTCCATTGAGGCGGCCGGCATTCCGGTCGACGAGATGCAGACACGTTGGGGTCAGGAGGCACGGGCGCGGCTGGAGGGGTTGCTCACCGACGAAGAGCGCCAGTCTCTCCACGCCGTGGTCGAGACGCGGGTGGGACACCCGTTCCTCGAAATCATCCGGTACGCCAAGAACCAGGACGTCGATCTCATCGTGCTGGGAACCCATGGTCGTGGCGCCGTCGAGCACATGCTTCTGGGCAGCGTGGCCGAGAAGGTAGTGCGCAAGGCGCCCTGTCCGGTCTTGACCGTTCGCGAAGGCTAGACCCAGTTCGCGATGCCATAGAGGTTTCCGGCCGAGACGTCCGTCTGGCGGTGTTGCTGCGTCGGTCGCCCCCGCCCGGCGGGCGGGACGGGACTGGGAGCAGTATCGCCTGTTCACCGAGTTGTTCTCCCCGGCCGGCTACATCGTCAACCTGTCGTATCGGTACAACGCGCTCGACGAGGTGCAGTTCGACTTCGACGACTACAGCGCGCATGTCGCCGAAGTATCGATCGGTTGCCGGTTTCGGTAGCGACCCGAGTCGCCGCCGCCGCTGCGCGTGGCAACGGCGATCGCAATCCCACCCGATCCGGCCATCGCACAGCGCTCCCCCGGTCACCGGGGTTCGGACAGATAGCGCACGAAGTCCGCCTCGGTCAGGATGCCGGTCATGCGGTCACCGTCCACCACCGGCAGACAGCCGTACTTGTTCTCGAGCATGACCCGCCCGGCCGTGGCCACATCTGAATCCGGCGCGACCACCTCGACGTCCAGGGTCATAATGGACTCCACCTTGACCTCGCTCATGACGTCGTGCTGGGCCGACAGCGTCAGGTCATCGGTCGGCGCCAGCGCCCGCTGCATCAGGTCGCGTTGGGAGACGAGCCCGACCACCGCGCCGTCCTCGTCGACCACCGGAAGGTGCCGGATACCGTGGCGATCCATCAGGTTCCGGGCGGTCTGCAGGTCGTCGTCGGGGGCCACCGCCACCGGGTCATCGGTCATGAGGTCTGCTGCGCGCAGTTTGGTCATCGGTTCGCCTCCAGAGTCTCGCTCTGATTCTCACTACAACCTTCGTGCCACCAGTGGTCGGTCCAAGAAAGAGAACCAGAGCCTTGTCGGGCCGCCGCCGCGCCCTGGCGTCAGTCCGGCTGCTCCAGGTCGGCGACCATGGCTCGGAGGAAACTCGCAGCTTCAGCGCCCGTGACCGCCCGATGGTCGAACGTCAGCGACAGCGGTAGCTGACGGTGAATCGTGGGCACATCATCCGCGGCCACCACCTGGCGGGCTATTCTCCCCGCTCCGACGATTGCTACCTGCGGGGGCACCACGACCAATTGGGCGAACCGACCGCCGATGGTTCCGAAATTCGATAACGTGATCGTTTGACCGCGGAGTTCCGTCGGTGGGATCGTACGGATGGCGACGTCTCGCTTCAGGCGCGCCAGGGCGTCCCGGAGGTCCTCTGTCGTGCGCCGGCCGACATCGCGGAGTACCGGCACGAAGAGGCCGTTCTCGGTGTCGACGGCGACCCCGAGATCGATAGTTTTCCGTACCCGCCGTGAGCGCTCGGTGCCGTTGAACCAGGCGTTGAGGGCCGGGGCGGCGGCACACCCGGCCGCGACCGCCCGGGTGAGTCGCAGCATGACCACCGCGTCGGCCGACCAGCACTCGACGTCCGCGACATCGGTGACGGTCGCCGGCACGACCTCTGCGTGGGCTCTTGCCATGCGGTCGGCCATGGCACGACGGACACCCCGCAGTGGTTCGGCCTCCTCGGCGTCGGCAAGCGCCTCGGCGCCCCGCTCCACATCCCTCGCGGTGATCGCACCGGCCGGTCCGGATCCCGAGAGGGACACGAGATCGACACCGCGCTTGCGGGCTAACGCGCGCACGGCCGGCGTGGCACGCACCGCCGAGGGTGCTGCGACTGGGGTCGGCATCGCGGCGGGGGGACCGGCATCGACTTCGCCGACCACCGTCCCGGTATCCGGCTGGGTGTCGGCTGCCTCGAACTCCACGAGCGGATCGCCCACGTCCAGTCGAGACCCCACGTCGGCGCACAGCTTGGTGACCCGGCCGGACCGGGGGGACGGAATTTCGACGACCGCCTTGTCGGTCTCGACGGCCACCAGCGGCTGGTCGGTCACCACATGGTCACCGACACCGACGTGCCACGAGACGACTTCGGCCTCCGCGAGGCCTTCACCGAGATCAGGCAGCTGGAAGATGGTCATTCGAATGCGAGCACCTCGCGGGCCGCGGTCAGGATCCGGTCCGTGGATGGCAGATAGTGGTGTTCGAGTCGCGGTAGCGGTATCACCGTGTCGTAGCCGGTGACCCGCTTGACCGGCGCCTGCAGGAACAGGAGTCCCTCGTCGGCGAGGCGTGCCGCGATCTCTCCGCCGAATCCACCGGTCCGTGCGGCTTCGTGCACGATGACGCACCGGCCGGTCTTCTCCACCGAACGCAAGATGGTCGCGCTATCGAGGGGGCGCAGCGTGCCGACGTCGATCACCTCAGCTCCAATCCCGTCGCGTGAGAGTGTCTCCGCCACCGCCATCGTTTCGATCACCGACGCCCCCCAGCTCACCAGCGTGAGGTCGCGACCCTCATTCAGGACGAAGCAGCTGTCGAGCGGGGCGACCGCGGTCCCCAGGGCGACTTCCTCTCTGATCGTCCGATAGATCCGCTTCGGCTCGAGGAAGACGACCGGGTCCGGACACCGGATGGCGTTCAACAGCAGTCCATACGCTCGGTTGGGTGCAGACGGAATCACGACCCGCAGACCGGGGATCTGTGCGAACAACGCCTCGGTGCTCTCGGAGTGGTGCTCAATGGCGCGGATGCCGCCGCCGTAGGGCGCGCGCAGCACCATCGGACACGTCAGCCGGCCGCGCGTGCGCCAACGCAGTCTGGCGGCGTGACTGATCATCTGGTCCAAGGTCGAATACATGAAGCCCATGAACTGGATCTCGGCGACGGGCCGGAACCCCTGGGCGGCCAGTCCGATCGCCGCGCCGGCGACGACCGTCTCGGCCAGTGGAGTATCGAACACGCGCGTCGGACCGAACCGGTCGAGCAGCCCGTCCGTGGCCCGAAACACGCCACCGTCCACCCCGACGTCTTCACCAAGCACGAGCACGCGCTCGTCTTCTTCCATGGCCTGTGCGAGTGCCGCATTCACCGCCTGGACCAGCGTGAGCTCAGCCACGGCGCGTCACTTCCTTCAGCAGCGCGTCGCGCTGTGCGGCCAGGTCTGTCGGCAGCGTCTCGTACATGAAATCGAAGATCGCTTCGACCGGCTGAGGCGGAATAGCGAGATACGCCTCGGCGGCGGCCTCGACCTCTACTGAGCAGGCAGCGATCACCGCTTCCTCTTCTTCCTTGCTCCAATCCATCTGGTCGACCAGATACGCCTTGATCCGCTTGATCGGGTCGTCCTCCCAGTGCGCGCCGACCACCTCGTCATCTCGATATCGACTCGCGTCGTCGGCGGTCGTATGGTCCGCGAGGCGATAGGTGATCGCCTCGATCAGATGCGGACCCTCGCCGGCGCGCGCGCGGGTCAGCGCTGCCTCCATGGCGATACGCACCGCCACGACATCGTTGCCATCGACCTGCTCGCAGGACATCCCGGCCGCGAACGCCTTTTGCGCCAGGGTCTCGGCCGCGGTCTGTGCCGCGCGTGGCATTGAGATCGCCCAGGCGTTGTTGCAGACGACGAACACCGCCGGCACCTGCCAGACACCGGCCAGGTTCAGGCCCTCATAGAAATCTCCCTTCGAGGTCGCGCCATCGCCACAGAGACAGACGGCGGCGCGGCGCTCGCCACGCAGCTTGAACGCCATCGCCGCCCCGGCCGCATGCGGGAGATGCGTCGCAATCGGCACCGTCACCGGGAAGTCCTGGCGCGGCGTCGCAAAATTGCTTCCTCGCTCGTCGCCACCCCAGAACAGAAACAGCTCTGTCAGGGTGACCCCCCGTAGCAGCTGCGCGCCGTGGTCGCGCGCATAAGGGAGCAATACGTCCGCGGGGGTCATCGCCACCCCGACGCCGACCGCGATCGCTTCCTGGCCGAGCGATGAGGCATAGGTCCCGAGGCGGCCGGTGCGCTGTAGTGCGATCGCTCTGGTGTCGAACGTGCGGGTGAGCACCATGGCGCGATACATCTCAACCATCGCGTCGCGGTCCTCGGCGAGGGGCGGCAGCGGCTGCGTGGGCCGACCGTCGCGATCGATCAACCGCGTGTAGTGCACCTCGAAGGTCGCTACTCGGGTCACAGAAAGCCCCTCTTCTATCTCGTTGCACGTCTTGTACCGGTTCGCACCGATGTTCCCGGGTGTGGCCGGTGTAGCGCTGAAGAGGAGACCGGCGACGCTCGCCCTCAATGGTCGGACCGGCCGTACACGAATAAGACCCTGTTCTCCGAGAGAGAGCAGGGTCTTATCGGCTGGTAAAGGGACCGCCGACGAGGGCTATCGGGTCGACGATGCGTCTATGCGGTCTTCTTGAAGAAGTTGCCTCCCTTCTTCACCTCGATCGTCCGGGCCTTCGCCTCCTCCATCATTGGTAGCGTTAGCGCGAGCATCCCGTTATTGAGCTCGGCGGTCACACCTGCGACGTTGACGGTCTTCGGTAGTTCGAATCTTCGCTCGAAACGCCCGTAGTGGAACTCCGTCCGGGTCGTCTCGCCTTCTTTGTCCTCCTCCATCTCGTGTTCACCGGTCACCGTGAGCACGTTCCCGGTCACCTCGACGGTCACGTCCTTCAGCTCCATGCCGGGCACCGCCATCTTGACCATCCACGCGTTCTCACCGGTGGTGACCTCGGTTGCCGGAGCAAAGCCGCGTCCGAAACGATCCATCTCTCGAGTGAGCGGCATCAACCCCGCGAACGGCCATTCGGCATCTTCCCAGAGTGGGTTCCTTCGCCTGAGTGCTAGCATCGCGTGTTCCTCCTTTCTTCCCTTGCCAGCCGGAACGAAGGTCGTCGATCGACTTTCCTTCGTCCACATAGTTAGACGAAAATCACTGCGTCAATGTTCCATGGAAGATACCCGTAAATACCCATTTATTGTATGACTTATAGGAAATACTCGACGGAGTGAAGCTGCGCTAGCGCGTATACGCCAATTCATGGCGTCGCAAACACGTCGGACCAGGCTCCCTGCCGGTCGGACCTCCCGCTGGCCCCTTCGCCACGAACTGAATTACGTCGTCCGGCCACAGACGGCGCGGCGTTTGCCCGAGTTCATCAGACCGCACCTGACACTCGATCCGCACGCTCGCGACCGACCGGATCGGATGTACACCGTGCGATTGGCTCGCCACGCGGCTTGCCGACACCGGCACCGAGGCGGCCCGCCAGCGCATTCTCGTCAAGCTCTGGCGGTTGCCCGACGTGACGCTGTCGTTCATGAGCGCCGGGTCTCGAGACGGCGACGACGTCGAGTAGCGTCTCGCTGGTGCGAATGTGGCGAGCGGAGAACGGGGACTCCATTTGGCGGTGGTTGACGAGTCCGGGGCGTTGGTGGGCCACCAGGTGTTCGCCACGCACGAGCGGAGCGACGAGTCTGAGCGTCTGGTCGACGCTTTGGGCGCGGTGCCGCAGCAACATGTGGTCATGCTGGCGATCAAGGGCGACAGGTCGACGTATCTCACGGAGGCCGCCGTCAGGTTCCTGATCGACCAATTGGGGAGTACGTTCGCGCACCGTTGGGGACGACAAGATTACAGGGGACTAGCGGCTGCCGCGACGAAGTCGCCCTCCGTCAGGATTCCGACGAGGGTCTCTCCATGTACCACCGGCAAGCACCCGACCCTCTGCTCGATCATCAAGCGGGCCGCGTCAGGCACCGGAGTGTCTGGGGTCGTAGTCACCACCCGGTCATGCATCACACTCTTGACCGCGATGCTGCCCAACATCTTGTCCTTGGCATGCGTCCCGAACCCCAGCGCGCGCACGAGGGCGCTGTGAAACAGGTCCCGCTGGCTCAGAATGCCCACCAGGCGACCGCGGTCGTTCACGACCGGTAGATGACGCACGCGTGAGGTCTGCATCAGATCTTCCGCCAGCGCGAGTCGCTCGTTCCGATCCAGCGTGATGACCTTCGCGCTCATGAGGTCTTCGACACGTTGCATCCCGTCCTCCTTGCTGGCACCCGGCGATCGTCGCTGTCGCCCTGTTGTGACGTACACCAAGTTTCGTGCCGGAGCGATGGCCTATCGGACTCATGGTTCCTGAGAGGCCTTCGCCGAGTACACCGCTCGAAAGTGGGGAAATTCCACCAGGCCTTTCGGGAATATTCCCCAGCGTGGCACTGCGGTCACGCGCAGAGTGCGTGTCCTTCCGCTCGGTCAGCGACCGGTGTCCGGTACGAGAGTTGCTCCTTCCGGAGCGAAGGAGAACGAGACGATGACTACGCAACAGGCAAACGGGCTCAAGCGCACTGGTTCAGTTGCCGGCGCCGGCGCGGTCGTGGCCGCCATCGGTATGTTCGCGGCGGCGCCCACCGCGATCGCCGCCGGACTACTGGTCTGCTGGGGGATTGCCTTCGTGACGCTAATTGGGTACATCGACACGCTGTCGTAGCCGCCGTGGAGGATGGCGCAGCCTGGAGTAGACGGCTGCCGGGGGAAGGTTCGGCAGGGTCTCCTCCAGGTGCGCCAGGGTCAACTCAGGGGCGGGCGGCGGTCGAGGTGGGATCCGTGACCGGAACGCGTCGCAACCTGGGTATCAACGTGTTGTCCAGCACGTCACCCCGATGACTCTTAAAGCAAGGTCAGTGCCGTACGGCAGACCGTCGACGGGTGCTTAGCTTCGCGTCAGGCCGAATTTCTCGATCCGATATCGGATCTGGTCCCGGTTCAGCCCCAGCAATGTGGCAGCTCGGGTCTGGTTCCACTGCGTGCGTTCGAGCGCTTGGGCGACCAGGCCGCGTTCCAACTGCTCCAGATTCGTGCCCCCGGCGGCGAGTTCCATGCCGCCGGACGTGGCTGGACGCGACCCTAGCATCGGGAAGTCACCCAGCGTGAGCAAGTCGCTGTCTGTCAAGAGCATGGCGCGCTCGGTCGCGTTTCGAAGCTCTCGGACATTGCCCGGCCACGGATACTGTTCGAGTGCCTCGAAGACCTCCGGGGCGGCGCCCTGGACCTGTTTCCGGAACTCGCGGTTGAACAGGTCGATGTAGTACTTGGCCAGCACCGAGATGTCGGCTGCCCGCTCCCGCAAGGGGGGCAACCGCACGGGCAGCACGTCGAGTCGATAATACAAGTCCTCACGAAACAGGCCTTGCTTCACCGATTCCTCGAGATTCCTGTTTGTCGCCGCGATGATCCGGACGTCGACCTGGATGTCCTGCGCGCCACCGACCCGCTTGAAGGTCTTCTCTTCCAGGAACCGAAGCAGCTTGGATTGCAGACCGGGCGACATCTCCCCGATCTCATCGAGAAACACCGACCCACCGTCAGCCGACTCCAGGAGGCCGCGCTTCTGTTGTCGTGCGTCGGTGAAGGCGCCACGCTCGTGGCCGAACAGTTCGCTCTCCAGCAGGGAATCGGTGAGGGCCGAGCAGGTGATGTTCATGAAGGGCTGGGCGGCGCGGCTGCTCGCGTAGTGAATGACCTTCGCGGCGAGATCTTTCCCGGTGCCGCTCTCTCCGGTGAGGAGGACCGTGGACGCTGGACTGGCCGCAATCTTCACCAGCAGGTCTTTGATCTGCTGCATGGCCGGCGAGCCGCCCACGATCTTGTCGATGCTCCACGGTTTGGCCTGGTTCGCCCGTAGCGCTCGCACCTCGCGCCGCAATCGTGTGGTTTCGAGCGCCTTCTCGACCAGTACGGCGATCTCGTCCAGGTTGAACGGTTTGGTGGCGTAGTGATACGCCCCCTCCTTCATGATCTCGACCGCCGTCGCCACGTTCGAGAAGGCGGTCAGCAGAATCACCAGCACGTCAGGCTCGCGGCGACGCACCTCTTTCAGCACCTCGAGGCCGTCGGTGTCGGGCAGCCGGTAGTCGAGCAGGACCAGGTCGACGCCCTCGCTGAGTTTGGCCAGCGCCGCGGCACCGGTATCCGCCTCCAGGGTCTTGTATCCGTCCTGAGAGAGCCGTTCGACGAGCGACCAGCGGATGAGTTGCTCGTCGTCGACTACCAGAACCGTCGCTTTCGCCATATGTTGCGAATTATACAGAGGGGCAGTGTTGGCTGGGTCCGGCGTCGGCTCCGCATTCTTGCCGTCCGCCGATCCAGCGCGGCTGCCCCCAGAGCCGCCTCCATGTGTGTGCGAGGTTTCCCGCATGACCACCTCCGGCGATCCGCGCGCTGGCACCCAACTGCGCGCTGATAGGATGTCTGTAGAACCAGGGTGCGCCGTTTCCCGTGCCACCGCTTCCCACTGCCTCAACGCAAGAGTCACGCCAGATGCAAGATTCCGCCGACGCCGCCTCCGGGTCGCTCTTCAAGGAGCTCCGTGACATCCAGTACGCTCTCGACAGGTCCGCGATCGTCGCCACCACCGATGTCGCGGGGAAGATCACTGCTACCAACCAGAAGTTTCGTGACATTTCCGGCTACTCGGAGTCGGATCTCCTCGGCCAGGACCACCGCATCATCAATTCCGGACATCATTCGAAAGAGTTCTTTCGCAATCTGTGGAGCACCATCGTTGGGGGAGAGGTGTGGACGGGCGAGCTCTGCAATCGAGCCAAGAACGGCAACGCGTATTGGGTCGACACCACAATCGTGCCGTTTCTCGACGACGCAGGCGTGCCATATCAGTACATGGCGATCCGCTTCGAGATCACGGGGCGAAAGCGAGCCGAGACCAAGCTGCGGGAACAGGAGACGTTGGCCCGACTTGGAGAGATGGCTGCCGTCGTGGCGCATGAAGTGAAGAACCCGCTCGCTGGCATCCGCGGCGCCCTGCAGGTCATCAGCGGTCGGATGCCAGCGGATGCGCCGGACGTGGCGGTGCTCGGGGACATTCAGGACCGGATCGATGGGTTGGACCAGATGGTTCAGGATCTGTTGGTGTTTGCGCGGCCGACGCCACCAACGATGGGACAGACCGCCCTGTTGCCGCTCATCTCGGGAACCGTGTCGATGCTCAGCCAGGATTCGGCCTGGGCTGGGGTGGAGATCGTCGTGCCTGAGACGGCGCCGACCCTACGCGTGGATGCGGCACAGCTTCAGGTGGTGCTTTTCAATCTCTTGCTGAATGCGGCCCAGGCAGTCGGGGGCGATGGGCGGGTCGAGGTTGCGGTGGACACAACGCCTGAGTGGTGCGAGATCCGTGTAGGCGACGATGGGCCCGGCCTCGACCCCGCGGTTCGGGACAGGCTGTTCGAGCCGTTTGTCACCACCAAGCATCGGGGGAGCGGGCTGGGGCTGGCCACGGCCAAGCGCGTGGTCGAGATGCATCACGGCACGCTCGTCGCCGACTCTGGACCGAACGGGGGCACCGTCCTGTCGATTCGCCTGCCGGTCGAGTGAGTGGGCGGGAGGGGTGGCGCCCCGGGCCGTGGTCAGGGTGTCAGGTGCACTTCGGCCAGCCCGATACCGCGCTCTCCGGCGACGGAGTACAGCAAATAGACGTGACCGTCTTCCTCGAAGATAGCCGGGTCGCGCAGTTGGTTGGCCGGCTCGTCAATCGACCCGCCACGCGACGGTGTCACCGGGAGGTCCGCTCCTTCCCAGGAACGCTCCGGTCGCAACACCTCGACGGGCGCCGATTCTTGCCAGCTCATCCAGCCGCCGGTCATGTCGATGGTCGACACCCAGACCCGCTCGGGAGCGTCGCCCCTCGCCGTCCAGAAGACATACAGCCGCGTGCCGCGTCGCAGAATCGCTGAATGCCGCATGTCCGGGTTGAAGAGCTGTGGTCCTTCCTCGAAATTGGTCAGCCCGTCGCGCGACCGATACAGCACACCCGGCATCGCCAGGGCGTACACGAAGTTGTCGTAACGGAAGGTCCGGAAGTACGGTCGACCCAAAATCTCGGGCCGCCCTTCGAACTGGATGCCATCGTCGGAGACGGCGGCCCGGGTGACCTGACGTCCGGCGTCTCGGCCATGGACATACATGACGATCTGACGGCGCGCGTCGTCGATCCGCACCTCGGGTGACGCCACGTGCACATAGGCGCCTGGTGGCGCGCAGGGCGGACAGGTCGTGGGAAAGTGCGACTGGTCGAGTTGCAGCGTGCCCGGTTCGTGCGTGGTCCAGGGACCACGCAACGCGTCCGCATACGCCAACCTGATGTAGGTTCCGCGATGATCCGCGAAGTACAGGTAATACCGTCCCAGTGGCGCCTCGACCCAGTCCGGTACCCTGATCAGCGACGGGCCGGCGATGTTGCTGCCCATGGACGCGTCCATGTTCGGTCGGATGATCGGGGCCTCGACGAGCCGCTCGACCCGCACGGCCTCGGCCGTCTCCGTCTGACCCGCGTTCGCCAGCGACGCCGTGCCCATCGCGGTTACTGCGAGCAGGGTGGTCGTTGCGCGCATGGATGTCATGGTGCTGCTCATTCTACTGCCGGGCGAATGTCGTATCCCACCGCTCCGGTGCGATAATGTGTGGTTGCCCTGCGCACACGACGACGACCATTCTACGGAGAACGCGATGAAAGCCCTTGAGGGAGTACGGATACTCGACATGACCCACGTGCAGTCGGGCCCCACCTGCACGCAGCTACTCGCCTGGTTCGGTGCCGACGTCATCAAGGTCGAGCGCCCGGGCAAGGGCGACGCGACCCGCAGTCAGCTACGGGATATCCCGGACGTCGACAGCCTGTACTTCACGATGCTGAATCACAACAAGCGCAGCATCACGCTGAACACGAAGCACGAGAGCGGCAAGGCGATCTTCACCAGACTGATCCAGGAGTGCGATGTGCTGGCGGAGAACTTCGCTCCCGGTGCGCTCGACCGGATGGGGTTTTCCTGGGAGCGAATTCAAGAGATCAATCCTCGGATCATCTATGCCTCGATCAAAGGGTTCGGACCTGGTCCGTACGAAGACTGCAAGGTCTACGAGAACGTGGCCCAATGCACGGGTGGCGGCGCCAGCACCACCGGGTTTCCTGATGGTCCGCCGGTAGTGACCGGCGCCCAGATCGGCGACAGCGGGACTGGCCTGCATCTGGCGCTGGGCATCGTGACGGCGCTGTTTCACCGCGAGAAAAGCGGTCGAGGCCAGAAGGTCGTGTGTGCCATGCAGGACGGGGTGCTGAACCTGTGTCGCGTGAAACTGCGAGACCAACAGCGTCTGGCGCACGGACCGCTGACCGAATATCCCCAGTATCCGAACGGGACATTCGGTGAGGCGACACCACGGGCCGGCAACGCGTCCGGTGGCGGCCAGCCGGGATGGATCGTCAAGTGCAAGGGGTGGGAGCACGATCCCGACGCCTACATCTATGTCATTGCGCAGGCGGCGGCGTTCGCGGGACTCGCGAAGGCGGTCGGACACGCGGACTGGCTGGACGACCCGGAGTGGAATACTCCGAAAGCACGGTTGTCGAAGATCGACGTGATGTTCGACGAGATCGAGAAGTGGACCCAGACGAAGGAGAAATTCGAGGTCATGGCGATCTTGAATCCACTCAACGTGCCGTGTGGGCCGGTGCTCTCGATGAAGGAATTGTCGCAGGAAGCGTCGTTGCGGGAGACCGGGACCATCGTCGAGGTTGAACACCCGACCCGCGGGTCGTACCTGAGTGTCGGCAACCCGATCAAACTGTCAGATTCACCCGCCGACGTCCAGCGCTCGCCCCTGCTCGGCGAACACACGGATGAAATTCTCGGCGGCGTGTTGGGGATGGATGCGGCCGCGATTGCCGTCGCGAAGGCCGACGGCGCGGTGTAGCCAATCGGTTTCGTAGTCGCGGGTCTTCAGACCCGCCCAGGAGGTCCATGAAAGTCTGTGTCGTAGGGGCGGGAGCCATCGGTGGGTATGTGGCAGTGCGGCTGGCGCACGCCGGGCATGACGTATCGGCGATCGCCCGCGGTCCGCATCTGGCCGCCATCCGGTCCCACGGCTTGACGTTGGTGGAAGCGGAGCAGGAACTGGTCGCGACCAATTTGACCGCGACCGACCGGATTCCCGATCTGGGGCGGCAGGACGTGGTCCTGCTGGCACTCAAGGCGCACCAGATTTCGGCGGTCGTCGAGGATCTGCCGTCGATCGTGGGGCCCGAGACGGTGCTCGTGACGCTACAGAACGGGATTCCCTGGTGGTACTTCCAAAAGCTGGGCGGTCCGTATGCCGACCGTGTCGTGGAGACCGTCGATCCGGGTGGCGTGCTGTTCAACGCCATCGACCCGAATCAGGTGGTCGGCTGCATCGCTTATCCGGCCGCGACCATCGCCGAGCCCGGCGTGATCAAGCACATCGAAGGCAACCGGTTTCCGGTTGGTGAGCTCGACGGCAGCGCGTCCAAGCGCGTGGCCATGGTGTCCGCCCTGTTCGAGGGCGGTGGGTTCAAGGCCCGCGTGCTGGACGACATCCGGTCCGAGATCTGGCTGAAGCTGTGGGGCAATCTGTCCTTCAACCCGATCAGCGCGTTGACCCACGCGACGCTCGTCGACATCTGTCAGTTCCCACTGTCACGGGCGCTGGCGGCGACGATGATGACCGAGGCCCAGGTGATTGCCGAGCGCCTGGGCGCCAGCTTTCGCGTGCCGATGGAGCGGCGAATCGCCGGCGCCGAGAGTGTCGGGAAGCACAAGACCTCGATGCTCCAGGACGTCGAGGTTGGGAAGCCGCTCGAGATCGATGGCATGCTGGGCGTGGTGGTGGAGCTCGCCGACATTACCGGGGTCGAGGTGCCGACGCTGCGTACGGTGTATGCGTGCGCCAGTCTGTTGAACCGGACGATTCAGGACGAGGGCCTTCGCATCAAGGGCAGCCCGCGGGCGGTGTGACTCGGCCACGGGCAGCGAAAAGGGGAATCTATGTTACGCAAGCGGATCGGTTGGCTTCTCTGCGTTGTCGTCATCGCGGTCGCGCCCGCTCAGGCACAGCCGGGCGGTGACCTCGAGTGGCGGACCTATGGTGGCGATCTGGCCAGTACCCGGTATTCCCCCGCCGACCAGATCACGGCCGACAACTTCAGCGACCTCGAGCTGGCCTGGAGCCTGCGGACAGACAACTTTGGCCCAGAGCCGGAGTTCAATCTCCAGTCGACACCGTTGATGGTCGGCGGCGTGTTGTACTCCACGGTCGGTTCCCGGCGGGCGGTGATTGCGGCCGACGCCGCGACCGGCGAGTTGCTCTGGATGCATCGTCTGGATGAGGCCGAGCGCGGCTCGGCGGCGCCGCGTCGTCTGTCAGGGCGTGGCCTGGCCTATCGAGACGACGGCGGGGCCGGCCAGATCCTCTACGTCACGCCGGGGTACCAGTTACTCGCGCTCAGCGCGGCCACCGGGCAACGGATTGCGGGTTTCGGCACTGACGGAATCGTCGATCTGAAACTGAACATGGATCAGGACATCGACCTGGTCACCGGGGAGGTCGGTCTCCACGCCGCGCCGCTCGTCGTGGGCGACACCATTCTGATCGGCGCCGCGCACTTGCCGGGGAGTGCGCCAGAGTCGATGGAGAATGTGAAGGGCCACGTGCGCGGTTTCGACGCCGCTACTGGCGAGCGCAAGTGGATTTTTCACACCATTCCGGGTGGTGACGAGTTCGGCAATGACACGTGGCTCAATGGGTCCTGGCGCTACACAGGCAACGCCGGCGTCTGGGGGCAGATGACGGTGGACGCGGAACTGGGCATCGCCTACTTCGCGACCGAGATGCCGACCAACGACTACTACGGGGGCCACCGGCATGGCGACAACTTGTTCTCCGACAGCCTGGTGGCGGTGGACATCGAGACCGGCGAGCGGCTCTGGTACTACCAGTTCATCCATCACGATGTCTGGGACTGGGACCTGCCATGTGCGCCGATCCTGGTCGACATCACCGTCGACGGACGGGAGATCAAGGCGATTGCACAGCCCAGCAAGCAGACCTGGCTGTATGTGTTCGACCGCGAGACCGGCGAGCCCGTCTGGCCGATCGAGGAACGGGCGGTCGAAGCGTCGACCGTGCCGGGCGAGTTGCTTGCGCTCACGCAGCCGTATCCGACCAGGCCACCGGCCTACGACCGCCAGGGCGTGGGTCTCGACGACCTGATCGATTTCACCCCAGAGCTCCGGGCCGAGGCGGAGCAGATCGCGTCGAATTATCGGGTCGGTCCGATCTTTACGCCGCCCACGGTCTCGGTGCCGGAGGGCCCCTGGGGCACCCTGATGCTGCCGTCCCAGGCAGGAGGAACCAACTGGCCCGGCGGGTCGCTCGATCCGGAGACTGGCATCATCTATCTGTATACCTACACCCAGGTAGTGTCGCTGGGGCTGATCAACGACCCGGAGCGATCCGACATGGATTTCATCCGCGGTCGGACGTCTGAGGTCACCGCCCGGGACGCCGCGCTCACGATTGACGGGATCCCGATCATCAAGCCACCATGGGGACGGATCACGGCCATCGACCTCAACCGTGGGGAGATTCTCTGGCAGGTACCGCACGGGGCGACGCCGGACAACATTCGGAACCACCCGCGGCTCCAGGGTGTGGAGGTGCCGCGCACGGGTCGGGTCGGGCGTATCGGCACGCTCAACACGAAGACGCTGGTCATCGCCGGCGAGGGCGGGATGTTCACGACGCCGTCCGGGGCGCGCGGCGCGATGTTGCGGGCCTACGACAAGATGACCGGGTCGGAGGTCGGCGAGGTCTACATGCCCGCGCCGCAAACGGGATCCCCGATGACCTACGTGCTCGATGGCGTTCAATACATCGTGGTCGCGGTCAGCGGGAGCGGCGAGTCCGGTCAGTTGCTGGCGTATCGGTTGCCGCCGGAATAGTTGGGTGCGGCATGCTATTGTCGGCTTCGAGAGGCCACCGGTGGTCGAACGTGTTCCTGCGGCAACAACAAGGAGAAACGATGACTCGTTCAGCATTCGCTTCCGGTGTCCTCGTCAGCGGGATGGTGGCCACCCTCGCGGGGCCGGCTGTGGCGCAGAACGCCGCGGACTACACGCCCACGAGGCTGGCCGACGGCCAACCCAACATCACTGGGATGTGGAACAACTCGAGGGCGATGTTCACGCCGCTCGAACTACCAGAGGAACTGGCCGGGAAGGAACTGTCGGCGGAGGAACTGCAGGCTCGTGCCCAGGCGCGCGGCGAGGGGCGGATCGCTGGGTCTGAGTGGAAGGGCCACGAGAACTCGCGCGGGGTCGGCGGCTACGGTACCTACTGGTTCGACTGGTACTGGGAGACGCCAGACGACATCGGCCAAGCGTCGATTATCGTCGACCCGCCCAACGGTCGCATTCCCCAACGGACCGCCAACGCCCGGGAGTCGGTGGCGATGAACCTGGCCGAACTGCACGATCAGGCGGGGAACATGGAATCGGGCGACCGTTGTATCTCTCGGGGCGTGCTCGGCATGATGATGCCCACCGAATACAACAACGGCACCCTCATTCTGCAGTCGCCCGGTTACGTCACGATTCACAGCGAAATGATCCACAACGTCCGAATCATTCCGATCGACGTCCCGCACGCCGACACCAAGGTGAAGCAATGGGAAGGCGATCCGCGCGGGCGCTGGGAAGGCAACACGCTGATCGTCGAGTCGACCAACTTCAAGGCGGTCAAGAACATCCGTGGCCCGACGGCGGGGACACGGTCGAGACAGTCTGAGAAGCAGCACATGGTCGAGCGGTTCACCGTTGTCGGTCCCGATGAAATCCGGTACTCGGTCACGATGAACGACGAAGACACCTACACCGCGCCCTGGACCGCGGCGTTCCCGTTCAACCGCGACGACGAGTATCTGCAGTTCGAGTATGCGTGCCACGAGGGCAACTATTCGGTGCCGAACGCGCTCGGCGGCGCCCGGCAGGAAGAGGCCGGCCAGTAGGAGGTCCACATGTCGTCCAAGGTTCGCACGCTGTTTGCTTGTGCCACGTTCGTAGTCGCGACCTCCATGTCCGCCTGGGCGCAGGTCGAAAACTTCACC